>CAYQCL010000018.1:0-17500 GCA_964416065.1 uncultured Oscillospiraceae bacterium | reverse complement strand
ATTTCGTGGGCGTGGACGCGCAGAGCGTAACGGTAGACATGAACGGCGTGGTGACCCCGGAGACGCTGACGTTCGGCTACAAGACCCAGGAGGTCACTCCCGTAAGCGCAAGGGTTCACATCGCCTATATCGACGCGGAAACGAACACGGAAATTTATGGCGAGAATATCGAGCTGGAGCCTGGCGAGCATACCATCACGCCGGACGGCTCCAGGCTGAACGGCTATGAGCTGGCGGACGGCGGCCCCGAGCGGGTGACGGTTTCCACCGATGGAACCGCAAGTCCGAGCACGGTTATGTTCAACGTGGTCAGGATCAAGGCCAGTGCGCCGGTGACGTTCGAGTATGTTTCAACCTCGGGCAAGGCCGTATCGAGCCCTCTGACCGCTAACCTCACCGAAGGCCAGATCCCGACGGCCGAATATGCCGCCGTGGTGGACGGCTATACACTCAAGAGTGTGAGCGCCGAGACGGTGATCGTAACGGCGGACGGCAAGGCCGATCCAAGCATCGTGACCTTCACCTATGAGGAAAACACGACTACCGCTCGGCTCGAGGTGCATTATGTCAACAGCATCGGCGATGATCTGGCGGGCTCGCCGATCGTGCAGGAGCTGCCCGTGGGCGAGCATACTATCGCGCCTGACGCCTCTAAGGTGCCAGCGGGATATGTGCTGAGCGGCAGCGCGGCGGCCCAGTCCGTTCGGGTCGGAAGCGATCTGGTAGCTTATCCCAACAGCATCAGCTTCACCTGCTATGAAGCGGGCGTCACGGGCTCGATCACAATCAATTATTATGACAGCACGACCTCTACACTTATTACCAACGAGGTGCGTTCTCTTTCTCCCGGCACCTACACCATCGAGCCGGATGAAACGCTTGTCGCGAAAAAGGGCAATTATGAGAAGAGCGACGTCATGACCAATACCACGGTGGAAGTCAAGGAGACGGGCATGGCGGTTCCCAGCGTCATCAACTTCTATTACAAGCCCGCCGAGATCAATGTCTATCAGGGCTATGCGCTCGTTACCCGCCAAACCGCCATGCGAAGCACCGCCTCGACGAACGGCACGGTTATCCAGACACTTTCGGTGAATACGCTTCTCTATGTAGCCGGTCAATATGAATCCGGCTCCGTAACCTGGCACAGCGCGCAGACCGTGCTGGGAGACTCCTCGTCCGGCTGGGTGAACGATGCGGATGTTCAGCGCATCAGCGCAGCAGAGGCGCAGGCGTTGATTGAGGAATACAATCAGCAGCAGGCTTCCTCTACACCTGTGCAGAACGCAGGGTATTACATCACCATCTATGACGGCGTGCCCATGCGTACCTACACAAACTTCTACGCCGAGATCAAGGGCTATCTAAAAAACGGCACGGTGGTATATGTTTTTGGGCAGGAATACGATGGGAGTAAGAATGTCTGGCATCAGGCGACCTATGACGGCGTCAGCGGCTATATTGCGGACGGTCAGATCCGCAAGCTTACCTCGACGGAGGTACAGCAATATCTCACGCAGAGCGGAACGACTACGACGCCGACAAATACAGGCAGCACGCAGTATGATCCTGACGGTCTGTCTAGCTACGGCTATGTGAGCGCGAGCAGCGTCAATTTCCGCTCCGGAGCTTCACTCACCAGCACCAGGCTCAAGACACTCAACCGCTATGCTATGGCGCTGATTCTCGGTACCAAGGAGGTTGACGGTGTCACTTGGTACAACATCAACTACAATGGTACTACCGGCTGGGTCCATGGGAGCTACTTCCATCAGATGACCATGTCAGAGTTCAACTCCTTCCTCAACAGCGAGCAGTATACACAGGGGATTGCTGACAACCAGGCCACTGGAACAACGACAAGCACCTCTGCCGGTAGCAGCGTTACGAGCGGTTCCACCGGTTCGGCGACGCAGGGGAACGTGACCTCCGTGGAGGACTGGAACGTAGGAACCTGGCAGAATACCGGCGTTGCATCCCAGACCAGCTATGAGCCGTTCAACCCCTATTCTACGCCCTCGGCAACGGTTTCGCCGCAGGGGCTGTATACCACGACCTCTGCAGAAGTGAAATTCTATGAGACGGCCAGCGAAAGTGCCGAGTACACAGTGCTTCCAGAGGACGCGACGCTGACGGTTTCCGCACAGCTGACAAATGATGGCAAGGATTGGTATTCCGTAACCTATGACGGCAAGACCGGATATGTGGAGGCGGACGCGGAGATCAGCAAAGTCACAGAAAGCGAATCGCCAGAACCGACGGCAACCTTTGTCATTGGCACGATGATTCCGATTGACTATGAGGATGAGACGAAGGAAACCGAGAGCGGCTCCGTGCCCTGGGGCCTGATCGGCGGGGCAGTGGTACTCATCGGCGGCGCAGGTGGAGTGTACGCCTACGCGCTCAACCAAAACAAACGCCGCATGGCAGCGGCCCGCTCGGCGGCAAGCAAGCGTAACGGCGCGGCGGGTACGGCGGTGGGTGCGGCAGCCGCAACCAAGCGAAACGGAACGAATAACGGCACGGGCGGGACGACGGCAAGCCCCTACGCGCGCCGCGCAGTGGCGGCACCTCCGGCAGCCGGAGCCGCGAGGGACGGAACACAGCCCTCCGCAACGCCGCAGACCCAAAACCCGTACAGTAGCGGAAGCATTACCGGCGCGGTCCAGACTGGAACGGCGCGGAATCATCCGTACACCGGTTCGTATGGCACGGCGGGCACAAGCCCGTATACCAATCCATATGCGGGCGGAGACTATGCCGGCACGACGGCCACGGATGGACTGAAGGGCTCGGCGGGATTTGGAACGGCGGAAACGGCCAATCCTTACGCCGCGCCAAAGACGGCTGAGACGGGTTCCGCATCCAATGCGGGCGGTTCGGACGTTTCGGGCGCGACGGCACGGCTTGCGGAAACGGCCAACCCCTTCGCCAGGCCGGTCACACCTCCGAACGTGCAGACGGAAGCGCCCACGCAGTCGGGCACTGAGACCGCCACGCGTAGGCGCGCAACCCGTATGGAGCGCTATCATGCCGCAGAAAAAGGCTCTGACGATAACGAATAAATTTCCTCTGGGGCCGCATGGCAAACGCCATGCGGCCCCAACTCATCGACAAAGTGTGGAGAGAGAGGGGACTCAACCTCACGTCGTAGAAGGCATCGGCCGAGGGGCCTCTTTGAAAACGTTTTAGAGGAAAATCAAAGAATTTAACCTTTTTAAAAGGAAATCATATTGGCGTTTAATTGATAGTTTCAACAAAAAATCTTCCTTTTTTTAAAAAAAACGATTGACAAATGTGCTTTATGGGTGTTACAATTCCGTAAACGATTAAGTTAAACGCTTGGACAGGTGGCTGATCGAAGTGATTACGCTGAGAGAAATCGCTACGCAATGTAGCTGTTCGGTTGCCACCGTCAGCAAAGCGCTTAACGGTTTGAAGGACATCAGCCCCGCCACGTCGGAGCACATAAAAGCGGTTGCCGCCGAGATGGGCTATTTGCCCAACGCTGCGGCCCGCGCGCTTAAGACCAACCGTTCTCACACAATTGGTCTGCTTTGGTTCCTGGGACACTCTAACGCCTGGTCCCACGGTTACTTCTCTAGGATTGCCTCCAGTATTCAGGAGATTACTGAGGGGTATGGCTATGACATTTCTCCTGTCAACTGCGTAGGCAGCAACAGTATAAACAGTTATCTGGATTACTGCCGCCACCGTAGCTATGATGGCCTGATTGTTATGAGCGCCGGATTTGAGGATGCGCGCATGATGGAACTCCTTAGCAGCGACATGCCGCTGATTACGATCGATTACTCCGTACACAACCGTGGCGCTGTACAGTCGGACAATGTACAGGGAATGGATCAGCTGGTTGAATACGTGCATATGATGGGTCATCGTCGCATAGCTTTCATCCATGGAGACGAATGCGCCGTCACAAGCCAGCGTCTCGCAAGCTTCTACGCTACGTGTGAACGTTTTGACATTGACGTTCCCGACGATTATGTGATTTCCGGGCGCTTCCACGATCTCAACAGCGCCGCGAGCGCCACACAAAAGCTGCTCGCTATGCCTGAGCGCCCGACCTGTATTCTCTATCAGGATGATTATTCCTACATGGGTGGCATGCGCACGCTGCTTCAGGCGGGCCTTCGGATTCCGGAGGATATCAGCGTCACAGGCTACGATGGAATTGAAATGGCTGAGCTGATTTATCCGCGTTTGACCACCTTCCAGCAAGACAGCAAGGGCATCGGAAGGCTCGCCGCTCAGATGCTTCTTGAGGCGATCGAACGGCCCCGTACCTTTATTCCACGCCACGTTACGCTTCCCGGACATCTGCTTGTGGGGGAAACGGTGCGCAACCTCAACCGTCCATAGAAGGCAGTTCACATTTGTGTTCCATGGCTTCGGAGCGGGCCATAAAAATAAAAGAAACGGAGGAAAAACAGATGACTAAGAAACTTGTAGCTCTCGTTCTAGCGTTCGCCATGGTCATGACCATGGGTCTCAGCGCAAGCGCTGAGACCGTTGTTGAACTACCGCGCAATGAGACCCTGTACTTCGCGGGGCAGCAGTGGGGTACCGTCAACAGCTGGAACATCATCGGCACCAACCAGAACAACGCGATGACCATCGCGGGAAACGCCGGAGGCTATCGCACCCTCATGTTTGAAACGCTGTACATGTACAACTTCATGGACGGCTCCCTCACCGGCCTGCTGGCCGACGGCGACTATTCCTGGAACGATGATATGACCGAACTGAGCGTCAAAATCAAGGATGCGGCCCATTGGTCCGACGGCACTGCAGTGACCGCCAACGATGTCGTCCGTACCTGGGATATTGGCGTCGAGATCGGCAACACTACCGGAAGCACCTGGAAGCCCTACATTGCCGGCATCGAGGCCGTCGATGAGAAAAACCTCGTCATCAAGTGCGTGCTGGATGAGAACGGCCTGCCCGTCAACCCCCTGAAGGTTCTGGACTTCCTCAGCGGATCTCCCGTCGCGCAGGCCGCCTGGATCGACACCGTGGTTGAGCGCAACGGCGGCGACGCCGTGGCTATCCTCAACGACGCCGGTGACGATGTCGTCTGGTCCGGCCCCTACACCAAGTATTTCTCCGACGACCAGAAGGTCGTTCTGATCCGTGATGACAACTACTGGGGCCAGGATGCCTCCATGTGGGGCAAGTTGCCCGTTCCCAAGTATATCGCGCATGTCATCTATGCCGATAACCCTGCCGGTGAGACTGCTCTGAAGGCCGGCGAAGTGGACGTCTGCCAGCAGTTCATCGGCAACATCCAGAACATGTGGCTGGAAGAGGGACTGCCCATCTCCACCTACTATGAGGAAGCGCCCTACGGCGTCTGCCTGACCATGCCCACCGCTTGGTACAATATGAATCTGCCCGTGCTGGCCGACAACGTCGCGCTGCGCAAGGCCATCGCCATGGCGGTCGATTATGACACCATTATCGCCAACGCCATGACCAATCAGAGCCCATCCTTTACGGAGGTGCCGCGTTCCCTCATGAACCCCACGGACGGCGAGCAGGCGCTCTACGATCATGACGCGGTTGCTGATCTGCAGTGGGCCGGCAACGACATCGATGGCGCTATCGCTCTCCTGGACGAGGCAGGCATCGTGGATACCGACGGAGACGGCTGGCGCGAGTACAACGGCGAGAAGATCTCTCTGAACGCTGTTTGCCCCAACGGCTGGACCGACTGGCAGGCCTCCATGGAAGTGGTCGCGGCTGCTGGCGCCAAGATTGGCGTTGAGATCACCACCCTCTATCCCGAATATTCCATCTATCAGACCGTGTTCACCAACCCCAACCAGACCGAGTATGCGATCTTCATGTGGTCGCCTGACGCCGCTTCTCCCTCCATGCCTTGGGGCCGTATCAACCAGTTCTTCTCCAGCTCTTTCGTTGGCATCGAGAACAATTGGAGCGGCAACTGGGGACAGTATACGAACGAGCGCGCTGACGAGCTCCTCGCCAAGATCCCGATGACCACCGACGAGACCGAGCTCAAGGCGATGTACACTGAGCTGGTAGAAATCTACCTGACCGAGGTTCCCAGCTTCTCGCTGATGTATCGTCCTTCTCTGTTCCACGCTGTGAATGAGAGCGTTTGGACCAACTTCCCCTCTGGCGACGACGGCCGCAATATTCCGCCCGCCGACTGCACCGACGGCTACGGCATTGCTGCTCTCTACGAGCTGGAGCTTGTGAATCCGTAACTCTATCACTTACGGGCGGCCATGCTCTCCCAGAGAGCATGGCCGCTTCCTTCATAAGGGGGATGGGAACATGAAGGGATATAAAAAATATTTCGGCAAAAAGATCATATGGTTCGTGATCACGTTTGTCGTGGCTGTGATCCTAAACTTTATCCTGCCCCGTCTGATGCCAGCCGATCCTGTTGCGGCCATCACCGGCAAAATGGCGCAGGGTATGACTGATACCACTGCCGTGCAGGAAATCTATAAGCGTTATGAGGAAGAATTCGGAACCAATAAACCGCTCGTCGAGCAGTTCTTTATCTTTGTCAAAAACATGTTCAAGGGCGACCTGGGTACCTCGTTCAGCCAATATCCGCGCAAGGTCAGCGATATCATATCCTCGGCCATCTGGTGGACGATTGGCCTTCAGTTGCCCGCCATCATCGTCGGTTGGTTTTTAGGCAACCTGCTGGGCGCTTTGGCCGCATATATCCGCAAGGGCTTTGATAAGGTCCTCATGCCGATTTCTTTGTTTTTAAGCAATATTCCCGCCTTCGGCATGGCAGTTATCCTGCTGGTACTCTTTGCCGTCAACCTGAAGGTCGCGCCTGTCTCTGGCGGCTACGCTTTTGATATGATCCCCAATTTCAGCTGGAATTTTGTCAAATCCGTGATCTCGCACTATCAGCTGCCCTTCTGGTCCATCGTGCTGGTCTCCATCGGCGGCCAGGCGGTGGGCATGCGCTCCATGTCCATCTATGAGCTCAACGCTGACTATGTCAAATACGCACGCTTCCTTGGCATCAAGGACCGCAAGATCGTCGGCTATGTGTTCCGCAACGCCATGCTGCCCCAGGTCACCGGTCTGGCGCTGTCCATCGGCACGATGATCGGCGGCGCGTTGGTCGCCGAGATCATCTTCAGCTACCCTGGGCTGGGAAGCACCATGTATTCGGCGGTTACGGCGGCGGACTATCCGCTGATCTCCGCCACGACGCTCATCATCACGATCATGGTTCTGGTCGTGACCTTCCTTTTGGATATTGTCTACGGCCTGATCGACCCGCGCGTCAAGGCCGCGCAGCTGGATTGAGAGGAGGGAAGATTCGATGAAAAACACTTTGCGTCAGGTTTTCCACTCTCCCAAATTCGTGGCGGGCTTCGTCATCTTCTGCGCCATTCTTTTGACGCTCATCATCTATCCGCTCATCAATCCCGGCAATCCTCTGGAGATGATCGGCGTAGGCACATTCGCCAAGCCCGGCACCTATGTTTCGCTCTATGATAGCGTCAATACCACTACCAACACCTTCAACCTTTCCGACGCGGATGACAAGCGCCTTGCCAAGCAGCTTTCGGACGCGGACCGCGTGAGCATGCTGGAGTGGTTTGACGCGATGGAAATCGATGTCGGCGACCTGGAGCTTTCCGACACCGACGCGCTCCTGGCCCTATGGCGGGCCAACTATGATCCCACCTCCAAGCCTGCGGGCATGACCATGGCCAAGCGCAACTACTATAAGCGCCTCAACAATTCGATCCAGGAGATTGAAAGCGCCGAGGTGCTGACCGTAACCGAACCTGATTCGGAGACCGGCGAGCCGGTCGAAAGGACGACCATCAGCAAGACCGATTACGTTAACGTCGGCGACGTCGCCAATGTCAAGACCCTACCGCTCGGCACCGATAACTTCGGCCGCGACGTGCTCAAGCAGCTCGTTTCCGCCTGCGGCACCTCCATCATGATCGGCCTGGTCGCCGGTGCCATCGCCACCCTCATCGGGCTGGTGTTCGGCCTGCTTTCCGGCTATCTGGGCGGGGTAGCGGACGATATCATCATGTTCATCACCAACGTCTTTACCGTTATTCCCTCCTTTGTGCTGCTCATCCTCATCAACTATTCCATCGGACAGGAGCAGCGCGGTGCAATGGTCGTGTCGCTGGTCATCGGCCTGACAAGCTGGACATGGACGGCCCGTTCGGTTCGTTCTCAGGTCATCAGCCTGCGCAATCGCGACCACGTCAACCTCTCCCGCCTCTCCGGCCACAGTCTGTTCCGCATCGTGCTGACGGACATTCTGCCCTACATTGCCAGCTATGTGGTCATGGCCTTCATCCTTCAGGTTTCCAGCGGTATCCTCGCCGAGGCGCAGCTTTCGCTGTTGGGTCTTGGTCCCAAGACAACCGAAACCGCGACCCTGGGCCTGATGATGAACTGGGCGATGCTGTATTCCGCGCACCTGAACGGCTCCTGGTGGGCTTACTTCCCTGTCATCCTCACCATCACGCTCATCTCGTTCTCCCTGAACCTGATGAATACCGGTCTGGATCAGGTGTTCAACCCGACGCTTCGAGACTAAGGAGGCATAGACATGGCAAAGACAATGCTGGAAGTCAGGGGACTGACGACCAAATACGTTACGCGCTTCCATGAGGACGTGTACGCCGTGGATCATGTCTCCCTCAAAATCGAGGAAGGCAAGAGCCTCGGCATCGCGGGCGAGAGCGGCTGCGGCAAGTCCACGCTCGCCCTGAGTCTGATGGGCTACTATTTCCCGCCGCTGCACTACATGAGCGGCGATATCATCATCGACGGCAAGAACATCTCCGGCATGGATCCCGACACCGTCCGCAAAAATGTTCTTGGTACGGAGATCGCCTATATTCCTCAGGCGGCCATGAACGCGTTGAACCCCACCCGCCGCATCCGCAGCTTCATCGAGGACGTGGTGCTGGCGCATGATCCCAAGCGTGACAAGAAGGAAATCTACGAGATGTCCAAGGCGCGCTTCGCTGATCTGGGTCTGCCCGTTTCCGCGCTGGAAAAGCACGCAGTGGAGCTGTCCGGCGGCATGAAGCAGCGTGTGGTCATCGCCATTTCCACCATCCTCTCCCCTAAGGTGCTCATCGCCGACGAGCCTTCCTCCGCGCTGGACGTAACCAGCCAGAAGATGGTCATCAAGATGCTGAGGGAAATGATGGAAAAAGGCTATATCAAGGCCATGATCTTCATCACCCATGAGCTACCGCTTCTTTACAACGTCACCGACGATATTATGGTCATGTACGCGGGACAGATCGTGGAGCGCGGCACCGCCAAGGAAATGGTGTTTGATCCCATCCACCCCTATTCCCGCGGATTGATGAAGTCCATCCTCGTTCCCGAGGAGGGCACGCGCGACAACAAGCTCACCGCCATCCCGGGCACCCCGCCCAACCTCAAAAAGCCGCCGCAGGGCTGCCGCTTTGCCGAGCGCTGCAAATACGCGGTGCCTCAGTGCCGCTTTAACGCCCTGCCTATGATCGACTTTGAAGAGGGTCGCTCGTATCGCTGCGGCCACTCCGTAACCCATCTCAGGGAGGTGTATGAGAGTGAAGACTGAGTTCAAGGAACGGCCCCTGTGCTTAAGCGGCAAGGGTGTAACAAAGGTCTTCGGCTATGGCAGCAAGGCTAACACTGCTGTGGATCATGTGGACTTTGAATTCCATGAGGGCGAGCTGGTCAGCATCGTGGGCGAGAGCGGAAGCGGGAAGACGACGCTGTCCAAGATGCTTCTGGGACTGCTGAACGTGACCGAGGGCGAGATTTTCTTCCAGGGCAAGCCGCGCGACATCTCCACGCGCCATAAGAAGAAGGAATATTGGCAAGGCATTCAGGCCATCTTCCAGGATCCCTTCTCATCCTTCAACGTCTTCAACAAGATCGACACGGTGCTTCTGGACTGCATCAACATGCGCGGCGGAAAGCATCTGTCCAAGGAAAAGAAGATCGAGATGATGACGGAGGCATGCGCGTTCGTCAACCTCAAGTTTGCCGAGCTGACCAACAAGTATCCCTTCGAGCTTTCCGGCGGACAGATGCAGCGCCTCATGATCGCCCGTATCTTCCTACTCAAACCCAAGATTCTTCTGGCCGACGAGCCGACCTCCATGATCGACGCCTGCTCCCGCGCCACCATTCTTGACATGCTTCTCAACCTGCGTGACGAGACCGGCATGACCATCATCTTCATCACGCATGATATCGGCCTTGCCTATTACATCTCCGACAGCGTCTACATCATGGAGCATGGCAAGTTTGTGGAAAGCGGCTCCGCAGATGATGTGATTCTGAATCCGCAGGCGGACTACACTAAGCGTCTGATCAGCGACGTTCCCAAGATTCACGAGCCGTGGGATCTCACCACGGTGGGATGAGGTGCGATATGGACATTAAGAAGATTATTTCCGAAATGACACTGGAGGAAAAGGCATCCCTTCTCAGCGGCCTGGACTTCTGGCACACAAAACCCGTTGAGCGCCTTGACGTCAAAAGTGTGATGGTGAGCGACGGACCGCACGGACTGCGCAAGCAGGACGACAAGGCCGACCACCTGGGCGTCAACGAGAGCATCAAGGCCGTCTGCTTCCCCGCCGCCTGTGCCAGCGCCGCCAGCTTTGACCGCGCGCTGCTGCGCCGGATCGGCGAGGGGGTGGGCGACGCCTGCCAGCATGAGCGCGTGGCCGTCAACCTGGGACCTGCGGTCAACATCAAGCGCTCTCCGCTGTGCGGCCGCAACTTTGAATATTTCAGTGAGGATCCCTACCTGGCCGCCGAGCTTTCCACCAGCCTGATCCAGGGCGTACAGAGCCGCAACATCGGTACCAGCGTCAAGCACTTCGCGGCCAACAGCCAGGAAAACCGCCGTATGAGCTCCGACAGCACGGTTGACGAGCGCACGCTGCGCGAAATCTACTTTCCCGCCTTTGAAAGTGCTGTGAAAAACGGTAAGGCATGGACGGTCATGTGCTCCTACAACCGCCTCAACGGTGAATACGCCTCGCAGAACCGCTGGCTTCTGACGGACGTTCTGCGTGGCGAGTGGGGCTTTGACGGCTATGTCATGAGCGACTGGGGCGCGGTAAGCGACCGCGTCAAGGGCGTTCACGCGGGGCTCGATCTGGAAATGCCCTCCTCCGGTGGCTCCAACGACCTCCGTGTCGTGGAAGCCGTTCGGCGCGGCGAGCTGGATGAGGCGGATGTCGACCTTGCGGTCGAGCGCATCCTCACCATTCACCAACGCTATCTGGACAATGCCAGACCCGACACACCCTGGGACATGGAGGCCCAGCACGCACTGGCGCGCAAGCTGGCTGCCGAATGCATGGTGCTTCTCAAGAACGATGAGGGCGTCCTGCCCCTGAAGGAGGGCGAAAGCCTCGCCGTCATCGGCAAGTTTGCCAAAGCGCCGCGCTATCAGGGCGGCGGAAGCTCACACATCAACAGCTTCCGCGTCGAAAGCCTTATGGACGCGCTCGAGGGCGTGGTCGGCGTTACCTACGCGCAGGGCTACGATATCGTCTCCGAGGAGCCGGATGAGGCTCTCATCGCCGAGGCGGTCAAGGCCGCCAGGCAGGCCGGCAAGGCCGTGATCGTGGCGGGCCTTCCGGATTCGTTTGAGAGCGAGGGCTATGACCGCACGCATATGCGCATGCCACGCTGTCAGGTGGAGCTGATCTATCGCGTGGCGGCGGCCAACCCCAACACCATTGTCGTGCTCTATAACGGCTCTCCCATCGAAATGCCCTGGATCGGCCATGTGAAGGCGGTCGTGGAGGCGTATCTGGGCGGTCAGGCCGTGGGCGGCGCGACCAGAGACGTACTCTTTGGCGCCGTCAATCCCTGTGGACGGCTGCCGGAGAGCTTCCCCTACAAGCTGGAGGATAATCCCTCCTACCTCAGCTACGGCGGCGAGGGCGATTCCGCAGTCTACAACGAGGGCGTGTTCGTCGGCTATCGCTATTATGACAAAAAGAAGATGGAGGTGCTCTTCCCCTTCGGCTATGGGCTGAGCTATTCCAGCTTTGAATACGCCAATCTGACCGTCAGCGCGGACAGTATCAAGGACACCGATCCGCTGATCGTGCGCGTAGACGTGACCAACACCGGCAGCCGCGCGGGCAAGGAGGTCGTCCAGCTTTATGTAAGTGACCGTGAAAGCACCGTGTTCCGCCCCGTTCGCGAGCTCAAGGGCTTTGAAAAGGTGGAGCTTGAGGCCGGACAGACCAAAACCGTCAGCTTCACGCTCGACAAGCGCGCCTTCGCCTATTGGAATACACAGCTTCATGACTGGCACGTGGAAACCGGCGTCTTTGGCATCGAAATCGGCCGTTCCAGCCGAGACATCGTGCTCTCTCGCGATGTGACCGTCCAAAGCAAAGTCGAGGTTCCCGCCAAGGTGACCGTCAATACGATCTTCATCGACCTGATGAGAAATCCCAAGGCGATGCAGGTGCTCGCGCCTCTCATGCAAAGCGCCATGGCGACCATCGTCGGCGGCGGTGAGAGCAGCGACGTCGCTTCCAGCGCCGTCAGCGACGAGATGTCCAAGGCCATGCTGAACTATCTCCCTCTCAGAGGCATCGTCAGCTTCTCGGGAGGCCAGATTACCTACGATCAGCTCCAGGCCATGGTGGACGAGATTAACAACTGACATCCCCATCCCCCGGCCGTCCGGTGTGCCTTCCCTTCGGCGCGCCGGACGGCCTGTTTCTCCCCGCGCGTAAAAAACGGCGCGTTTACAGAGGAAAGCAGCCTTCGCGGCTCGAATGTTATGATGCTCGATTCCAAAGAAATTCTGATCGAAAGTGGTGGCGGACTATGGAATGCATTTCTCTCAACGGCGCTTGGCGCATGCGCGCGGGCGATTCGCAAATATGGCATGAGGCCAGCGTGCCCGGTTCGGTTTATGCCGACCTGATGCGAGATGGAAGCATGCCGGATCCCTTTTGGCGCGAAAACGAGCTGGAAGCCTTTGAGCTTTTGCGCAAGGATTATGAATATCGCCGCTCCTTCACGCTTGAAGCGGGCGCGCTTACGGCAAAGCGCGTCGAGCTATGCTGCGAGGGGCTAGACACGCTGGCGACCGTCGTTCTCAACGGACAGACCGTCGGGAGGGCGGATAACATGCACGTTACCTGGCGTTGGAATGTCAAGCCGCTCCTGCGCGCTGGTGAAAACGAGCTGTCCATCCACTTCGATTCCCCGATCGAATACGCGTTAAGCGAATATGAAAAGCGCCCCTGCTGGTGCTCCTCGGACGCGATTCCCGGATTTTCGCACCTGCGCAAGGCGCATTGCATGTTTGGCTGGGATTGGGGTCCGCGTCTGCCCGACGCGGGCATCTGGCGCGACATCAGCCTGATAATGATAGATGAGGCGCGCATCGAAAGCGTGCTGATCGAGCAGGAGCACGCCCCAGACCAGGTCACGCTCCGCCTGACGCCGGAGCTCGACGGTCAGGCGGATGAATGGAGCGCCACAGTCACCGCGCCGGATGGAACGGTCTATTCGCTTGAGCGGCAGACGGACAAGAGCGCTGAGCTGACGATCCCCAAGCCGGAGCTGTGGTGGCCCAGCGGCTTTGGAAAGCAGCCACTGTACACGGTTCGCGTTATGGCATCGGAGCACGGACGCGAGCAGGACGTCTGGGAGCGCCGCGTCGGCCTGCGGACGCTGAGCGTGAGCCGTGAAAAGGACGAATGGGGCGAGGAATTCTGTCACGTCGTCAACGGCGTAAAAATCTTTGCCATGGGCGGAGACTACATTCCCGAGGACAACATTCTAAGCCGCGTCAACCCTGAGCGTACACGCCGTCTTTTGGAGGACGCGAAGCTGGCCAACTTCAACACCGTTCGCGTCTGGGGCGGCGGCTACTATCCCGACGATTTCTTCTATGACATCTGCGACGAGCTGGGCCTGCTCGTCTGGCAGGATCTGATGTATGCCTGCGCGTTTTACGATCTCACGCCCGCCTTTGAACGCAGCATCCGCCTGGAGACCGAGCAAAACGTGAAGCGTCTGCGGCATCACGCCTCGTTGGCGCTTCTGTGCGGCAACAACGAAATGGAGCAGTTCGTGTGGGAGGCGCTGCGCACGGATGCCCAGGGCGACAGGGTCTCCTATGGGCCCAAGGAAAAGCATCACTACGCGGACTATATCAAGATGTATGAGTACATCCTGCCCGCCATCTGCAAGCGGCACGCGCCGCAGACCTTCTGGTGGCCCGCCTCCCCTTCCTCCGGCGGCTGCTTCGACGAGCCCAACGACGAGATGCGCGGCGACGTCCACTACTGGGATGTCTGGCACGGCGAAAAGCCCTTTACGGACTATCGGAAGTATCACTTCCGATATGCCTCGGAGTTCGGCTTCCAGTCCTTCCCCTGTCTGAAAACAGTGGAAAGCTTCACGCTGCCCGAGGATCGCAACGTGTTTTCCCGCGTCATGGAACGCCACCAGCGCAACTCCGCCGCCAACGGCAAGATCCTTTCCTATCTGTCGCAGACCTATCAATACCCCACCAGCTTTGACGACCTGCTCTACTGCTCGCAGCTTCTACAGTCCGACGCCATCCGCTACGGCGTGGAGCATTGGCGGCGCAACCGCGGCCGCTGCATGGGCGCGATCATCTGGCAGCTCAACGACTGCTGGCCGGTGGCCTCCTGGGCCGCCATCGACTATTTCGGCCGCTGGAAGGCGCTGCACTACGTCGCTAAGCGCTTCTTCGCTCCCGTGATGATCTCGGCCGAGGAGGAAGGCGAGCTGACGCAGAATCCGAAGATCAATGAATTCCATCCCGCGCCCATCGAACGCAGTGCGCGGCTCAATGTGGCGAACGAAACCATGCGGGATGTGACCGGCCTTGTGCGTTGGGCGCTTCGCACGCCGGACGGCGCCGTAGCTCGCTCCGGCGAGCAGACGCTCACCGTTCCCGCGCTCAGCGCGGTTTGGCTTGAAAAGCTCGTCTTTGACGACGCAAGCCTGACCGGCCATTATCTGAGCTTCTCCTTTGACGTGGACGGCGAGACGGTCAGCAGTGGAACGGCGCTCTTCTGCGCGCCCAAGCACTTCGCCTTCCAAGACCCGCAATTGAGCGTGCGTTTGGAGGGGGATGAGATCGTTGTCCGCGCGTCGGCCTTTGCCAAGCACATCTGCGTTGAGAGCGATGACGCCGATCTGCTTCTTAGCGACAACTTCTTCGATCTCAACGCTGATGAGCGCCGTGTGAAGGTACTGCGTGGCAGCGCCGAGGGCCTGCGTGTCCGCAGCGTATTCCAGCTGCGATGACAAAAAGCCGCTCCCGAACCGGCCCTTCCGGTCGGCTGGGAGCGGCTTTGGCTCTATTTATAGCTTACTGTCCAGCCAGGCGATCAGATCGGCATAAACCTCCTCACGGTTCAGCTCGTTCAGCATCTCATGCCGTCCGTCCTTGTAGAGCTTGAGTGTCACGTCCTTCACGCCCGCGTCCCTCAGCTCCTGCGCAACCTTGCGTACCCCCGCGCCGTGGCTGCCCACAGGGTCCATATCGCCCGCGAAGAGATAGATGGGAATCTCCTTCTCCATCGCGTCGAGGTTCTCGGGGTACAGGCGCTTGAGGCCGGTAAACATATCGCGATAGGCGCTCGCCGTAAAAACAAAGCTGCAAAACGGATCATTGCGGTATTTCTCGACGATCTCTCGATTCCGGGTCAGCCAGTCGGAGCTCGTCCGCACATCGTCATAGCCGTCGGTATATCCCGCGCTGCTCAGGCGTTCCAGCAGGTGGCTTGGCTTTCTTTCCATGCCCAGCGCGCATTGAAGGCTGGCGATTCCGCCCGCCAACGTCAGGATCGGCTTTTCAAAATGACCGGTGCCGCTGAGTACCACACCCGCAAGCCCCTTCTCGTATTTCAGGCAATAGGTTCTGACAACAAAGCTGCCCATGCTGTGACCAAGCAGGAAATAGGGCGTGTTGGGATATTGCGCCTGTGTTTCCTGCCTGAGGGCGTTCACATCGTCGATCAGCGCGTCCCAGCCGTTCTCCTTCGCGAAGTAGCCCAGTTGCTCCGCTTTTTTGCCATGGCCCAGATGCGTATGCCCCACCACTGCGTAGCCCGCGGCGTTGAGCGCCTCGGCGGCGGCGTCATAGCGGCTGATATGCTCCACCATGCCATGCACCAGCTGCACAACCGCCTTGGGCCGCTCCACGGGCCAAAGCCGTTTTTCCAATTCGAGCCCCGTTACAGAGGTCAGCACTCCCTCAATCGCCATCTTCATTCCTCCTGTCCGCGTTTTGTATCTGCTTTTATTATAGCATGTTCCCGGAAATTTACAAGAAACGGGCCGCATGGCAAACGCCATGCGGCCCCAGACTGTCGACAAACCCCATAGATACGCAAAGAGCCGCAGCGCCGACCCATCTGGGCCGGAGCTGCGGCTTCTTGCGAAAATAGGGGTTTGTCGACAAGCTGAGGGTGCATTCGCATCGCGAATGTACCCTGCATGATTTTCTTTTACTCGATAACGGTAGACACAACGCCGGAGCCAACTGTGCGGCCGCCCTCGCGGATAGCGAAGCGCAGGCCCTGCTCGATGGCGATAGGCGTGATCAGAGTGATTTCCATGTCGATGTTGTCGCCGGGCATCACCATCTCAACGCCCTCCGGCAGCTTGATGTTGCCGGTCACGTCCGTCGTGCGGAAGTAGAACTGCGGACGATATCCGTTGAAGAACGGGGTATGACGACCGCCCTCTTCCTTGGTCAGCACGTACACCTGGCCGGTGAAGTGCGTATGCGGATGAATCGTTCCCGGCTTCGCCAGCACCTGGCCGCGCTCGATCTCGTTGCGCTGCACGCCGCGCAGCAGCAGGCCGATGTTGTCGCCCGCCTCCGCCTGATCCAGCAGCTTGCGGAACATCTCGACGCCGGTGACAACCACCTGGCGCGGCTTCTCCATCAGGCCCACGATCTCGACGGTGTCGCTCATCTTGACCACGCCGCGCTCCACACGGCCGGTCGCCACAGTGCCGCGCCCCGTGATGGAGAACACGTCCTCAACGGGCATCAGGAACGGCTGATCCGTCGCACGCTCAGGCGCGGGAATATAGTTGTCCACGGCGTCCATCAGCTCGAAGATGCACGCGGTCTCCTTCGCGTTCTTGACGTCCGTCCCGCCGTTCTGCACGTACTCCAGCGCTACCAGCGCCGACCCCTTGATGATCGGAATGTCGTCGCCCGGAAAATCATACGCGCTCAGCAGCTCGCGGATCTCCATCTCGACCAGCTCCAGCAGCTCCGGATCATCCATCATATCGGTCTTGTTCATGAACACCACGATGTAAGGCACGCCCACCTGACGGGCAAGCAGAATGTGCTCACGGGTCTGGGGCATCGGACCGTCGGGCGCGGACACAACCAGGATCGCGCCGTCCATCTGCGCCGCGCCGGTGATCATGTTCTTCACATAGT
>CAYQCL010000017.1:0-45184 GCA_964416065.1 uncultured Oscillospiraceae bacterium | reverse complement strand
GCACCTCAAAGTCGCGGTCCAGCGTCTGCAAACGGGCGTCAATCTCGCGGATGCCCGCCTCGTAGTACGGCATCAGTTGATTGTATTCGTCGATGGATTCGAGATATCTGCGGTTCAGGAAGGCAATTTCACTGCTCGCCTCCGGCTGATTGAATGTGTTGATCATTTCCGACATGGGGCGCCTCCGTCTATGTATTGGATTAAGAAAACGTTAATCCCCTATCCCTATAGTAGCACAAAATCCAGTAAACGTCCATAGTCAATTTTCACATAATGTCAAAGGGGCGGTCTGTTGTGGTTCAAAGCGGCGCATCCCGGCCGGCGATGTGGCTTCCTCGACCGGTCGACCATTTTTAACGTACGCGCTTTGATGTAAAAAAAACGCCGCAATATGAAAAATCAGTTCATAGTATTCCAGGCCGTCGATTGGCCGGGTTCTGTGTAACTTTTTCGACGGCCTGGATATTAATTTTTGCTTCAGCCGGGCAAAAATATTGACAATATTGCGGCAAACGCTTATAATAAACTGGCAATGATGGAAAGTAGTAGTCGGCAATGGTGGCCTCCAGAGAACTGCCGGAGGGTGCAAGGCAGCGGCACAAACCGATGAACTCGTTCCTGAGCATCTCAAACATGAGCGGTCGCCCCCGTTATCCGGCAAGAGTGGAACGCGTCGTGCGTTCAATAAGAGTGGAACCGCGAAAGGCAACGCCTTTACGTCTCTTAGCAGAGATGTGAGGGCGATTTATTTTGGAACCATGAGGAAAGAGGAGACACACGCATGAACAACATCCCCAGCTACAACCCCGAAGCCATTGAAACCAAATGGCAGCAGAAGTGGTATACGGAGGGCACGTTCAACGCCAAATCCGACTACTCCATGCCGAAGTACTATCCGATGATCGAGTTCCCCTATCCTTCCGGCGCGGGCCTGCATGTGGGCCATCCCCGCTCCAACACGGCCATGGACATCATCGCCCGCAAGCGCCGCATGGAGGGCTACAACGTCCTCTATCCCATCGGCTACGACGCCTTCGGCCTGCCGACGGAAAACTTCGCCATCAAAAACAAAATCCATCCCGCTGTGGTCACGCAGAAGAATATCGACCACTTCCGCGAGCAACTAAAGCGCCTGGGCTTCAGCTTCGACTACTCCCGCGAGGTCAACACCACAGATCCCGCCTACTACAAGTGGACACAGTGGATCTTCCTCAAGCTCTTTGAAAAGGGGCTGGCGTACAAGGCCGAAATGCCCATTAATTGGTGCACGGGCTGCAAGTGCGGCCTGGCCAACGAGGAAGTCGTGGGCGGCGTGTGCGAGCGCTGCGGCAGCCAGGTCGTGCGCAAGGTCAAGAGCCAGTGGATGCTCAAAATCACCGCCTACGCTCAGAAGCTCCTGGACGGCTTGGATCATGTGGATTTCATCGAGCCGGTCAAGATCCAGCAGCGCAACTGGATCGGCCGCAGCGAGGGTGCGGAGGTGGACTTCCGCCTGGCCGGAAAGGACGAAAAGCTGCGCGTCTACACCACCCGTCCCGATACGCTCTTCGGCGCGACCTACATGGTCGTAAGCCCCGAGCATCCGCTGATCGAAAAGTACAAGGCGGGGATCGAAAACTATGACGAGATCGCCGCCTATCGCGGAGAGGCCGCCAAGAAGAGCGATTTCGAGCGCACGGAGCTGGCCAAGGATAAGACCGGCGTCGTGATCCGCGGCCTCAGCGCCGTCAATCCCGTCAACGGCAAGGAGATTCCCATCTGGGTCAGCGACTACGTCCTCATGAGCTACGGCACCGGCGCGATCATGGCCGTGCCCGCCCACGACACCCGCGACTGGGAGTTCGCCCATAAGTTCGGCATTCCGATGATCGAGGTCGTCGCGGGCGGGGATATCGCCAAGGAAGCCTATACCGATATCGTGGACGGCGTGATGGTCAACAGCGGCTTCCTGGACGGCCTGCGCGTCAAGGAGGCCAAAAAGAAGATCATCGACTGGCTCACCGAAAAGGGATTGGGTGAGCGCAAGGTCAACTACAAGCTGCGCGACTGGGTCTTCAGCCGTCAGCGCTACTGGGGTGAGCCGATTCCCATCGTGCATTGCCCGCATTGCGGCGCGGTGCCCGTTCCCGAGGATCAGCTGCCGGTGCTCCTGCCCAACGTCAAAAACTACGAGCCGACCGACAGCGGCGAAAGCCCGCTGTCGACCATGACCGACTGGGTCAACACCACCTGCCCGCACTGCGGCGGCCCCGCCAAGCGCGAGACCGACACCATGCCTCAATGGGCCGGGTCGAGCTGGTACTTCCTGCGCTACTGCGACCCGCATAACGATAAGGAATATGCCAGCCAGGAGGCGTTGGACTACTTCATGCCCGTGGACTGGTACAACGGCGGCATGGAGCACACCACGCTGCACCTGCTTTACAGCCGCTTCTGGCACCTGTTTTTGCATGACCTCGGCGTGGTCAAGGCGCCGGAGCCCTACCAGAAGCGCACGAGCCACGGCATGATTTTGGGCGAGAACAACGAAAAGATGTCCAAGTCGCGCGGCAACGTCATCAATCCCGACGATATTGTGGACGAGCTGGGCGCGGACGCCTTCCGCCTCTACGAGATGTTCATGGGCGCGTTCGATCAGGCCATCCCGTGGTCCACGACCGGCGCGCGCGGCTGTCGCCGCTTCCTCGACCGCGTATGGCGTCTGACGGACATGGTCAAAGAAGGCGACGGCTATTCCGAGGCGCTCACGCCCCTCATGCACGAGACCATCAAGAAGGTCGGCGAGGACTACGAGGCGATGAAGTTCAACACCGCCATCGCCGCGATGATGAGCCTGGTCAACGAGTTCTACGCCAAGGGCGGCTGCACGCGCGGTGAGCTTCGCACGCTGCTTCTGCTCCTCAGCCCCGTGGCCCCGCACATGTGCGAGGAGATGTGGGAGCTGCTCGGCTTCGGCCATGAGCTGGCCTTCGAGCCCTGGCCGACCTACGACGAGGCCGCGATGAAGCGCTCCGAGGTCGAAATCGGCGTGCAGATCAACGGCAAGGTGCGCGGCCGCATCATGGTTTCCCCCGATCTGACCCGCGAGCAGGCCGAAAAGGAGCTGCCCGAGTGCGAGGACATAAAGCAGCTTACGGGCGGAAAGAGCATCGTCAAGGTGATCTACGTCCCGGGCAGGCTGTGCAACCTGATCGTGAAGTAACAAGAGAAGCCCTGGGGCGGGGAACGCGCTTTCCCGCCCCTTATTCGTACGGAGGTTTCGCATGGATATCTTGCTGCTCATATCGCTGATCGCGCTTCCCCTCGGGCTATGCGCGCTTTCGCGCCGTCGGATTGAGGAATGCCTTCCGCCCGCCGCATTCGTGGAAATGCTCGCCGCCTACGCGCTTTCGTACTTTCAGGCGCTCGGGCTCATGCGCTGGCTTACGCTTCTCACGGCGGCGGCGCTGTGGATCGCGGCTCTCGTCCGCATGGGCCGCTCCGGCTTTGCGCGCGGGCTGAGGGCGTTTGCCAAAGACCTTTTCACACCCCAGCTTCTTTGCTTCGTCGCGTTGCTTACGCTGTTCGTGTTTTCCGGCAGCGCCCATATCGTCTATGCCACGGACGATATCTACTATTGGGGGATTGAGGCGCGTTCGATTTTCGCGCACGACGGGCTGGTGGACGCGACGCAGCATCTGTCACCCCGCTTCATGACCTATACGCCCGGCATGCAGCTGTTTCAATGGCTGGGCCTTTCCATCATGGGCGAGTGGAGCGAGGGCGTCCTGTACGTCATGCTCTGGTCGTTCTACGCGCTTTGCATGCTACCCTTCCTCAGGGGCATGACCTGGCGCGGGGCCTGGCAGATCCCCATCGCGCTGATCCTGATGCTGGTCATCCCCTGCGTCTTTAACAACGACGCGTACGGCATGCTGCGCGTGGACACGGCGCTGGGCCTGTGCCTCGCGTATGCCATGGCGCAGGTATTCCGGCTCATCCGGGACGAAAAAACCGGCGGCTGGGAGCTTGGCTGTCTGGCGCTTTCCCTGTGCGCGCTCGTGCTGCTTAAGCAGGTGGGAATCGGCTGGGCGCTGCTGCCGCTTTCGCTCCTGTGGATCGAGGCAAGGGGCCGCCGTCGGCTTCGCGCGGGCATGGCGCTCGCGACCGTCATTCCGCTCCTGGTCTTCGCCAGCTGGAAGCTCATCTGCGCGTCGCTTCACCTGACCGGCGCGCATCTGAACAACGCGGCGGGGGAGCTTGGCAAAATTCTGGACGGATCATGGGTGCCCAGCGTCGCCTTCGGTGAAATGGCGCGCACGATTACCCGCCTCTTTACCGCCACGCCCGCCGCGCTGGGGGCGACAGGCTATTCCGCTCTGACGCTGCCAAAGCTGGCCTGGCTGATCGTGCTGATTCTGATCCCTCTCGTCCTTGGATGGAGCGGCGGACGGTTCCGCGAGGCGCGCGGGCTGGCGGTCTGGTCGCTTGTGAGCTTCCTTGTGACGCTCGTCGCGCTCTCCTTCGTGCTGGAGGTGGGGCTAAACAGCGAGGCGATCGGCGCTTATGAGAACCTTGCCTTCCAATATGCGCTGATCGAGCGCTACTTCTGCCCGTTCTTCTTCGGGCTTGCCGGATTCAGCGTCCTGAGCCTTACCGATCGCTCCGCTTCCCCGAAGCGGAATTGGCTTCGTCCGGCCGCGGCGATTATCGCGGCGGCGCTGGCGCTGGCAGGGGTCGACTGGGACGGCATGCGGATCAATTTTGTGCCGGACGCCTATGCGCAGGCCCATCCCGAAGGACAATTTGCGGATATCCTCGCGGAGAATTTCTGGATGGACGACCTGGAGGAGCCTCAGGAGGCGATCGTCTTCTATGGCGTTGACCCCTATCCGTTCAAGCCCGAATGGATCCAATATGCCGTCGCGCCCGCAAAGCTCGTGTTTACCGCAGACGATAACCTGAGCGACGAGGAATTCCGTTCCTGTCTGATCAACGCGCGCATCACCCACGTCATCTTCATGGACGACTGGAACACCGTTTATCAAAACGCGCTGAACTATACGGAGGATGAATGGCTGGATGTGCTGACCGCCTATGCCGTCCGCTGGGAGGGCGGCGATCCCGTGATCGAATACTAGGAGGCGATCTTATGGAAATTCCCGCCATCCGCTCAAGCGGCCTCACGCGCCGCTTCGGCAGGGCGCTGGCGCTGAACGACCTGAGCTTTTCCGTCCCGTCGGGACGGATCGTGGGTCTGCTCGGCCGCAGCGGCGCAGGCAAGAGCACCTTTCTGCGCATTCTGGGCGGACAGTTCAGGCAGTCCTCCGGCACGGTCGAGCTGTTTGGCGAAAGGGCCAATGGCAGCGGGCTGGGGCGGCTCTGTCTGATCGGCGACACGCCGGACTTCGGCGACCTTCGCACGCGGACGAATATTTGCGCGTGTGCGCGTCGCTGTTCCCCTGCTGGGACGGGAAGGAGGCGTTTCGGCTGCTTGAGCGCTTCGAGCTGCTCCGAAAAAAGCGGCTCAAGGCGTTCAGCCGCGGCATGCAGACGGCGCTTTCGCTCACGGTGGGCCTTGCCAGCGGCGCGGAGCTGACGGTGTTCGACGAGCCGAGCCTGGGCCTTGACGCGGTGATGCGCGAGCGGTTTTACGGCGAACTGCTGAACGCGCACGCGCGCGACGAGGGCCATTCGTTCCTCCTGAGCACGCATCTGATCGACGAGGCCGCGCGGACGCTGGACGGCGCCGTGATGCTCGACGCGGGGCGGCTTTTATGCGAGGGGACGATCGCGTCTCTGACGGAGTGCTATCTGAGCGTATCCGGCGCGCCGGAGGAGGTACGCGAGGCGACGCGGGGCTTTACGCTGCTCAAGGAGGAGGATCTGGTCGGTTCGCTGGTGCGTCATCTCAGGCTCCCCTCCCCTGAGGACGCCGCGCGGCTGCGGGCGGACGGGCGCGTTCAAACCGCGCCGATCGGCCTGCAAAGGCTGTTCATATTTTTGACCGAGGAAAAGGAGGCGGCGCGCGATGCAGGAGGCATTTGAGGACATGAGCTGGGCGAGGCGCTCGCGCTTTGCGGGCGCTCTGCGCTATCATTGTCTGTGGCTCGGAAGGGCGATTCTCCTTTTGCTGGGGCTCCTTCTGCTGAGCCAGCTTCTCTCCATCGTTCTCGCGCTGACGGGTGTCGGCGATTCTTTCCGCGTATCCGGCATGGCCAGCGACCCGGGCAGCACTTTTCTTCTTTCACTGATCTGCGGATGCGTGATCGCGGGGAAGAAGACGCGCTTTCTCACCCAGTTCGGGACGCCGCGCCTGTCCGTCTGGCTCAGCAGCGTGATCGCGCTGATCGTGGGCATGGCGCTCTATCTCGTCGGCACGCTGGCGGTCAGCGGCCTGACCGGCCTTCTGACCCTAGCCCTGAGCCGCGTTCAGCCCGACCGCTTTTTCCTTTCCTCCTATGCCTTCAGCGAGCAGGGCCTGGCGCTTCTTTCGCTGCCCCTGAGCTATCTGTGCATGCGCTCGACGGCGCAGCCGTAACAGAGCGTCGAAAAAACTCGCCTGCGGCGATCTTTTCCGTAGGGGTGTCGATGGTCAAGGAGCCGTATTATTCAAAGGAGGGATTCCCCATGACCTTTTCCGATGTCAAAGCCTACCTGACCGAGCGCGGTCTGGGCGACAGGGTACACGAATTTGACGTTTCCAGCGCCACGGTGGAGCTGGCGGCGCGCGCGGTGGGCTGCGAGCCCTGCCGCATCGCGAAGACCATGAGCTTTCTGATCGACGGTGCGGTCGCGCTGATCGTGCTGGCCGGAGACGTCAAGGTGGACAACGCCAAGTTCAAGGCGGCGTTTCATCAGAAGGCGAAGATGCTCAGCCACGAGCAGGTCGCGGAGCTGACCGGCTTTCCTGTGGGCGGCGTGTGCCCGTTCCTCGCTCCCGAGGGAACCAAGGTCTATTTGGATCAGTCCCTCAGACGCTTTGAGACGATCTTTCCGGCCGTGGGAAGCCCCAACAGCGCCGTGGAGGTCACGATTCCCGAATTGGAGGCGGCGGCCCAAATCACGGGCTGGGTGGACGTGTCCAAAGCGCCTGCCGCCTGAAGAGACCGACCTTCCATTCTTCCAAAACGCTTGCCTTCCCTCGCAGGGGATGCAAGCGTTTTCTTCCCCGTGAAATTCGTCTATTGAAAGACGACAAAATCCATGTTATTATAGGTTCAATGGGAGATGAAAAGCATGAAAATTTCCACCAAAGGACGTTATGCGCTGCGAATGATGCTGGACATCGCGCTGCATCAGGGAGGCTCCCTGGTAACGCTGAAGGACATCGCCCAGCGCCAGGATATATCCAAAAAATATCTGGAGCAGATAGCGCTTCAGCTCACACAGGCCGGCATGCTTCAGGCCATCCGCGGGCATCATGGCGGCTACCGACTGGTCAGGGCACCCGAAGAATACACCGTCCGAGAGATCCTGAAGGTGACGGAGGGCTCGCTTGCGCCCGTGGCCTGCATGGATCAGCAGCCCAACCAATGCGAGCGCTGCGCCCTATGCCCGACGCTTCCGGTCTGGCAGGGGCTTGACGAGGTCATCAGCGGCTACCTATCGAGCGTCACGCTCAAAACGCTTCTGGAGCAGGAAGAGCGGCGACAGGGCACGCAGCCCTGACGCCGCTCCTTTATCGTTCCATTTTCATCGCTGTATTTTCCACGCGGGCGAGCTCCCGCACGATGACCCCCGCGATGATCAGCCCCATCACGGACGGGACAAAGGATGTGCTCCCGGGAATGTCCCTTCTGGCGGTACACTTGCGGGTGACGCCCGGCGGGCAAACGCAGTTTTGGCGACAGCTCAGCTCAGGGGTCTCGCGGGGCTTCAGGGGAGGCTCGTCCGAATAGACCACCTTCAGGCGCGGGATGCCGCGCCTGCGCAGCTCATGGCGCATCACGCGCGCCAGCGGACAGACGCTGGTCTCAAAGATATCGGCGACACGCAGCCGCGTGGGGTCGAGCTTGTTGCCCGCGCCCATGGCGCTGATGATGGGCGTGTCCGATCGATACGCGCGGGTGATCAGCTCCAGCTTGGCCGTCACGGTGTCCACCGCGTCCACGATATAGTCATAATCGCCGAGCGCGACGTTCTCCGCCGTCTCCGGCATATAAAACAGCCTGTTCGCCGCCACCCTGACCTCGGGATTGATGTCCCTGAGCCTTTGCTCCATCGCGTCGACCTTGTATTGCCCGACCGTCGAGCGCAGCGCGATCACCTGCCGGTTGAGATTGGTCAGGCAGACGCGGTCATCGTCAAACAGGTCGATCGCGCCAAGGCCACTGCGCACCAGCGCCTCCGCCACATAGCCTCCGACGCCGCCGATGCCGAAGACGGCCACGCGCGCCCGTTTGAGCCGCGAAAGGCCCTCGGCTCCGATCAGAAGCTCGATACGTGAAAATTGATCCATGCTTTTCCCTCTTTTACTGAAGCGTTTGCCCCACCTTTGCGCGCGGACGGCGGCGCTCCATCAGAACCACGGCCACCATCATCACCACTGTGACCACATAGGGGGCCATGGCCGTGATGTCGCTGGGAACGTATTTCTGCATCCGCAGGCCCATCGCGTCGATGAAGCCGAAGAGCAGCGCCGCGAGAAAGACCCTCGGCGGATTCCCCCGCCCGAAAATCACGCAGGCGAAGGCCACATAGCCGCGCGAGGCGCTCATGTTCTCCGAAAACATCGTCAGATAGCCCAGGGAGAGATGCGCGCCCGCCAGGCAGCTCAGCGCGCCGCACAGCACGCTTGCCAGGCATTTCATCCGCTCGGGGCTTTTGCCGCAGGCGGTCAGGGCGTCAGGGTACTCGCCCGCCGCGCGCAGATGAATCCCCATGGGCGTTTTATAGATGAAAACCCAGCATAGGGGCACCAGGATCCAGCTTATATACACCAAAAGCGTGTTTCCGCTCAAGAGCGGCCCCACAACGGGTATATCCTTGATCAACGGAATCTCAATCGTGGGCAGAGGCACAATGCCGGGATCCGAAAACGAGCCCTTGACATGAAAGATGGTGCGCAGGAGAAAGACCGTCAGCCCGCCGGCGAAGATGTTGAGCGCGACGCCGATGATAAACTCGTCGCTACGGAATTTGATGACAAAGACATAATAAAACAGCCCCAGCAGCACGCCCAGCGCGAGCGCACAGGCGACGCCCGCGACCCAGCTTCCGGCATAGTAGCTGCCCAGTACCGCGAAGAACGCGCCGATGAGCATCATACCGTCGATGCCGATGTTGGTGATGTTCACATGCTGGGTCATCAGGCAACCAAGCGCCGCCAGAACGACGGGGGTGGCGGTGCGAAGCGTATTTTGCAGAAGGAGGATGTTGAAAATATCGCCCATTTACGCGGTCTCCTTTCCGGCCTGTGCGGCGCGCGCCCTGCGGATTGCCCGCCGGTCGCTCAGCGACCTCCGGATGCCGCCCTCGGCCGCCATGAAGAAGATAATAACGGACTGCACGATCAGAATCAGCTCGCTGCTGACGCCCGCCGTCAGCTCCATCGACTTGCCGCCGATGTTGAGCACCGCGAAGAACAGGCTCATCAGAATCACCCCGAAGGGATTGTAGCGCATGATCATGGCGACCAGCATCCCATCGAAATAAAACTCGTTGCTCACCGTCGTCAGAAAGCGCTTGTGAAGGCCAAAAACCTCCAGCATGCCCACCATGCCGCAGATCGCGCCGCTGAAGACCATCGCCCAGATCATCAGCCTCTGCGTGCTGATGCCGCCGTAGCGCGCGAAGCGATCGTTCTCGCCCGTCAGCTTCATCTCAAAGCCGACGGAGGTGCGGCTCATCACATACCAGACAAGGAGCGCCACCACCGCTGCATAAAACACGCCGGTGGTCAGGTTGCTCAGCGGGATGATGGGACGGAACGCCGCCTCCTTCATGATGCTGTCCGTGCCGGTGGCGATGCCGCGCTCGGCGGTTTTCAGCGGGCCATTGGCCAGATAGCTGCAAAAATAGATGGCGACGGAGTTGAGCATGATGGTGGTGATGACCTCATCCACCTTCCACTTCACCTTGAGCACGCCGGGCAAAAACGCGTACAGCCCGCCCGCTGTCATGGCCGCCAGAAGCGAAAGCGCAACCACCAGCCACGCGGGCGCGCCCTTTACCTGCGCGCCCACCACGGCCGCCGCCATCGCGCCCAGGTATAGCTGTCCCTCGCCACCGACGTTGAACACGCCCGCTTTGGCCGCCAGGCTCATCGCCAGGCCGGTCAGGCAGAGCGTCACGGCCTTGGCCAGCGTGTTGCCAACGGCGCGCGGCTTGCCAAGCGCGCCGTTGATCAGCGCGGCGTAGCCCTGAAGGGGATCCAGACCGCACAGAAGCATGATGCCCGCGCCCACCAGGAACGCCAGCAGCACCGCGATCAGAAGGGATATCAGGTATTGGCGCGTCAGCTTCTGCGAGGGCTTGAGCCTGAGAAGCGCGCGCAGGGCTTGCAAAGCGTCCCTCATCGAGCGTCCGCCTCCTTTCCGCCGGTCATATACAGGCCGATCTCCTCACGGGTGATGTCGGAAACGTCAAAGCTGCCGGTCACGCGGCCCTCATAGAGGGTTACGAGGCGGTCGCTTAAGCGGAAGAGCTCGTCCAGATCGGCGCTGATGAGCAGAATGGCACAGCCCTCATTGCGCTTTTCGATGATGTGCTCGTGGATAAATTCCGTCGCGCCGATGTCCACGCCGCGCGTGGGCTGGCTGACAAGCAGCACCGGCGAAAGAAAGCTGAATTCGCGCGCGATAACGACCTTCTGCATGTTGCCGCCGGAGAGGTCGCCCGCGAGCGCGTCCTCTCCCGAGGCGCGCACGTCGTAGGTTTCCATCAGCGCCTTCGCGTGCTCGCGCACCTTTTTCCCGCGCAGATGAAGCCCCCACCGGCTGAACGCCCTCTCCCGCTGCCGACCCACGAGCAGGTTGTCCGAAACGCTGGCCTTGACGTCCATGCCCATGGAGATGCGGTCCTCGGGGATGAAGCTCAGGCCCTGACGGCGGATCTGTTTGGGCGTCTGTCCGGTCACGTCGCGTCCCATGAGCGTCACGCTGCCGCCGGTGAGCGGGCGTATTCCCGCGACGCATTCGGCAAGCTCCGTCTGGCCGTTGCCCTCCACGCCACATACGCCCACGATCTCTCCCGCGCGCACCGTGATGTCCACGCCTCGAAGGGCGGGCAGGCCCCGGTCGCTCAGGGCCGTCAGTCCGCGAAGCGCGAGCCTTTCCTCTCCGGCGGGGCGAGCCGTGCGCAGGTCATCAAAAATGACGTCGCGGCCCACCATCAGTGAGGCGATTTCCTTTTCATCCGTTCGGGAGGTCTCCAGCACCCGTTCGAGCCGCCCGCGCCGCATCACGCCCACGCGATCGGAAATCCGCATGACCTCCGGCAACTTATGCGTAATAAGGATGACGGTCATGCCCTTCTCTCCCACGATGCGCCGAACGACCTCGAACAGCTCGTCCGTCTCCTGCGGCGTCAGCACCGCCGTGGGCTCGTCCAGGATGAGCACGTCGGCGCCGGTGTGCAGCGCCTTGAGAATCTCGACGCGCTGCTGAAGGCCTACGCTCAGCTCCCGCACCACGGCCTCCGGCTCCACCTTGAGGCCGTATTCCGCCGACAGCGCCCTTACCCGTTCGTTAGCCGCCCTTTCGTCATAGAACAGGCCGCGCTTGGGCTCATGGCCGAGCAGCACGTTCTGAGCGACGGTAAAGCCCGGGACGAGCTTGAAGTGCTGATGCACCATGCTCACGCCCATGCGCATGGCGTTTTGCGGATCATGCGAGGGGCCGACCTTCTCCCCCTTGATCCAGATCTCGCCCAGCGTCGGTCTGTCCATGCCGAAAAGCAGATTCATCAGCGTCGATTTGCCCGCCCCGTTCTCGCCGACCAGCGCGAAGACCTCGCCCCTTCGGATCGAAAGGCAGATGTCGTCGTTGGCCAGCGTCCCGGGGTATTGCTTGCTTATATGGGAAAAACGAACGATTTCCATTTCTTGCATCATTTGAACCCCTTATTCTTCGGTATACAGAAGGGAAATCAGGTCGCCGCCGGTTGCCACAGCCGCCGACGAAACAAAGGAGGCCGACGCGCCGATGACGCCCTCGCCCGTCTGGGCGAAAACCACCATCACATCCACGGCGGTGCCGTAATCCAGCAGCACCGCGCACGGCGCGAATCCCTCCGGCATCAGACAGCCCTCGGTTTCGCAGAGGATGGATGTCGCACCGAGCCAGGTCGCGCCCATCGTGCCGTTGAGCATGCTCGTGACCGAGCTTCCAAGGCGCTTTTGAATCGCCTCCCTGGCGGCCTCGCCCATTTCGGGCGGCGTCTCACCCTCGGCGGCAATAGCCGCCCAAAGCGCCTCTATCGCGTCCTCGCGCAGCAAAAGCCGCCTTTCAGACACGATCTCGCGTCTCTCGTTTTCGGCCATGCAGGCGACCTCGGCCAGAATCTCATCGCTCGAGGTAAAAAGCGCCGCGTAGCCTTCATCGGTCGCCAGTGCGATGAGCCTTTGCGCCAGCTCATGCGAAAGATCGCCCGCCCAGTCCGTCTCCGCTCGCGCCGCGCTGTCCAGGCAGAGCGTCCAGAGAAGAATGAGCGCCAATAACCGTTTTTTCATGCCTTCCCTTCCTCCCGTTTTCGCAAAGACCCCTTGCGGGACGTTGTCCGCAAGGGGTCAGGAGTCAAAAGCCGCGCCTATCGGGTGCTCTCCACCTCGATCTCGCCGGTGACGATCTTCTCCGCCAGGGCCTCCACCTCGGCCTTGAGCTCGTCGGATACCTGCTGGGTCATGGTTTCCTCATCGCCGTAGCCGATGCCGATCAGGCCGGTGGACATATCGGCGTCCCAAATCGTGCCGCCCTCGAACTCGCCGTCCTCGATGTAGCGGCTGATGGCGTCATACACGCTGTCGCCCACGCGCTTGAGCATGGAGCAGACGACAACGTCGGGATTGACGTACTTCTGATCGCTGTCCACGCCGATGGCATACTTGCCCTGCTCGGCGGCCGCTTCAAACACGCCCAGACCCGTCTTGCCCGCGACCTGATAGACCACGTCCGCGTTCTGGCCGTAGAGGGAGAGAGCGGCCTCCTTGCCCTTGTCGGGCGCTTCGTAGTCGTCGGTATAGATGGGATCGAGCACCTTGCCGTCGGGGTTGGCGTAGAGCGCGCCCTGCGTATAGCCGACGATAAAATTATTGATGGTGTCGCTGTTCTCGCCGCCAATCACGCCGACGACGCCGGTCTGGGACAGCTTCATGGCGATATAGCCCGCGAGGAAGCTGCCCTCGTTCTCCGCGTAGGTGATAGACAGGAGGTTGTCCCCCACGCCGTCCAGGCCGTTATCCACGAAGATGAACTTCGTCTCAGGCATCTGCGGCGCCACCTCGCACAGGCCGTCCCAGAACTGCCAGCCCGCGGCGACGACGATATCGTTCGTCTCGGCCGCCTCCACCAACGTGACCTGATACATGCTGGCGTCGCTCTTGCATTCCACGACGCTTCCGATCACGCCGTAGTCCGCCTCGAGACGCTCCAGGCCCTCGTTGGCGCTGTCATAAAAGCCCAGGTCGCCCAGCGTCTCGGCGACGCACAGGGCCACCCGCACGCTGTCATCCCCGACGGCCGCGCTCGCAAATGTCATTCCCGCCGTGAGAAGTGTAACGCAAAGCAACGCACAAAACCATTTCTTCATTCCTTCTCAACCGTCCTTTCCCATCCGGTCTCACCAAATACGTTGACCGGTTGACTCATTATACTATGTTTGTTCTCCGGAAGCAAGCGAAGAGTACCTCGCGCCAGGGCCGTTTCTTTGAAATTCGCTGGCGTCTCACACCGCTCCCTCCGCTTGTTTTTTCTTCTCCTGCTTATTTCTTTCCTTCTCTTTACAATCTATGGCTCCTTATGCTATAATAAAGGCACTGATTCATGCCATGTCTAGTGAATCAACAAACCCCATATTTTTAAGGAGGATTACCACATGAAAAAGGTCCTTTGCATTCTTCTGGCGCTGGTGATGGTGCTGGGCATCTGTTCCTTCGCCGCCGCTGAGGAAAAAGATTACTCCGGCTACACCATCCGCATCTACTCCAACTCCAACTCCTCCGAGCGCGCCATCTGGCTCAAGAATGCCGCCGAGGAAGCGGGCTTCAGCATCTCCATGGATGACAACAGCGTCATCTCCGGCGACGTCGTCGCTATCCAGGCCGCCAATGAGAACAAGGACGGCGACATCATCTTCGGCCTCAACGAGGTTCGCTGGTCCCAGCTGGTCAACGGCACCTACGAGAACCTCTCCATCATGGACTGGACTCCCTCCTGGGCCGACGAGGTGGGCAACTACAAGTATGACGGCAAGGCCTACGGTCTGGTCATCCAGAACATCCTCATGCTCTACCGTAACGACGAGCTGGGCACCAAGGGCGAAGCTCTGAGCTTTGAGCACTGGGCCGACATCGTCAACTGCGGCTACACCTGGTACCGTCAAGGCAAGGTCGGCGGCACCACCAACGCCAACATCAACAACGCGATGCTTTACGCCTTCACCGATCCCACCTCTCCGGCGGGCGGCATCTCCATCGAGGGCTGGAAGACCCTGTGGAACTACTGCCAGAACGGCATCTATACCGGCGACAGCTACGGCTTCGATCCGCTGAACCGCGGCGACGTGCAGGTCTCCACCTTCTATTCCTCTTCTCTCTATGGCAACATTGACGCCGCCGCTGACAGCTCCTCCTCTCCGTTGGTTGGCACGCTCGAGCCGGAGAACTGGTCTCTGGTTGACATCGCCGACGGCACCTACTACATCGCCGAGTACATCGGCATCCTTGACCGCGTCGGCCGCACCGAGGAGGAGACCGAGGCTGTGAAGGCGTTCGCTGAGTGGTTCGGCTCCGCCGATGTCCAGGCCGAATGGTCCGAGGAATTCGACTCCTTCCCCTGCAATGAGGCCGCCGTTGCCCTGTGCTATGACGAGACTCCTGCGATCTACGCCATCCCCAACTTCTCCCTCAACACCGTCGAGGGCACCGATATGACCTATGCCGAGTATGTTGGCGAGCACTCCACCGAGTGGACCAACATCATGACCAACCTGGGCTTCTACTGGGCCGACAACACCGCCGCCCCGTCCGAGCCGGATTGGGAGAACCTCGACTGGGCGACTTTGACCCAGACCGCGGCCGAATAAGCCGAATATTCATCCATCACCCGATATGGCGGGCCTTCGGGCTCGCCATATCCATATATGAAGAATAAAGGGGGCTGCCAGCGTAATGATCGAGCTGAAGGACATCGTGGTCAAATTCGGCGATTTTGAGGCGCTGCACAACATCAATGTGGACGTTAAGGAGGGCGAGTTTTTCACCTTTCTCGGCCCCTCCGGCTGCGGAAAAACCACCACGCTTCGCACCATCACCGGCTTTATCGAGCCGGTCAGCGGCACCGTGAACGTCAAGGGCGAGGACATCACCCATGTACCCATCGAGAAGCGCAACATCGGCATCGTTTTCCAGAGCTACGCGCTCTTCCCTACCATGACGGTTCACGACAACATTGCTTTTGGCCTCAAGCTTAAGAAGCTCAAAAAGCAGGAGATCGAGGAGAAGGTCAATGAGATCGCGCGTAAGGTCGATCTTTCCGACGAGCAGCTCAAAAAGGCCGTCAGTCAGCTTTCCGGCGGCCAGCAGCAGCGCGTCGCCATCGCCCGCGCCCTGGTGACCGGCCCCGCTATCATCTGCATGGATGAGCCGCTTTCCAACCTTGACGCCAAGCTGCGCGTCCAGCTTCGCAACGAGCTGAAGAAGATGCAGCGGGATTTTGGCATCACCTGTATCTACGTCACCCACGATCAGGAGGAGGCTCTGACGCTTTCCGACCGAATCGCGGTGTTCAACAAGGGATTCATCGAGCAGATCGGGACGCCCAATGAGGTGTACAACCACTCCAAGACAGAATTTGTCTGCAACTTTATCGGCGATATCAACCGGCTGGAGGACGACATCGTTTTCCAGATGGGCCTCGATCCCGCCAAGCACCACTTTGTGCGTCTGGAGCGTATCCGCGTCAACCGTCCCAAGGACGAAGACGAGCTCCAGCTCTCCGGCACGATCGAAAGCCGCGAGTATTACGGCCTGTATATCAAGTACTACATCCGGATGGGCAGCCAGACCATCAAGGCCATCGAGAAAAACGACGGCATCAACATCTATGAGGCTGGCGAGAAGGTGACCGTGGGCATCCATCCGGTGGACGTGATGAGCTACGACACCCCGCCCCAGGCGCAGTAAGGGGGTCGTGAGATGAACGCAAAGACCCGCTCCTGGCTCAAGCCTGACCTGCTTGTCAAGGCCTTTGGCATCGCGTTTTTCGTCTACTTGTTTTTCGGCTTCATGCTCCTGCCCTGTCTGAACACGATCACCCAGATCTTCACCGTCAAGGGCACGGACGGCAAGGTGGATCCTCTGGCCGTCATCCGCTTCTTTTTCGCGGGCAACATGCCCTCCTATGTGTGGAACTCGCTGAAGCTGGCGATCTGTCTGGTCGTGACGGTCAACATCGTCGGCGTAAGCATCGTGCTCCTGACCGAGTATTTCGACATCAAGGGCGCCAAAATTCTCCGCCTCGGCTACATGACCACGCTTATCTATTCTGGCGTGGCGCTGGTCACTGGCTATCTTTTCCTCTACGATTCCGACGGCATGCTGACGACATGGCTTTACGGCCTGTTCCCCAACATGAACCGCAACTGGTTTTCCGGCTTCAACGCGGTTCTGTTCACCATGACGTTCGCCTGTACCTCCAACCACGCTCTGTTTTTGCGAAACGCCATCAGGGGCATCGACTACAACACCGTCGAGGCAGCGCGCAACATGGGCGCCAAGCCGTTCAAGGTGCTTCGTAAGGTCGTCTTCCCCACGCTGATTCCCACGATGTTCTCCCTGACCGTTATGACCTTTATCACCGGCCTTTGCGCCATGAGCGCGCCGACGTTGTTGGGCTATGACTCGATCAATCCGGAAATCGTGCGTCTGGCGGGCTCCTCCGTCGCGGACGAGGCGTTCCCGCAGGCGCGCGCGGCGCTTTTGTCCATCATTCTGGCGTTGTTCACGATCGTGCTGCTGACGGTTTTGAGCAACTACGAGCGCAAGGGCCATTACCTGAGCGTGAGCAAGACCAAGGCCAAGCTGGTCAAGCAGAAGATCACCAATCCCGTTGCCAATGCGCTGGCGCATATCTACGCCTACGTGCTCTTCATCATCTACATGACCCCTGTGGTGATGATCGTGATCTTCGCCTTCCAAAACTACCCCGCCATCCGCTCCAAAACGCTCAACATAAGCGATTGGACGCTGATCAACTTCTTCGGCACGCAGGATTACGAATACATGACCACGCGCGGCAAGCTCAAGACGCGTGTCGGCTCCATCTCCGGCCTCTTCTCCAATGCCGATACCGTGGGCGGCATCCGCTTAAGCTTCGTGCTTTCGGCCCTCGCGGCGGCGCTGGCCTGCGTGATTGTGGTGGTAGCCGTCAACTATATCTTCAAAAACAAGGGCAAAAAGCGTTCCACCGTGCTGGAATACAGTCTGCTCTTCCCCTGGCTTCTGCCCACTATCCTCATCTGCTACTCCTACCGCGTCTACTTTAACTCCGACGACGTCTGGTACGTTTTGGGCAACAACCTCTACATGCGGGAGAACGTGCGGTTCCTGATTGTCATGGCCTATACGGTGGTGAAGCTGCCGTTTGCGCTGCGCATGATCAAGGCGGCGTTCTACGCCATAGACGAGGAATTGGAGGATGCGGCCAGAAACCTGGGCGCGAGCCATCTGGTCACGTTCCTCAGGGTCAAGCTCCCCATCGTCCTGCCAAGCGTGCTGGCGGTCTTCGCCCTCAACTTCAACTCCCTGTTTACCGAGTATGACATGTCGGCCACGTTCCATTCCAGCTATGGCAAGACCTACGCCATGGTCATTCAGAACATGTGCGCCGAGGAGGGCCGCGAGGGCTACAACGTCAACGCCTCGGGACGCCGGTGCGCCTCGACGGTCTTTATTATGATCGTCAGCGGCATCATCCTCTACCTGGTCTACGGCGTGGGCGCGCGCGACCTTGGCGACCGTCTGGCGCTCAAGGAAAAGCGCCGCAAGCAGCGGGAGAAATTCCTCTCGCACTTCCGCAAGGAACGGGTGAAGGAAGCGGCGTAAGGCTAAGCCCGCGCTTTATCGACGGCCTGACTTTGCGGCCCCTATCCATTCACGCAGGTGAATGGATAGGGGCCTATTTTTTCAGCGCGAACGAGTCATACCTTGCATATCTTGACGAATTGGGGTACAATACATCATATCATGGAATTAAACTGTCCGTTTGGGACGGTTGGAAAGGATGACGCCTCATGCACGTCTTTCATCCGCCGCAAGGCGTGAACGGTCTGCCGCCGGAGAATACCTTTCTTGTCGCCGACAGCGCCAATATGACCGTCGCGGACGGATATTTGATTCATACCTATCATCCCTATCTGTTCCCCGAGCGGCCGATCAACCTGTTCCTCAACATCCGTTCCAAGGGTCCTGGGCGCGACATGCTCATGGGTGCGCTGCTGGCGCGCGCGCAGCAGCTTCGGGAGCAAAGCCCACAGCTGAAAGCGCGTGTGTTCGCGCAGGTCAGCCCGCAGGATACCGGCATGATGGCCTTTTACATGGAAAGCGGCTTTGACGCTAACGACGCGCTCGACGTGGTGCAGATCGGCGTGCCCAATGCCCGTCCCGCCGCGCCCATGGGCTATGACATGGGATACGTTCCCCTGTCCGACACGACGGAAATGCAGACCTTTTTGATGCGCATGAACGCCTATCGCCTGGACGCGTGGACGCCCGCGCTTTTGCAGCGATACATGAGCTTTCCCCATTTTATCGCGCTTTACATGAGCCGCGGGCCGGAGGTCGTGGGCGAGATCGCCTTTACGGGGGACGGAACCGCCGCCAAGCTGATCGGCCTGTATGTCGCCCCGAACTACCGCCGTCTGGGACTGGCCAAGTCGCTGATCGCGGCGGGGATGCGTCTGCTGTCAGAGAAGGGCGTGACCCACGTCGAGGCGGATGTGATCCGTCGCAACGAGATGCAGCGCATGCTGGCCGCCAGCTGCGGCGCGACCTTTGTCCGCACGGCGTGCTATTATCCCGGGATGAACTATGACTGAGCCTTATCAACTGATCCGTTCCGACCGGCGCACCCTTTCCGTGAGCATCAGCGGGGAGGGTGCGCTTATTGTGCGCGCGCCCAGGCGCATGCCACTTCGGGAGATCGAGACGTTTCTTCTTGAAAAGCGCGGATGGATCGAGGAAAAGCGGGCGCTTGCCCGCTCAAGGGCGGTCGAGCCCTTCGTGCCCGAGGACGGCGCGCGCCTGCCATGGCTGGGCGGGATGCTTACCGTCCGCCTCTGCCGCGTGCCCATGGCGATCGACTTCCATGGCTTCCTACTCGTTCCCACGCGGGGCGACGCGCGGAAGCTGATTCTTTTATGGCGCAAATCCCGCGCGCGCGACATTCTCGTCCCGCGCGTCCAATTCTGGGCCGAAAAAACGGGGCTGACGCCCTTAAGCCTTTCCTTTGGCACGGCGCGCACCCGCTGGGGCAGCATAAACCGTTCGGGCGCGATGAGGCTCAATCTGGCGCTGCTGCATTGCCCGATGGAACTGATCGACTATGTCATTGTCCACGAGCTGACACATCTTGTGGAAATGAATCACTCTCCCGCCTTTCACGCGCAGGTGCGCGCCGTCCTGCCGGATGCGGACGCGCGGCGCGCGCGTCTGAAGGCGCTTAGCAGCATGATCTCGCTTTTGGATCAAAGAGACACCCCTCCGTCCGTTGACTGAAAATTTCCTTTTTCATACAGGAAATCGGAAGGCCTTCCCGTTTTATGGTAGACAGCCGTTTCTCACAGGCTGATCCCCATCAAAGGAGGCTGAAAAAGCTCATGATCCTGCTGGTTCTGCTCTTTTCCCTTTCCATCGGCTCATTCCTCGCGGGGAAAGCGCCCCTCCTTCCCGATTTGCCTGAAACGTATCTGGCGCTGTGCTCCATCCGTGGAACAGAAACAAACGGCGGAACGGTTGCCGTCACCGAGGCGTGCTACGACGGGGAGACGGTAAAAATAACCGTGACCCATCTGCCAAACGACGGCAACACGTCCTTGGTAGATAATTAAATCGAATATCCGCCTGATGACCCCATCTTCCTTCGTGAGATTGAAGAAGCCACGCAGCATGGCGAGAAGGTGCTTGGGACGGTGTGCGACATCTTATCGGCGGTCGATGAAAACGGCGTCAGCCTGATGGATGGATATACGACCTCCTGCGACCGAACCGGCCCCTCCCTGACCTATCAATTCTATCTCTCTCTTCCGCAGGGAACGGACGAGGCGCGTGTGGAGCTTATCTTTGGGGTCAACGAGGACTGCGGCTTCCGCTTCACCACGCTTGGCAAGCTCTTTCTGAGCGTCGAGGATGAAAAGCCCTGAAATCTAAAAAACCCGTCTTGCCGCCGTAAACGGCGGCTTATTTTGCCTCAAACCACATCTCCGCCTCGATCTCCATCGGGCTGTCCTCTTGAATCAGCCGTATAATGCGCTCATAATCCTTGCCCGAAGCAAACTCGGGCTGAAAGTTATTGCGGGGACGGTCGGAGGAGGTGAGCACGGGTATGAGCATAAGCATGACGCCCTGATATTTTCCATCCTCAAAGCGAAGCGCCGCCCGGGCGATCAGCGCGTCAAAGGTGGTCATGTCATGCGTGCCGCCGAAAACCAGATTTCCCAGGCTCCAGATCACCACGCCGCCGTTTCGCTGTTCGATGCCCTGCACCGCAGTGCGGGTGGGTGCCCACGACGATATCCGCGCCGTTTTTGATGGCATAGTCCACCATGCGGATTTGCTTTAGGTTGTGCGTGGGGCTATATTCCTTCCCACAATGGCAGGAGTAGATGATGACGTCGCAGCCCTGCTTTTTCAAATATTTGAGGTCGTTATACATGGGTGTCTTGCGCTCCAGAAAGGTGGTCTCGCGGCAGCCCGCGAAACCGATTTTATGTCCATTCACCTCCACGACCGAGCGGTAGGTATAGCCGCTGAAGCCGATTCCGCCCGCCTCCCGCGCCTTCTCATCGGCCGTGCCGCCGTCTCAGCGCGCGATCTCTCCCGTATCCCCACTTACCGAGGCGTTCATCCAGGACTGCATCGCCTTAAACTTGTGCTCGCGCACAAGCTGCTCCACCGCCGCATACTGGCGCTGCTCAATCAGATCGAGAATCCGCTCATGCTCCTCCCAGGACTGCGCCATGATGGTAGGCTCCACAGAAAAGATTTTCTTTGTAACGGCCCATTTAGCCCATAGGTCGGAAATCATGCTGGTAAGCTCTTTCTGCGGAATGCGCTTATAGATGGACATATGAAATTCCTTGTTCAGCTCCGAGCTGGCGGTATAATCACCCGCATCAGACGCCTCCCGTAGCTTTTGATTGCTTTGACGAAGTCGGGAAAGATCGTTGGCGGAGAGATAGTCCACGCTCAAGCGCGTGGCAAAGCCCTCTAACACACCCTTTATCTGCACGATCTCCGCGATGGTGTTTTTTTCAAGCCCTACCGCGACCGCACCCTGGTTGGGCATGATACGCACATAGCCGTTGCTTTCCAGCCGCCTGAGCGCCTCTCTGACCGGAATCTCGCTCACGCCGCAAGCCTCGGCAATCTGGTTGATGATCATCCGGTCTCCCGTCCGATAGTTCAGGCACGCCAGCTCATTGAGCAGATATTCATATACGATGTCTACCTTGCTTTTTTTCTTCATAGCTTTCCCCCAACTCCCAAACCAGGCTCTTTCTTTATTAAAATAGCGCAAAATCCACCATTTTGCAATATCAAATTACGGCATGGATTCTATATGATTCGTCTTCTTTATATTGATTTGTAAAAATAACTATTGATTTTTAGAATCAAATAATATATAATTCTCTAAAAATAATATATTATATCTTCGATATGATATAGAACTGTTCCGCCCAACAAAGAAGGAGTGCATGACTTATGACAATCCCTGTTTGGCGCACCAAGTGGTCCACCCAGGAAGAGGCGCATCGCTTCACGGTCTATAACCCTAAGGACGGCAACCCTTACGCGATTGTACAGGGCTTAGGCGCCACCGAAGTAGACGCGTGCGTTCGCGCGGCGGATGAAGCCTACCGCAAGGTCTGGAAGGGGCTTTCTCCACACGAACGCGGTGCGTATCTGAAAAAGGCCGCGGCCGCTCTCAGGGATCACGCCGCCGAAATTGCCCGAATCGAGACCGAGGAGGAGGGAAAGCCGCTGGATGTATCCAAAAATGACGTGCGGCGCTGCATTGAAGCGTTCGACTTCTTCGGCGGCCTCGTGGGCAATCTCCCGGGAGACTTTTATGAACTGGGAGCAATCAATGCCGAAATTTTCATGGAACCATACGGTGTGGTCGCGGGTATCGTTCCGTTCAACTGGCCGCCATTGCATACCGGCGCGAAAATCGCTCCCGCGCTTGCTGCGGGGAACGCCATGATTATCAAGCCTGGCGATCAGGCGCCCCTTTCGGTGATGAAGATCGTGGAGGTGGTGCAAAGCGTTTTGCCAGAGCACGTGCTTGAGCTGATCGTGGGGCCAGGTATCGAAACCGGTCAGGCGCTGACAATGCATCCGCTGGTGCGCAAAATTTCCTTTACTGGATCGGATAATGGCGGTCGTGCCGTCATTCGCCAAAGCGCCGACAACCTCACCCCCTGCATCATGGAGCTGGGCGGCAAGAACGCCTTTATCGCGCTGGCCGACTGCGATCTTGACCGCGCCGTCGCGACCGCCTTTGAGGGCGCGTTCTACAACAACGGCGAGGCCTGTACCGCGACGTCCCGCATCCTTGTGGACAGGGAAATTCTCGAGCCGTTTACGCAAAAATTCATCGCGATGATGGACAGACTCGTCCTGGGCGACGGCATGGACCCCAGCGTCAACATCGGCCCAATGGTCACCAAGGCGCATCAGGAAAAGGTGCTTTCCTACATTGAGCTGGGCCGTCAGGAGGGCGCGACGCTGGCCCGCCGGCTTCCTACCCCAAGCGATCCCAAGCTTCAAAACGGCTATTTTGTGGGACCGACGCTGTTTACGGATGTGCGCCGCGACATGCGCATCGCTCGTGAGGAAATCTTCGGGCCGGTCACCTGCATCATGCCCTTTTGCGGCGAGGAGGAAGCGATCTCTATCGCCAACGATACGGACTTTGGCCTGATTGCTGTTGTTTTCACAGAAAGCCACACCCGCGCCATGCGCGTAACCCGCGCGCTGGATACCGGCTGCGTTTACATCAACAACTTCTACCGTCTGGGCGCGCAGTGCGTTCCCTTCGGAGGCAACAAGGCCAGCGGCTATGGCCGCGAGCGCTGCGCCGAAACGCTGCGTGAGTTCAGCCGTCCCAAGACCGTGCGCATCCCCTCGGGTCTGGGCGATATCCCCGTATGGAAGCCCTGCGCCAAATGAGGAGAACCGAACGGAAGGGAGGAATCGCCATGAACGCAAAGCAGGAGCAGCTTTTGAAACGCCGTGAGGTGCTTTCGCTGGGCGGCGGTGCGGACGCCGTCAAAAAGCAGCATGCCAAGGGCAAGCTCACCGCGCGGGAGCGGCTTGACCTCCTGTTTGACGCCGGCAGCTTTACCGAAATTGACGGCTATGTGACCCACCGCTGCACGGATTTTGGCATGCGGGATAAGCCGCTGCCCTGCGACGGCGTGGTGGGCGGCTTTGGAAAGGTAAGCGGCCGCACCGTGTTCGCCTATTCTCAGGATTTCACCGTTATGGGCGGTTCCATGGGAGAGGAGCAGGCCAACAAGATCTGCAAGCTCATTGACATGGCTCTAAACGCCGGAGCGCCCATCGTCGGCATGAACGATTCCGGCGGTGCGCGCATTCAGGAGGGCGTCAACGCCCTGTCCGGATACGGCAAAATCTTTTACATGAACACCAAAGCCTCCGGCGTAATCCCCCAGATCACGGCGATTCTCGGGCCGTGCGCGGGCGGAGCGGTTTATTCTCCCGCGCTGACGGATTTCGTGTTTACCGTGGAGGGCACGAGCCGCATGTTCATCACCGGCCCAGAGGTCATCCGTGCCGTTACAGGCGAAGAGGTCACGGCTGAGGAACTTGGAGGCGCGCACACTCATACCGCCGTCAGCGGAAACGCCCATTTTTCGGATGCGACCGAGCAGGACTGTATCCGGCATATCCGAGAGCTGCTGAGCTATCTGCCCTCGCATTATCTCAAGCCGCTTCCGCGCATGGGGCTGACAGGCGAGAAATCGTTGCTGCGCCCCGCGCTTGACGCCCTTGTGCCGGAGAACGCCAATCGGGCCTATGACATGCGTGAGGTGCTGCGCGAGGTGGTGGACGGAGGGGAGTCGCTGGAGTACATGAGGGACTTCGCACCCAATATTCTCACGCTCTTTGCACGCATGGGCGGCACACCCGTGGGAATCGTCGCAAGCCAGCCCAAGGTACAGGCTGGCTGTCTGGATGTAAATGCCTCCGACAAGGCCGCCCGTTTTGTGCGTACATGCGACGCGTTTGGCCTTCCGCTGCTCACCTTTGTGGATGTTCCCGGCTTTCTGCCAGGCAAGCAGCAGGAGCTCTCCGGCATCATCCGACACGGCGCGAAAATGCTGTACGCATACAGCGAGGCCACCGTCCCCAAAATCACGTTCATTCTCCGCAAGGCCTACGGCGGCGCCTATCTGGCCATGTGCAGCAAGAACCTGGGGGCCGATATGGTCTTTGCCTGGGCCGGCGCGGAAATCGCCGTCATGGGCGAAGAGGGGGCGGCAAACATCCTCATCCGCTCGGAGCGGGATGCCGCCAGACGCGAGGCGTGGAAGGCCGAATACCGCGACGCCTTCCTCAACCCCTATCGCGCGGCCGAGCGCGGGCAGATCGACGATGTGATCCTGCCCTCGGAGACGCGCGGGCGCGCGCTGGCCGCGCTGGATATGCTGGCGGCAAAGCCGCGCGCTGCGCAGACCAAACGTCATGGAAACATACCGCTGTAATTCAAAGGAAGCCTAATGGGAGGCATTTTCTATGCCCATTATGACCGTTCATTTTTATTCCCCCGCTCTCCAAATGGCCTCCGTTATGCATGTGGCGCTTCCCACGGACGGTTCCCCAAACGGGACGCTGTTTCTGCTCGGTCCCGAAGGGAGCGCAAGCGCCTGGTGGCCGCGTCACGCGCGGCTGGAGGAGATGGCCGAGCGCTGCCGCCTTGCGCTTGTGCTGCCCTCGGCTTTGCAGGGCTGCGGCTTTGACATGGCCTACGGCTATCGCTTTGAGCAGTCTCTTTGCACGGATATCCCCGACTGGCTGGAAACGCGGCTTCCCTGTCTGCGTCTCAGGGAGCGGCCGCAATATCTCGCGGGATTGCGCCTGAGCGGCACGGGCGCCATCCACGCGGCGCTGCGCCATCCGGGACGGTTTGAAGCCGTGGGCGCCTTCTGCGCGCCGACGGACATCGCCGCCTGTTTTGACGCGCCGGACGGATATCTTACGCCCAAGCGGCTGCGCTCGCTGTGGGGTGAAGCGCCCGCCGCCGGTTCCCCGCTCGATCTGCCCGCGCTCGCGCGCATACGCGCGGAGGAGGGCGCGCTGCCCAGGCTGTTTTTCGCCGCCGCATCCGCGGAGGCGGACGCTTTTGTCCGCGCCTACGGCAAGGACGTCTGTCATGTACAGGCCTGCGGTGACGCGGATTCCCCGAACACGCCCGAAATCTGTCTGAACGCTTTTCTGGATTTTTGCACCGCGCCGGCGGAAGGGAGGGCGGAAGCATGTCGCTGATTCAGGTTGATTTTCACTCCATCGAGCTCATGATGGATCAAAGCGTCCTGGTAATCCTGCCGGAGGAAAAGCGCGATTCCGAGGTGCCCTACTTCCATCGTCCTCCCGTCTCCGGTCCGCTTCCCACCCTATATTTGCTGCACGGCACATCGCAGGATTATTCGGAGTGGCTCCGTTTCACAGGTATAGAGCGCTACGCCAATCAAAAGGGCATCGCGGTGGTGATGCCAAACGGCCAGCTTTCCTCCTATGCTGATATGGCGATGGGTGAAAATTGGCAGCGCTATATCGCCTTCGAGCTTCCCAATCGCGTGGAGGCGTGGTTCCCCCTTTCACAGGAAGCAAGCGGCCGCTACATCTGCGGGCTGTCCATGGGCGGCTACGGCGCGGCGAAGACCGGTCTGCGCTTTCCCGATCGCTACGCGGCCATCGGCTCGCTCTCCAACGGCAACCATGCCTGGAAGCGCGTGCTCGACGCGCATCCCACCCGCGGCGACGCCATGCCCAGCCGGCTTGTAGACGAACGGCACCTTTTCTGTTGGGGGCTTGGCCCCGAAGAAAACGCCGTTGGAACGCCTGAGGATCTTTATGAGCTGGCCAGACAGGCGATCGCGCAGGGGATGGCGCTCCCTGAGATTTTCCACATGGTGGGTACCTCGGACCGCAACCTCGTCCCCGCGAGGCATATGCGCGACTTTTTCAGAAGCCTTCCCAAGGAGTTCTGCCATTACGCCTATTTCGAGGAGGAAATGGGCGACCACACCTGGGCCTTTTGGGACAAGTGGATCGAGATTTTTCTGCAATGGCTGCCATAAGGCGCCAAAAACCACGGAATTTTTTCCGGACGGAGTTTCGCACCGCCCGGTAAAAAAATAAAAAAGAAAGGAAGAGAACCCTATGAAAAAATGGATCGCAGCCCTTCTGTCTCTCGTCATGCTCCTGACCGCCACGGCCGCCTTGGCCGATACCCGCCTGATCATCGGCGCGGGCCCGATCGGAGGCGCGTTCTATCCCATCGCCGGCGGCATCGCCTCCATCATCAATGAAAACGTCGAGGGCGTAAGCGTCAACGTGCAGGTCACCGCGGGCGGCGTGGAAAACACCCGTCTGGTGGGCCTGGGCGAATTGGATCTCGGTCTGTCCTCCTCGCAGCAATGCTATGACGCTTACAGCAACAGCGGCATGTTCGAGGGTGAAAACCTTCAGCTTGCTGTCATCGGCACGCTGCATTCCACCGTTATGCAGATCGTAACGCTGGCCGATTCCGGCATTCTCACCGTCGAGGATCTCAAGGGAAAGAAGGTCGCCATCGGCGAGGCCGGCGGCGGCGCGGAGCAGCAGTTCAAAGAGATGATCGCGGCGCTGGGCTGGAGCGAGAGCGATGTGGAAATGGTTTATCTGCCCTATGACCAGGCCATGGATCAGCTGGGCGACGGCCTGATCGACGCCGGCTGCGTCTACTCCGGTGTGCCCGCCGCCTCCGTCTCCAACCTCAACAGCCGCAAGGACGTGCGCCTTGTCGCCGTATCCGAGGAGCTTCAGAAGATATGGCCCGAAGCGGTCGATCCCTTCCTAAGCGTTTTTGAGACGATTCCCGCCGGTACCTACTCCGGCATGGATGCCGATGTCGTGACCGCCGTGCAGCGCATTCAGCTCTCCTGCTCCGCCAACATGGATGAGGAGCTAGGCTACCAGATCGCCAAGGCGCTGTATGAAAACCTTGACACCTTGGCCACCTATCATGCCTCCGCCGCGACCATCACCCGCGAGGCGGCCGCCAGCGTGGTCGGCGCGCCCCTCAACGCGGGCGCCGAGAAGTATTTCGTCGAAAGCGGCCTGAAGTAATCCAAACCCAAAAGAGGGATCGCCCCCACGCATGGAAAGCCCACGGGCGATCCCTCGTCCCTTAAAAGGAGAAAGTCTATGGAAGCAAAGAAAAGCAACCTCTACACGGCGCTGAAGTGGATTTTGTATGTCACGGCGCTGCTGGGTGGTCTCTTGCACATCTACAACAGCGCCTTTGGCACGATCTCCGCCTTCCAGATGCGCCCCATTCATTTGGCGATCATCGGCATCCTCGCGGTTTTGATGGATCTTCTCAAGACCCGCGAAAGCAAGCGTCCCGCTCTCCATGTCGCTCTCAACCTCGTCATGCTCATATGCGCGGTCTACGGCGTAAGCGAGCTGATTTTCAACTATGAGCAGATCGCCAAAACCGCCGGCATCGTATCTCCTCAGATCGTGGTGTCCTGTACGATGCTGATCGTCGCCATCCTCTACCTGACGGGACGCAAGGTCGGCAAGGCCCTGCCCATCGTCGCCATCGTCTTTTTGCTCTACGCGCTGTTTGGCAAATACCTGCCGGGCGCGCTCGGCCATCGCGGCTATTCCTATGAGCGCATCATGTATTTTCTCTATGTCAACGGCAACGGCATCTTCGGCACCGCGCTGGATACCTCCGCGCGCTATCTGGTGCTGTTCATGATCATGGGCCAGTTTATTGAAATCAGCGGCACCAGCAAGCTCTTTATGGCCCTTTCGGACTATGTGTCCAGCAAGCTGCGCGGCGGCGCGGCCAAGTCCTCGGTCGTGGCCAGCGCGCTGTTTGGCACCATCTCCGGTACGCCTATCGCCAATGTCATGGTCACGGGCGCGTTCACCATTCCCATGATGAAAAAAAGCGGCTTTGACGGCGATTTCGCGGCCGGCGTGGAAGCGACCGCCTCCACCGGCGGATTGATCATGCCGCCCATGATGGGCGCGGGCGCGTTTGTCATGGCCGAGCTGCTGGGCATCAGCTATACCACCGTCATGGTGGCGGCGATCATTCCCGCGCTGTTGTACTACTTCTCCATCTATCTGGCGATTGATTTTTACTCGGCCAAAAAGAACATCGGCCGCGTGGAGGAGATCGACATCGAGGACGTCAAGCGCCGCATCAAAACCTATGCGCATACCATCATCCCGCTGGCGGCGTTCATCCTCTGCGTCGTCCTGGGCTATTCGGTCTTTCGCAGCGCCATCATCTGCATCATCGCGACCCCCATCGTAGCGGCCCTGCGCAAGGAGACCCGCATGTCCCTTAAGCAGGTGCTTGACGGCATCGCCGACGGTATGAAGAGCACCGTAAGCCTGGGCGCGGCCTGCGCCTGCGCGGGCATTATCGTCGGCGTGATCTCGCTGACCGGCTTTGGCTTCTCCTTTGCCGAGCTTTTGGCGCTGTTTGAAAGCGTGCCGGTCATGGCGCTGGTGATTACGATGCTGGTGTGCATCATCATGGGCATGGGCATGCCCGCCGTCGCGTCCTATATGATTACCGCGACGATCGCCGCACCCACCCTGATCGGCTTCGGCTTCCCCGCCATCGCCGTTCACATGTTTATCTTCTTCTTTAGCTGCTTCTCCTCGGTCACGCCGCCCGTGGCTTTGGCAAGCTATTCCGCCGCCGGACTGGCACAGAGCAATCCGATGAAGACCGGCTACAAGGCATTCCTGCTGGCGATTGTAGCGTTTATCGTTCCTTATTTCTTTATCTACTCTCCGGCGCTAATCGGGCAGGAGGGCTGGCTGGGCGTATTAAGTGTACTGCCGGCGGCCATTGTGGGAACCTATGCGTTCGTGGCCGGACTGCATGGCTATTTGTTCGGTGTGCTGAAGAATCTCATCCTTCGGGCGCTATTGGTCATCGGCGGCTGCCTGATGATCGTACCCGGTTTTGTGACAGATCTTATCGGCCTGGCCATTGTCGTAGGCGTCTTCCTCGCCGTCCGCGCCATGCGTGGCCGTGCCACGCCCAATGCGGCATAGGAATGCGTATTGATTGCCGCCTGAAACGGCTTTATAACGATCAGGTTTTTTGGAAACAGGAAAGGAGAAGCCTTATGGGAATGAAAATCCTGGACGCTTTTAACAAGGACATTGCCAACATGGGGGATACCGTGTTCGGACATTGGATGCCCCGCATGGTGGTCGCCGGAGTCGATATGAACGACGTGCTGCGCATCCGCGCGAAGAAGCCCACCTGGGCCGAATGGCCTGATCTGTGGCGTGCGCTGGGAGATGAGCATCTTGCCCGCGGCGACGCCGAGCTTGCCAAGGGCCATACCCTGACCGCGGGCGCGGCTTACCGGATGGCCAATCTCGCCTATCACTACGGACACTTCATGCTGTTCGACCGCCCTGAGCTCAAGCGCGAGCTGATGCTCAAAAGCATGGCCGCTCTGGACAAGGGCCTTCCCTATCAGCGCTATCCGGGCAAGCGCGTTTATCTGCCCTGCGGCGAGTGGCGGATTCCCTGCCTCCAGTTCGAGCATCCGCAGGCGGATGGAAGGCTTGTACTGCTTACCGGCGGCGCGGACGCCAACAAGGAGGAAATGCTCAGCTTTGCCGACGTGTTTTTGGATCGCGGCCTCTCCGTGCTCATCATGGACGGCCCTGGGCAGGGTGAGGCGGCCTACACCGCTCCCTACCGCCGCGCCACGCACAAGCGGTTTGTCGATACGACGGTGGATTACATCCACTCGCTGGGCTACAACCGCCTGGCCGTGGGAGGCATCAGTATGGGCGGGCACTTCTGTCCGCGTGCGGCGGCGGTCAACCATGCCTTCAAGGCCGCGTTTGGCGTCGGCGGCCCCTTTGACATGCGCGACCTCACCACCAAGATGGACACGCTTTTCCTGGGCGACTTTGGCCATGTGATGGGCACGGACGATCTGGACGAGCTGGTCGAGCTAGTCGCTCAGGAGTGCTCCCTGGCCGACGTCATCGGCGATCTGACCTGCCCGTTGATGATCATCCACGGCGATCATGACCGCATCTGCGACTTTGAGCAGTCCAAGGAGATCGTGGAAAAGAGCAGCTCCGTCGAGCCGCACCTGATCATCATCGAGGACGGAAACCATGTCTGCAATAACTATGTATACAAATACCGTCCGGTAATCGCGGACTGGCTTGTGGAAAAGCTGTAAGGAAAGCGGGGATTGAAATGAGCACAGGCTATTTCAGGGAGGGTGCCTGGTGGGCCAGCCCTTATAATGAAAGACCCGAGGTTGACGCCAGGCCTTCCCATTCGGTGGAAATTCACGACGCGACGCTGCGCGACGGCGAGCAGACGCCAGGGGTAGTCTTTTCTCAGGATGACAAGCTGCGTATCGCCGAAAAGCTGATCGAAGCGGGTGTCACGCGCATCGAGGCGGGTATGCCCGCCGTCTCCAAGGCAGATTTCGACGCGATCACACAAATTTCAAAACGTTTTCCTGAAGCGAAAATTTTCTCCTTTGCCCGTGCCACGCGCGGAGACATCGACATGGCGCTGGACTGCGGCGCCAAGGGCGTGGTGATCGAGACGCCCATCGGTTATCCCAAGCTGAAATACCAGTTTCATTGGACCTGGGAAACCGTGTTTGAAAAAAGCGCGGACTGCATTCAATACGCCAAGAGCCGTGGGCTATATACGCTTTACTTCCCCTATGACGCGACCCGCGCCCGCGAGGAGGATATCGAAAGCCTCTTATCCGCCCTGCGCAAGGAAGCCTGCCCCGACGCCATTGGCGTGGTGGATACCATGGGCTGCGCCCTGCCCCAGACCATCCAGTTCATGGTGCGCTGGTACAAGCGCCTTTTGGGCGACCTGCCCGTGGAGGTTCACACGCACAACGACTTCGGCATGGCCGTGGCGTCCGAGCTGGCCGGTGTGGCGGCGGGCGCGGAGGTCGTCCATTCCTGTGTGAACGGCCTGGGCGAGCGCACGGGCAACGCCGCGCTGGAGGAACTGATTTTGACCATGGTCATCCTCATGGGTATGGAGACGCCTTATAAGCTGGACAAGCTGCTGCCCTTGTGCCAGCTCGTGGAGGAGCTCTCCGGCGTTCCATGCGCGGTCAACAAGCCGTTTGTCGGTGTGCGCAACTACATGCGCGAATCCGGCATCGGCGTCGACCTGGTCATGAAGGAGCCGCTGGCGATGTTCGCTACCGATCCGCGCTTCTTTGGCCGCACGGCACAGGTCGCGCTGGGCAAGAAAAGCGGGAAGGCGTCCATCCTGTACTACCTGGATCAGATGGGGCTGACCGCCACCGACGACCAGGTCGGTCTGCTGCTTGCCAAGGTCAAGGAGTCCGGTATTCAAAAGAAGGGACTACTGACCATGGATGAATTTGAGGCCATTGTGGCAAAAACGCTCTGAGGAGGCGCGCCATGTACCGATTGATTGACATCAGCCTACCGCACGAAAACGGAGGCACCGAGCCCTATCCGCCCACGCTGGAATTCTCAGGCCACGCGGCGGGGGCCGCCCGTCTGAGCAAGCTGGCGGGCGTGGAGCCGGATGCCTTTCCCAACGGGATGGCGCTGGCCACCGACCGCATCAGCGGAAGCAGCCATTCCGGCACGCATATCGACGCGCCCTGGCACTACTCCCCCACCTGCGAGGGAAAACCCTCCAAAACGGTGGATCAGGTGCCGCTTGAGTGGTGCTTTGGGCCCGGAGTGCTTCTGGACCTGCGCCATAAGCGGCCGGGCGAGGAAATCACCGTCGGCGATCTGAAAGCCGAGCTTGAACGCATCGACTATACGCTGTGCCCCGGCGATATCGTGCTTTTGTTCACCGGCTGCGACAAATACTGGGGCACGGACACCAAAACCTATCTGTCCATGCAGTCCGGCCTGGGCGTTTCCGGACTGGACTGGCTGCTGGATCAGAGCGTGCGCTTAATCGGCATCGACGCCTGGACGCTGGATCGTCCCGTTGCCGCCATGGCCGAGACCTACCGGCGGACGGGAGACAAAAGCGTCCTTTGGGCGACACACCTGCACGGCCGCAGCCGTGAATATCTGCAAATCGAAAAGCTGGGACATCTGGAGGATATCCCCCGTCCCTACGGCTTCTATGTTTCCGCGCTGCCCGTCAAGTTTAGGGGAGCGACAGCCGGATGGTGCCGCGCCGTTGCCATTGTGCCGGACGAAAACACCTGACGTAGCCATCGCGGCCATGAGGATGATACGCCTCATGGCCGCGATGCCTCCTATTCCGATTCTGGGAAAGCGAGCTGAGAAGGGATGCTGGAAAGTCTGCTGATCTGCGCACGCTGTGTGTTTCCGGTGCTGATGCTGATCGCTCTGGGCGCGCTCTGCCGCCGACTTCATTGGCTGGACGGTGAATGCGTATCTCAAATGGACAGGGTGACCTTTCGCGTTCTTCTGCCTGTACTGCTGTTTCAAAACATTTATACCTGTGGGCTTGACACGGCGTTTGACGCGCGGCTTATGATCACCGCGGCCGTCATGAGTCTGCTCTCCTTTGGGCTGTCCATCCTTTTTTCCGGTCTGATCGCTCATGACCCGCCACGGCGCGCCTCGCTGGCACAGGGGATTTTCCGAAATAACTGCGTAGTCTATGGCCTGCCCATCATCACGGCGCTCTACGGGCCATCCGCAACGGCTGCCTTTTCTATGCTGCTGGCCTGCGTCATTCCGTTGAATAATATTCTGGCCGTGGTCCTTCTTTCGTCGCTCGCCAACAGGCGTCTTCAACCCTTCCGCCTGATCCGCGACATTCTGCTGAACCCTTTCGTGATAAGCGCGGCGCTGGGGCTCGCACTCAACCTTTGCGGAGTCGTCCTGCCCTCTCCCGTCGCAAAGGTCGTATCCGATCTGAGCGCCGCCGCCACGCCCATCGCCCTGCTGCTGTTAGGCGCCGGTCTGCGAATTGAGGCAGCCACCTCGAACCGGCGGGAAATCCTCTGGGGCGTGGGGCTGAAGCTCATCGGTCTGCCTCTTCTGTTTGTGCCCGTTCTGGCGGCTTTAGGCTTTCGCGGTGTGGCACTGGTTTCGCTTTATCTGGCGATCGGCACGCCGTGCGCCGTTTCGGCGCATGTGATGGCCCGCCAAATGGGAGCGGACGGGGAACTGGCCGGACAGCTGGTGGTTTTCGGCGCGATCGGTTCAATTGTCTCTATTTTTCTGATTCTTCTGGCGCTGCGATTGGCCGCGCTGATTTGATCGGGAGGCGTTCGGCGATGAACCGCGTAGACATTCATGCCCATATTTTACCTCATGTTTTTTTGGATCAGGCACAGACGGGACAGGTGAAGGGTGTTTCGCTTACATCCTCCGGCTCGCACATGTCGCTTTTCTTCGACGGAAGTCCTCATCCCTGCACACCCGTTTTCTTTGATGCGGACGAGCAGCTTCGCACCATGGACGCGCAGGGAATTTGGATGCAGGCCATTTCCGTTGCACCGCGCCTGTTTTTCTATGATCGGCCCGCCGAATGGGCGGCGCGCCTATGTCGCCTGATGAATGAAGAAATTCTGAACCGATGCGCGGCCTATCCGGATCGCTTTATCCCCGTGGGAGGTCTTCCCATGCAGGATACATCGCTGGCGATTCGGGAAATCGAATGGCTTGCGGCCCGCAGTGTGCGCATGATACAGGCGGGCACATCCGTCGCGGGCGCGGCGTTAGATGAGGAGCGTTTTTTTCTCATTTATCAAGCGCTAGAAAAAAACGGCATTACGCTGCTTTTGCATCCGCTCATCGAGCGCCACTCGCTGCTTACGACCCGCCACCATTTGAGCAATATCGTGGGCAATCCCTGTCAGACCACGTCAGCGGCCGCCAATCTCATCGCGGGCGGCGTCTTCGATCTCGCGCCAAGACTCCAGGTTTTGCTGGTTCATGGCGGCGGTTTCCTCCCCTACCAGCTTGGACGGCTGGATCATGCGTTTAAGGCGCGCCCGAAGGGCGAATTCCCCTGCCGTCTGCTGCCCCACGCTTATGTGCGGCGCAACCTGCTGTTTGACGATCTGACCTTCTCGCCGGAAGCGCTCGATCTGCTTTTGACGCTTGCCGGCGCCGACCGCGTATTTCACGGAACCGATTTTCCCTATGACATGGCCCAATACGACCAGCTTGATTCCATCACCGATGAGCGCATAATGGCATCCGTCGCATGGCGGAACGCCCGACGTCTGTTCTGCCTTTAATCCATTTCCTTCTGTATTGATCAGTGCCTATATAGAGGGCCTGCCGTGGAAAGAGCATCCACGGCAGGCCCCGTTTTCCTAAAGGAGATTTTCGGTTCCTTTTGGCTTACTCCATGTAAGCGTATTGAATGGCGGCGGTCCAGGACCAGGTCGCGTTGGCGTGTAGTCCCTCAGGCTGGTGGTGAAAAAGTCAAAATAGATGTTGAAATACAAGGGCAGCGTCGGCAGCACCTCGCTGAAGCGCTTCATCAGCTTCAGCCACCTCGCCCCGTACTCCTCCTCGTCTCCCGACGGCGTCTCGCGCAGGCTCTTGGCCAGCTCCATCAGCTCCTCGTCGCGGATGCCGGAGGCGTTTAACGAGCTCTGGTATTCGTCGCCTGTGTGGAACGTGTAGTAGGGGTCGAACACCATGTCGAAGTTCGTCACCATTCAGTTGAGGTTGAACTCGCGCTCGCTGTGGCGATAGTACTGCTCCAGCATCTCCTCAAAGTCCATCGGCGTGATCCTTACGTCAAACCCGATCTCCTCGAGCTGCTTAAGCAGCGTGTCCGCATCAGCTCCGCCGCGCGGCTGTCCTTCAGCTGGGCATAGCGCAACTGAAGCGGCTTCAGCTCCCCTTCCATCTCCTTATACCGCACGCCCTCGGTGTACGCCTCTTCCTCGGCATCTAGTGTCCAGCCGTCCTCCTCCAGAAGCGCTACCGCGAAACGCTGTCGCGCTGCTCTTCGTCAACCCTCCGCGTTTGGAAGCAAAGTGAGTGACGGCAGTTTTGCCGCTTTGACCTCAACGTGTAGCAAAGGCAAAAAAGCTGTCAAGGGCGCAAACGGATAAACCGCTTGCGCCCTCGTCTATTGTGAACCTCGTGAGATGGGAATCCGTTTTCTTTCGCTTCCATGCCTCTGTCAGAAAGGATGGGAAAAGTCGGCGGAGCATGCGAGCGGCCTCTGCCGGTCTCCCTGAGAAATGGGGAACCCACTCTTCCGCTCAGGTGTTGCTGTCCGTCCGCTTGCCCGTTTCGCCGTCCAGGAAGCGGTAATAGACCTCGTTGGGCATCAGGGTGATGCCGTGTCTGTGCGCCAGCTCCTCGACCGTCACCATCATGTAGCCGTTCTGACGCAGATAGTCCGCCATCAGCGGAATGGCCTTGTACAATTCCGCTCCCGAGTCGTGCATGAGGATGACGTCGCCGTCCTGCACGTTGTTGCGCACGGAATAGAAGATGTGCTTGGCGTCCTTGCCGGTGTAGTCGTAGGTGTCCACGCTCCACTGGATGATGGGCAGGCCGATGCCCGCCTCTATCCACGGGGGATAGGTGCCGCCCGGCGCGCGGAACAGCGAGACCTCCTCGCCGGTGTACTGCACCAGCAGCGCGTTGTGGTCGGCGAGCTGCTTCAGCCGCGTCTCCGGCTTCATGGAGTAGCCGCTCCAATGGTCGTAGCTGTGCGAGGCGATGAGATGGTTCTGGTCAAACTCCCGCATGAGGATGTCCGGACTTCCCGCCACCTTCTTGCCCACGGTGAAAAAGGTCGCCCGCGCGCCCGCGTGGCGCAGGTTGGTCAGCGTATTGTTGGTGGGACCGTAGGAGGGGCCGTCGTCGCAGGTGAGGGCGACCATCTTCCAGTCGGTGTTGTCGGTCTGACGCCGCGCCGTCTCGGTCATCATGGGCCAGAGCTCATCGTAGTAGAAGCGCACGTGCATCAGGCCCGCCTCATTGGGATAGACCGTGCGCGCCTCGTAATGCAAGGTCAGCTCCATGGCGCTTACGGTGAAGGACGCGCCCTCGAGCGCCTCGCGGGTACACAGCGCCTCGACAGCGTCGGGGTTGCGCTCCTCGTTGGGGAACAGCCCGCCCACATGCTCGCGCACGCGCTCCGCCAGCAGCTCCCACGCCTCGCTGTCCGGCGCGAAGAGGTCGGTCAGCGGGATTTTCTCGCCCGTTTCCAGATCATATACCGCCGTGGTGAAGGGCGAGCAGACCTGCTTGCGCTGATAGCTCACGCGCGCCAGCACCATCGTGCTCAGCCACGAATCGCCCGTGATGTAGTACAGCGCCTCGATATCCAGACGGCTGTTGCGCCGCCCGTTCTTGCCCGCGTCCGGCTGCATCGTGGGGAAGAGCGCCTCGTCGTAGGCGTCCGCCACGGCGCGCAGCTCCGCGTTGACCGATTCTTTGACCGTCGTGAGGTATTCCTTGGAGATGAAGTAGCGTCCGTCATCCTCCTTGCGCTCCACCGTCTCCACGGACGTCTCAAACAGCGCGGGGAACTCCGCTTGCGCCCGCGCGCTTTGCGCGGACAGGCAGACGGAAAGAGCAAGAAACAGAGCGAGGGAAAGCAGCCGTTTCATGACGATCACATCCTTGCTGGACTTTCTTTCGTTTATTATAAAAACGCTATGTGAAATTGTCAATCCGGCCCTTTACTCCGCGTCCTCGGTCTGCGAGATGTCCACGCAGTCGGCGGGAACAAAGCCCCGCGCCGTCTTGCCATCAACCATGGTTTCCACATAGGCCCAGGCGGAGGCGTTGAAGAACGACGTCAGATAGGTGACGCGGCTCCCCTCGCTCAGGCGGGTCATGGGAGCGTAGCATCTGGCGGGATCGTCCGTCAGGTCGCAGGCCCGGCTGATGGTCGCGGGGAGATAGTCAAACTGAAGGCGCGTGTCGATGGGGACGCTTCCGCTGATGTCCGTGACGTACCCCACGCGTACCGAGCCGCTGTTGGTCTCATACATCACCAAAAGCCAGCCGCTTTCCCAGCCCGCCGCCATGACGTTGCCGTTGGTGGAAACCAGCGCCTTGCCATTCGCGCCGCGCCAGGAGGATGCGCTGGGCGCGGAATAGACCGCCAGCTTCTGGTTTGCCTTGAGCGGAACATACGAAAAGCCCTGCAAGGTGTCAAACCCTGCGGAAAAGAAATCCCACACCGACTTTCCACTGGCATTGGTCGTGCCCAGGGAGCGCATGGCCGAACGAACCTCCTTCACCAGGTGTTCGTTGTACCATTCCACGGAGGAAAGCTGGCTGTAGCAGGCCCGCTGGTTGTCGCTGTCCTCGTTGGGCGTGTACCAGGGCATGCAACGGAAATAATAGTCGTATTTTTCTCCGGGAATGAAGTTGTAGCCGTGGCGGGCGAAGATCTCGTTGAGGATATAGCCCAGGGATTCATAATCCCACTCCCACAGCTCGTCCTCGGTCAGCCGACGGGTATCGCTGTCGGGAATGAGGTAGGTGTGCTCGGCCAGGGCGCAGCAGGGAAGCGTCAGGCATAGAAGGAGCAAAAGAAGGCGCTGAGCGTTTTTCTTCATCTTTTCTTCCCCCTTTTCAGCTTCGTTCCTCGCGGAAGTACGCCACGCCCAGACTGGCGGGCGGCTGATCCTCGCGCTTCTTGCGAAGGCTTGTGATGACCAGCACCACGATCGTCACCACGTAGGGCAGGGCCTTGAAAATCTCCTGCATGCTGCGATCCAGGCCCGGAATGTAAAGATAGAGAATGTACAGTCCTCCAAAGAGGAAGGAGCCCCAGATGGCGTTCAACGGACGCCAGCGCGCGAAGATGACCAGCGCGATCGCCAGCCAGCCCCTGTCGCCGAAGCCGTTGTTGACCCAGGTGCCGCCGGTGTATTCCATGACGAAGTACAAGCCGCCCAGGCCCGCCATCATGCCGCCAAACAGCGTGCTCAGGTACTTGTAGAGGGTCACGTTCACGCCGGCTGCGTCGGCGGTGGCCGCGCTCTCCCCCACGGCGCGCAGGTTCAGGCCCTTGCGGGTCTTATAAAGAAACCAGCTGAGGACGACCGTGAGAAGAATGGCCAGATAGCTCAAAAAGCCGTAGCTGAACAGCACCTCGCCCACAACCGGCAGGCCGCACAGGAAGGGAATTTTCGCGCGGAAGGCGCCCGCGGTGGCGGACGTCGAGATCTGGCCCACGCCGCCGGCGAGCTTGGAAAGCGAGCCGCCGAAGAAGTTGCCGAAGCCTACGCCAAAGGTTGTCAGCGCCAGGCCGGTCACGTTCTGGTTGGCGCGCAGGCTAATGGTCAGGACGCTGTAGATCAGCGCGCCAAGTCCCGAGCACAAAAGTGCGCAGACGAGCGCGATCAGCATGCCCACGGCGGGCGAGGGATTGGCGGAGCCGTTTTCATACAGAAACGCGCCCATCAGACCGGCCACGCCGCCCATATACATCATGCCCGGGACGCCGAGGTTGAGGTTGCCGCTCTTTTCGGTGAGGATTTCGCCGTCCGCTCCGTAGAGGATGGCGATGCCCTGCGCGATAGCCTTTTGCAGAAACACGATGATGATGCTCATGCCTTGACCTCCTCACGCGCGCTGTCGCGCCATTCGACGCGATAGCTGATAAAGAATTCGCAGCCCAGGATAAAGAAGAGGATGATGCCGGTCAGAATCTCGCTGGCGTTCTCGTTGAGGTTGAATTGCGTGGCAATCTGGATGGAGCCCTTCTCCATAAACACCAGGAAAAAAGCGACCAGCAGCATGGCGAACGGGTTGAGCTTGCCCAGCCAGGCGACGACGATGGCCGTAAAGCCACGTCCGCCCGCGAGACCGGTGGAGATCGTATGGCCGACGCCGCTGGCCAGCAGGTAGCCCGCGAGGCCGCCGATGCCGCCGGAGATGGCCATGGTGCGGATGATGACGCGCTTGACGTTGATGCCCGCATAATGCGCGGTGTTCTCGCTCTCGCCCACGACGGCGATTTCATAGCCCTGCTTGGAGAATTGCATATAGATATAGAGCACGACCATCAGAACCAGCACGATGAGAATGGGCAGAAGATAGGCGTTTCCGGCGACGGAGGGCAGCCAGCCCTCCTTGGTCTGCCCGTTGATCAATCCGACGTGGTTGGAGCCCTTGGGGCTCTCCCAGAAGACGATCGCGTAGGCCACCAGCTGAGTGGCGATATAGTTGAGCATCAGGGTGAAGAGCGTTTCGTTGGTGTTCCAATGGGCCTTGAAAAAGGCGGGGATGACGCCCCAGATCAGGCCCGCCGCGACGCCCACGATCGGACAGAGGGTATACATCAGCCAGGCGGGAAGCGTCCGGCCGTAGATCATCACGGCGGCGGTCGCCATCGCGCCCACCAGCACCTGCCCCTCGGCGCCGATGTTCCAAAAGCGCATGCGGAAGGCGGGAAGGACCGCGAAGCCGATGCAAAGCAGAATGGCCGCGTCGCGGAAGGTGACCCACATGCGGCGGGAGGTGCCCACCGCGCCGTCCCAGATGCCCGCGTAAACGCTCAGCGGGTTCATGCCGGTCAGGGCGATGATGACGACGGCGCAGACGATCAGCGCCAGAAGCACCGCGGCAAGCCGGACGAGCACGCCGCGCCCGAACGATACGCCGTCGCGCTTGACAATGTGCGGCTGCTTTCTCATGCCAGCGCCTCCTTCGTGTTATGGTTGGTCATCATCAGGCCAATCTCCTCCTTGGTGGCCGTGCGCGCGTCCACGACGCCGCTCACATGCCCGTCCGCCAGAACCAGAATCCGGTCGCATAGCGCCAGAAGCACATCCAAATCCTCGCCCACGCAGATGACCGCCGAGCCGTTCCTCTTCTGCTCGTTGAGCAGGTGATAGATCGTATAGGAGGAGTTGATGTCCAGGCCGCGTACGGGATAGGCCACCATCAGCACCTGCGGGGAGGAGGCGATCTCGCGGCCCACCAGCACCTTCTGCACGTTGCCGCCGCTCATGCGGCCCACGGGCCACTCCACATTCGGTGTAACGACCTCCAGCTCCCTCATGATGCGCTCGGCCAGCGTGCGCGGCTGCCTGCGCTCGGAGAAGAAGCCCCGACGGCGCTTGTAGGAGCGAAGCATCATGTTGCCGGTCATGCCCATGGAGGCGACCAGACCCATGCCCAGACGATCCTCGGGGACGAAGGCGAGACGGATGCCGATCTCGCGGATCTCCTCGGCGCTCATCTCGGTCAGCTCCTTGATGTGCCCCTTGCGGTTGCGGTACTGGATGCGGCCGGAGACGTGCGGCTGAAGCCCCGCGATGGCCTCCAGCAGCTCCTTTTGTCCGCTGCCCGCGATGCCGGCGACGCCCAGGATCTCGCCCGTAAACGCCTCGAAGCTCGCGTTTGAGAGCACCTGCCGCCCCTCGCGGTCGGTGACGGTGACGTCAGTGAGCCTGAGCTTCATCACCGAATTCACCGGCTCGGGCCGCTCGATGTCCAGCGTGACCTTCTTGCCGACCATCATTTCGGTCAGGCTCATCTCGGTGGCGTCCCTGGTGTTCACCGTGCCGATGCTCTCGCCCTTGCGCAGAACCGTCACGCGGTCGCTCAGGCTCAAAACCTCGTTGAGCTTGTGCGTGATGATAATGATGGAATGCCCCTGATCGCGCATGTTGCGAAGCACCTGGAAGAGCCTGTCCGTCTCCTGCGGGGTCAGAACCGCCGTGGGCTCGTCTAGGATGAGGATGTTCGCCCCGCGATAGAGCATCTTGACGATTTCCACGGTCTGCTTTTCCGAGACGCTCATCTCGTAAATCTTGCGGCCCAAGTCGATCTCAAAGCCGTATTTATCGGTCAGCGCGCGGATATCGCTCTCCACCCGCTTCATGTCCAGGCGCATCGGCCCCTTCAGGCCCAGAATGATATTCTCCGCCGCCGTCAGGACGTCCACGAGCTTGAAGTGCTGATGGATCATGCCAATGCCCAGGTCAAAGGCGTCCTTGGGCGAGCGGATGACCACCTCGCGGCCCTCGACAAGGATATGACCCGCGTCGGGAAAATAAATACCGGCGAGCATGTTCATCAGCGAGGTTTTGCCGCTGCCGTTCTCGCCCAGCACGCTTAAAATCTCGCCACGCCGGACGGTTAAATCACAGTTTTCATTGGCAACCACCGAGCCGAAACGCTTGGTGATGCCGCGCATCTCAATCATGGCGTCAGATGGAATCGCGTTTTCCACAGGCGCACCTCCAATCCGGTTCAAAACGGGATAAGCATCGCGGGCGGTTCATCCGCCCCCAAAAAAGAAACCGGCGCGGGGGCCGGGCCCAACGCGAGCAACATCAACGCGGTGCGAAGCGCAACGCGCCCCCCCGCGAAAGCGAGCCGGAGGGCCTGTCGCCCTCCGGCGGTCTTAGCATCAGAGCCAAACTCCCCAAAACCAGTCCTGCGCGCCCTTGCGGGCGCGCAGAGATAGGTCAAGGGCGGAGCCCTTGTTATTCGACGACGCTGATTCCGTCGATGTCGATGTCGAAGTAAGGAGCGCTGCGGATCTCGGACTCGTGGAAGTAGCCGTCGGAGACCATTTCGATGCCCTCGAGACCGTAAGCGGTGGTGTAGGAGGTCAGGGTCTCGCCGCCCACGGTGAAGGTGGAGCAGTCGAAGACGTGGAGCTCGCCGGAGCGGATGGCTTCCTCGACCTCGGCGACCTTTTCGGCAGCGCCGGCGGGAACGGTGGCCTCGTTGAGCTCGGTGAGGTAGACGGCGCCGTCGGCATAGCCGCCGCACCAATCCTTCTCAAACTCGGTGCCGTTGATGACGTTGGAGAGGGCATAGCCGACATAAGCGGCCCAGTTGCAGGCGGAGGAAACCAGAGCGGAGTCGGGGGCCGCGGGAATCATGGAGATGTTGTAGCCAACGCAGGGAACGCCGGCCGCCTGGCAGGCCGTGGGAGCGCCGGTGGTGTCGGCGTGCTGGGAGATCAGGACGCAGCCGCTGGCGATAAGGGCCTCGGCGGTTTCCTTCTCAAGAGCCATATCGCCCCAGCTGTTGGTGAATTTGACCTCCATGGTCGCGGAGGGGCAGACGCTTCGGGCGCCCAGGAAGAAGGCGGTGTAGCCGCTCTTGACCTCGGCGAAGGGGAACGCACCGACGTAGCCGATCTTGGCGGTTTCGGCGGTGATGATGCCGTTGTCGATCATCTCGTTGAGCTTCATGCCGGCGACGACGCCGCTGACATAGCGGGCCTCATAGATGGAAGTGAAATAGTTGTGAACGTTGGACAGGGGGCTGGCGCTGGCGGCGGTGCCGGTCGCGTGGCAGAACTCGATGTCCGGATATTCTTCGGCAGCCTGGAATACGTAGCTCTCATGACCAAAGCTGGTGGCGATGATGATGTCGCAGCCCTGCTCGGCAAGATCGACGGCGGCCTCATAGGCGGCCTCGGTCTCGGGGATGTTGTACTTGATGAACACCTGGTCGTCGCTGATGCCCAGCGCCGCCTGCGCCTCGCGCAGACCGTTGATGTGGTTGGCGGTATAGCCCTCGTTCTCATCACCGATGCAGATGTAACCGACCTTGATCTGGTCGGCGGGGACGCCCTCGGCAACCGCCGCGCTGATACCCATCAGCATACACAGGGCAAGGAGCAGACTTACGATCTTCTTCATTTCTGGTATTCCTCCTGCTTTTCGTTTGGTTTTTGCCAAAACGGCCTCCTTATCATACACCACGTTTCGACATTTGTAAAGGAAAAAGACGAACCTTTTTATCTTTATTCTTTTGCACGTTCGGAAAAGAGGGTTCTGTTTCCCAAAAGGCAGGAAATAGGATGAGAAGCGGCGAATGAAATAGAACAGAAAGCATAGGGGAAGGGCCGAAGAACCAATGATTCGACGCACCGCCTGCCTGATTGCCAGAGACCTGGAGCCCTGCCGCAATCTGGCCATTGAAAAGCACCTGATGGATACCCTGCCGGAGGACACAGCCATTCTCTACCTCTGGCAGGACGAGCGCGCCATTCTTGTGGGACGCGGGCAGAACCTTCGGGAGGTCTGCCGAGAGGAGGCCTTTTTGAGCGAGAACGGGCGCGTGGCGCGCCGCATGAGCGGCGGGGGCGCGGCCTGGCTGGACAGGGGGACGCTGGGCTTCACGTTTCTAATGCCCAAGATCGCGTTTGACATTTCCAAGCAGCTGAATCTGCTGGGCATGGCGCTGGGCGCGCTGGGCGTTCAGGCGCGCGTGGGAGGACGGGGCGACCTGTACGCGATGGGCGGGCGGTTCAGCACCAGCGCGTATTTCAAGAGCGGGTCGGCGGCGTACCATCATGGCACGCTACTCATCGACGCGGATCTGGACGCGATGGGGCGCTTTCTGCCGCGCGTCGGCGAGCGGGGCGAGAAGGTGTGTAATCTCCGCGCGCTTCAGCCTAAGATCACGGTGGAGGAGACGGAGCAGGCGCTGTATTGGGCGTTCGCGCGGGTGTACAAGGCCGAGCCGGCCTGGCTGGACGAGCGGATGCTGGACAGCCGCTCCATCGAGGCGCTTACGCGGCAGTTTGAGGATCACAAGTGGATATTGCCGGACGAGCCGCCGTTCACCTTCAGCGTTTCCGAGCGCTTTCCATGGGGCGAGGTGACGGTGAAGCTCAATGTGGAGGGTGGGATCATCCGCGCGGCGCGCGTCTATACGGACGCAATGGAGGCGCCGCTGTTTGAGCGGATCGAGCAGCTGCTGACCGGATCGCCGTTTTTGATCAGCGCCATTTCGGGGCGCTTTGAGCAGCGGCTTGAGACGCTGGGCAATCCTCACCTTTTGCAGCTGTCGGTCGACGTATGCAAGCTGATTTGCGGACGCATCCGCACGCTGGACAGGCAGTAAGTCTCGGATTTTTCACGGGATAGCACAGAATTTCCAATAACCTCCTATCGTTTGGAACGCTCGAACCGCTATCGTTCCTCAAAGCGAATGACCGTCTTTCGACGTCAAAATAAGTGTCCATCCAATCAGTAATGGGGACGCGGCCACCACAGGCAGCTCATACCGAATGGCGTTTGACATTGGCGATGCAACGCAGACCAATATATTCATCAATTCCGGTATGAGAAGGATCAGAAGCCCATACTTCTTTTTCTTCAAAATAATTACAGCACATATCATCACAATCCATGAATACATGCCAGGCATAGATAGATACTTGAGCAAAGGAATTTCAGCCCAGCGGATCTGATATACGTAAAAACTTGGGCGGGAATTTGATTAGACATCCTCTATATTCCCATTTTTTCGGTCAAATAAGAATACTTTTCTGCGAAACCAATCTGAATCCCCTGTTCGATATTTGTCTGCGCCGGCGCAATATAACCATAAGCACCATCAAAAGCTGAAGAAATATATGTTTTAGGATGCTTTAAGAACATTTGAAGCCAAGCTTTTGGTGACTTTCCTGTTTCTGTATTATTTTATATACTTTGCAAGTAAAAATCTGGCTTTTATAAACAAATAAGCAACAAAAGCTGTCTTATTACTTACAATCCTTAAGAAAGGAAAGTCCAAAAAGGCTTGCTTTTACATACTCTT
>CAYQCL010000016.1:0-47583 GCA_964416065.1 uncultured Oscillospiraceae bacterium | reverse complement strand
GTCGCCTTGCGGAACTCGGCCATGATTTCGCGGCCGCTGAAGCCGTCCTCGGCGCCGCAGGGATCCTCGCAGTACGCCAGACATTCCTTAAGCTGGGGCGCGATCTCCAACGCCTCCTTCAGGCTCCACGCGCCGTTGGGATCAAGATCGACGCGGGCGTCGGGAAACGCCTTTTTGATGGCCTGCACGGCCTTGAGCTCCTCCTTGGGAGCCAGCACGCCGCCCTTGAGCTTGAAATCCTCAAAGCCGTACTTTTCCACCGTCGCCTTGGCCAGCGCCACGATGGCGTCCGGCGTCAGCGCCTCCTCGTTGCGCAGGCGATACCAGGCACAGTCGCTGTCCTCCTCGCTCTGATAGGGGAGATCGGTCTTTTTGCGGTCGCCGACATAGAAGAGGTAGCTTAAGAAGCGCACGCGCTCGCGCTGGACGCCGTCGCCCATCAGCGCGGCGGCGGGCACCTCCAGATACTTGCCCAGCAGATCCAGCAGGGGCGCCTCGATCGCTGTTACCACGTGCACGCCGGTGCGCAGGTCAAAGGTTTGCAGGCCGCGCACGTCGTCCTTGATGTTGGCGTTGAGCCAGGCGCGCACCTTGTTGAGCGTGCCTTTGTAATCGGCAATGCTGGTGCCCAGCACCAGCTCCCTGACGTCCTCGAGCGCCTTGGTGATCTTCTGGCCGCCGGGCACCTCGCCCACGCCCAGATTGCCGGTGCTGTCCTCCAGCACCACGATATTGCGGGTAAAATAAGGCGCGTGCGCGCCGGACAGGTTCAGCTCCATGCTGTCGTGACCCGCGACGGGGTACACATCCATTTTAACTACCTTAGGGATCATCGTGGCTTCCTCCTTTGCTTGCGCGGGGCCCTTGGGAAATTAGTGATGCAGCACCTCGCCGGTCAGCTTCTGATAGTACTTCAAAAGCGCGCTGTGGTCGCACACGCCGTCGCCGTCGCGATGCAGGATCTTCATCATCTCAAGCACGGACTGGGTCAGGGGAATGGGCGCGTCCACGGCCTTGGCGGCATCCACGACGTTGTTGAGATCCTTGATATGCAGATCGATGCGGAAGCCCGGCTCGAAATTTTGGTCCATCATCATGGGAGCCTTGGCATTCATCACCGTGGAGCCCGCCAGGCCACCGCGGATGGCCTCGAAAATCTTCTGGGGCTCCACACCGCACATCTGGCCCATCTGCATGGCCTCGGCCAGCGCCGCGATATTGACCGCCACGATGGTCTGGTTGCACAGCTTGGTCACATTGCCCGCGCCCACGTCACCACAGAGCACAACGCTGGAACCCATGGCGCCAAGCACATCCTTGAATTTGTCGAAAACCTCCTGCTTGCCGCCGACCATGAAGCTCAGCGTGCCGTCGATGGCCTTGGGCTGGCCGCCGGACACGGGGGCGTCCAGCATATCGATGCCATACTTGGCAAGCTCAGCGGCGATTTCACGGGAGGCTACGGGGTTGATGGAGGAGCAGTCGATGAAGGTGGCAGTCTTTGGCATGCGCTCGGCCAGCTTGTCGTCTTCCAGCATGACGGACTTCACGTGCGGGCTGTTGGGCAGCATGGTGATAACGGCGTCCACACCCTCGGCCGTCTCCACGGAGCTGGCGCAAACGGTCGCGCCGGCGGCCTTGAGCTCCTCCATGGCAGCGGTGTTGCGGTCATATACGCGCAGTTCGTGCCCCGCCTTGAGCAGATTCTTTGCCATGGGCTTGCCCATGATACCAAGGCCGATAAATGCAATTTTCATAGTCAATTCCTCCTCGATTTTTTTGGTTTAAATCAACTGGATCAGCCAGGTGATTATCGGAACGGTAACGACGCTCAGCAGGGTTGAGACGCTGACGCAGGCGGAGGCGAACACGTGGTCGCCGCCATAGCGCTCGGCCATGGCCGCGGTATTGGACGCCACCGGCATCGCCAGAAGAATCACACAGACGTTCATTGTGATTTCATCCATGTGAAGGAGGCTGAGCAAAACGGTAAAGAGAAGCGGGAAGGCGATCAGGCGCAGGAAGCTGATCAGGAGCACCGAGCGATCCAGCAGCATCCGCCAGTTCATATTCGCCAGCGTCGCGCCGATCAGAATCATGGACAACGGGGCGGTCATATCACCCAGGTTGGCGATGGCCGTGCCAAACACCCCTGGAATCTGCCAATTCGTCGCCATCAGGATCGCGCCGATATAGATCATCACGACCATGGGGTTGAGCAGCACGTTTTTGACCCAGCCACCCTTCTCCGGCTTTACGAAAAGCCCCAGACCCACGGTCCATTGCAGGATGCGGGGCGGGATGAGGTACATGCTGGCATAAAACACGCCCGTGGGGCCAAAGACCAGGCTGACGATGGGCAGGCCGGCGTTTCCGGCGTTGCTGAACATGCTGGCGTACATCAGCACCTTGCGCTTGTAATCAGGCTGCTTTTTCCACATGAGCAGCCCCGCCAGGCCCGTCACGACGCATCCCGCAAGGGCGATGATCATCACCCAGAGGGAGGAGAGCAGCTCCTCCCTGGTGACGGGCTTGTTAAAGGCGTCCAGCACCATCATGGGCATGGCGACATCCATCAGAAGCCGCACGAGCACCTGTCGGTTGTTGTCCCGGATGATCTTGAGCCTGCTGACGATCACGCCGCATATCATGTAGAGAAACAGCAGCAGCTGGGTGTTGATCATCCGGCTGACGATCTCATTCACAGAAGACCCATCTCTGAAAGCACGCCGCGGAGCTTTTCACGCTGCTCGTCGCTGAGGGGCTGAATGGGCTTGACGCAATCGCCGCAGTCATGACCGATCAGCTTGAGGGCTTCCTTGAGCACCACGGGGAAGGTGCCCATGTTGGTGGCGATTCTCAGCGCCGAGAAGGTGAACTGCGCGTCCAGCGCGCCCTTCATATCGCCCGCGACAAACCTGTCATAGATGTCGGCGGCGATGCGCGGGGCCACGTTGGCGCAGCTGGCGATCGCGCCGGCCGCGCCGTAGCACAGGGCGGCGAAGATCAGCGTGTCGCGGCCCATCATCACGTGGAAGTTCTCCATGCCGCGCGTCAGGCGGAGGTATTCCTCGGTGTTGGTCATGTCGCCGGTGGAGTCCTTGACGCCGATGATGTTGTCGATCTCGGCCAGCCTGGCGACCGTGGCGGGTTCGACGGTCACGTTGGTCTTGGGCCTGTTGTTGTAGATGATGATCGGCAGGCTGGTCTCGCCCGCGATCTCACGGTAGTACTCATAAACCTCATGCTGGGTCTGGCTGACAAACATCGGGGTCAGCACGCTCAGCGCGTCGATGCCGCCGACGCTCTCCACGGCCTTGGCGATATCCGCCGCGCCCCTGGTGGTGATGTCGTTCGCGCCGGCGTAAATGGCCATGCGGCCGCGAACCGCGTCCTTGGTGACCTCCAGGACGTTGCGGTAAAATCCAAGGTCAAAGGCGTAAAACTCGCCCGTGGTGCCGAACGGGAACACGCCATGAATGCCGTTGTCGGCAAGATAGTCAATCAGGCCGCGATAGGCCGTTTCATCGAACTTGCCCTTCTTGGTCAAGGGGGTTACGATTGGTACCACGATGCCTTTGGGGGTGAAGCGCATGGTTCTCTCTCCTTTTTCTTATGGTAGCCACGGCGTGGTGAGCGTGCCTTCTTCGTTGAATGTCATATCCTCAGGCGCGTCCAGCGCCGTAAGACCCGTGTACTTTCCCGCCAGCACATCCGCGTAGTATGCCTCGGACAGCATGACCTGTCCAATACGCAGGCTGTTTTGGATGCGGATGACCCTGGGATGCTCCCTGTCGATGCGGTTGGAGGTGCGGATGCAGAACTGCACCGCCTCCCTGTCCGTGCTCAGGACGCAGGGCACCATGGCCGACTTGACGACCGTGCTGGTGATGCAGTTGGTGTACATGGCGTCGGCGTCGATCTGATCGAAGATGCGGCGGGTAATGGCGCTGGCCAGGCCCACGCCCAGACTGTTTCCGTGCGATTCCTCGGTGAGGTCTAAAAAGCAGGTGCGCTGCACCTGAACGCCGCCGGAGGCGTAGGGGGTGGAGAACGTGCCGGTGATGTTGGGGTCGACGCCCGTGCCGCTGAAATTCTTTCCGATGCGGTCAACGATCAGCACGTCGCCCTCGCCGACCAGAATGGAGGGCATGTTGGCAAAGGCGATCTTGAGCAGCTCAGGCTCCCTGTCGAGGATTTTTTCGGCGGGGATGGCCTCGAACATCAGCGTCTGGTCATAGGCATTCTCCAGGCAGGGGATGGCAAAGAGAATCTTGCCGGTGCCCAGCGTGACCTTGGCCATGGTGGGAATGTTCTGGGCGATGATGTCCATGCCGTCGGAATGAACCTGCTCGGCGCCCTTCTGCTTGCCCAGACCCACCGTCATCATCTTGCAGGGGCCGCTTTCGACAGGCCCACGGAAGGCGTTGTGGGGCTTGAGACGGCAGGAGATGATCACACCGTCGGACTCGTAGGCGTTTTTGTCCATGTAGACGGGCTTGCCAAGCTCAGAATGGCCCAGAAGGACGGTCTCCATGGAGGAACGGATCTCGCAGCCCATGGCCTCCTCGGTGATGCCGTAGCCCGCGAGCAGCTCCCTCTGCCCCTCAGCGGTCGCGCCGCCGTGGCTGCCCATGGCCGGCACGATGAAGGGGATCGCGCCCCGCGACTTGACGAAGGCTACGACCGAGCGGGTGATCTCGTCCACGTTGCGGATGCCGCGGCTGCCCGCCGTGATGGCAACGCGCATGCCCGGCCTGACACGCTCGGCCATGCCGGAAGCGTTAATTTCCTCAAAAATCGTCTTTTCGATCGCCTCCCGTTCGATATGCGCATCGGGAAAGCGCTGGGAGGCATGGAACATTTTCGGCAGCGGCACGTCTTTGAGCAGCCGCGATACCGTCCCGTCATTTCTGATTCTCATAATCTCTCCTTCTTATGTGTCCGCCCTTCGGCGGAAGCTGGAATCGATCTCCATCTGCGACCGGTATTTGGCCACCGTGCGTCGGGACAGCGTGATCCCGCGCTTTTCCAGAGCCTCGGCGATGGCCCGGTCGGACATTTTCCCGTTCTCGCGGCACAGTTCCTGAATGATCTCCTTGACATGCGCCGTGCTCGTCCCGCCGGACGCCTCCTTCTGGAAGAAATGGCTCAGGGGGAAGGTGCCTCGGGCGCAGTAGAGATATTTGTTCTGCACAGCGCGATAGACGGTGGTTTCATGAACGCCGATTTCCCGCGCCGCCTCGTCGACGCGCAGGGGCAGCAGATTGTATTGTCCCAGGAAAAAGGCGTTCTGCTCACGCACGATAATGCGCGCAACCTTTTCCATGGTGGTCTGGCGCAGCTCGACCGCGTGGATCAGCTGGGAGGCCGATGCGAGCATCCTGCGCGCGTAGGCCTGCTCCTCGCCTTGAAGCGTCTCGGTCAGACGGCGGAAATTTTCGTCCTGCCGGAAGGTGGGATAATAATCGTTGTGAAACTGGATCAGAAGCTTGCCGCCCTCGCCCGCCTCCACTGAAAATTCGGGCATGATGTACTGCACGGTTCCCTCGTGGAGCGAGCAGGGCGCGGGTGTGAGACCCCGGATGGTGTCCACGCATTGCCTGACATGCGAAAGCGTCGCGCCCGTCTCTTTGGCGATCTGACGGATGTTGGCCTTGCCGATCTCCAAAAGGAAGAGACGGATCAGCTCGTAGCACAGCGGATCGACGTCGGAACGCGCGTCAAGCTGAAGCCTGAGGCATTCCTCCACCGTCCGCGCGCCGATTCCAGGGGGCTCCAGAGCCTGGACGGCCTCCAGCGCCTTTTGGGCGGTCTCAAGCGATACGCCCGCCTCGGCGGCGAACTCGTCCAGCTCCTGCGTGAAGTAGCCGCGAGGCGAGAGCATGTGCAGCATCCGCATGGCGACGCGGCAGGTGACGGCGTCCAGGCCGCTTAAGCGCAGCTGCTGTTCGAGATCCTCCAGCACGGTATCGGCGGACGCGGCCGGCTCCTGATGGACGGCGTCGCCTCGCCCGCCGCGATATCGGGTCTTGACCAGCATCGCGTAATCCTGGGCGGACTTCTGCGGCGGGACGTACTCCAGCGCGGGATTCTCCTGAATGGCCTTCTGCATCTCCTCACTCAGGCCGTCCAGATCGAGGGAAAGGAGGTGGATGGCCGTTTGCAGGTTCTGAGAAAGCTTTTGCGTCTGCCGCATTTCCAGCCTGTTTTCGGTCATGCTTTCCCTCCTTTCCCGTGAATGATGATCACTTCGCGGCTGCCTTGGCCGCCTTGCGCTTGGCCAGAACGGGCTTGAGCGCGTACATCACCAGCACCAGCACGGCGATGGCCAGGAACACGGCGCTGATGGGGGAGGTCAGGAAGGGCAGGAAATCGCCCTTGGTGCGGATCATGCCGCGGCGGTAGTTGACCTCGGCCAGGGGCCCAAGGATGAAGCCCAGGATGAAGGGCGTCGTGGGAACGTCGAATTTCTTAAAGGCAAAGCCGATCGCGCCGAAAATCAGGCAGGCGTAGACCTGGCTCATGTTGTTCTTCAGAGCGTAGGCGCCGATGACGCACAGCACGAACACACAGGGCAGAAGGATGTACTTGGGGATGCTGAGAAGCTTGACGAATACGCGCAGCCCGAAGAACTCCATAAACAGCATGATGACCGAGCACAGGAGCATGGCCGCGAAGATGCCGTAGACGATTTCCGCCTGGTTCTGGAAGAGCAGGGGCCCCGGGGTGAGACCGTGCAGGGTCAGCGCGCCAAGGAGCATGGCGGTGGTGGTGTCGCCGGGGATGCCCAGGGTGAGCAACGGAACCATCGCGCCGCCGATGGTGGCGTTGTTGGCCGTCTCGGAGGCAACCAAGCCGTCGATGCGTCCAGTGCCGAATTCCTCAGGGTGCTTGTCGTAATTCTTTGCGACGGTGTAGGCCAGGACGTTGCTGGTGCCGCCGCCGATGCCGGGCAGGATGCCGATGCCCATGCCGATCAGGGCGGAGCGAATGGCGTTGATGCCCTGGCCGAAGAACTCCTTCATGGTGAAGCCGAAGCCCTTGATGCCCTTCATGCTGGGCTGGGCCATGAGCTCCTCCTTGGAATGACGGCTGGTCTGGGCCGCAGCGATGATCTCGCCCACGGCGAACAGACCGACCATCACGGCCAGCATATCGAAGCCGCTCTTGAGATCGGTCATGCCGAAGGTGAAGCGCGCGCTGCCCTCGATGGAGTCGGTGCCGACGGTGGAGAACATGAAGCCGATGACGCCCGCCAGCACGCCCTTGATCATGTTGCCGCTGGAGAGGGTGGCGATCATCGTCAGGGAGAAGATAGCGATGGAGAAGAATTCATAGGAGCCGAAGTTGATAGCCACGCGAGCGATCTGCGGCGCGATGAACATCAAAAGGATGGTTGAAAACACCGTGCCCAGGAAGCTGAACACCACGCCGACGCCCAGGGCCTTGGCTGCCTGGCCCTTCTTGACCATGGGATGACCGTCAAAGCAGGTGGCCACGGAGGAAGGCGTTCCGGGAATATGGAGCAGAATGGCGGAAATCAGGCCGCCGGAAATCGCGCCGATGAACAAAGCCATCAGAAGCGTCATGGCGTCGGAGGAGGCCATGGCGTAGGTTACGGGTAAAAACAGGGCGATCGCCATCGTGGCGGACAGGCCCGGCAGCGCGCCGAACACGATGCCCACCGCGACGCCGATGAACATCAGGAAGATACCGGTGGGGGTCAGAACCGTGGCAAAGCCGGTACCGATCAATTGCATAACGGACATTGAGAATAGCTCCTTTCTACCTTATTAGAAGCCCAGCAGGCTTTCGATGACGCCGCGCGGCAGAAGCTGCTGCAGGCCGACGCGGAAGGCGACGAACACGATGGCCGTGAACACGATCGCCACGATCGCAAACAGCAGGTAGTTGCGCTTTTCCTTTGGAGCAAGCACCAGCATTTGCAGGAACAGGAAGACCGCCGTAGACAGGCAGAAGCCCAGCTTCGGCAGGATGATGACATAGCCGATGATGACGGCGAAGGTGAGCACGACGGCCAGGAGGTCGTTCTTTTCAGCCTTATCCTCCTTCTGGCTGTCGTCATGGGCCCTGAAACGGCGCACGCCCTGGATGATCAGCAGAACGGACAGGATGGCCAGCAGGATCCCCAGAATGGTGGGCATGATCCGCGCGCTGGCATAGCTGGGGGTCAGCTTGGGACGGGTGGTGATCTGCTGTCCAAAGAACAGGTAGAACCCGCTGAACAGAAGCATCACAACGCCAAGGATCAGGTCTTTGCATCGCTTGAATGACATATGACTCCTCCTCCATTATAAAGAGTGATGATTACACAATACCATGCAAGAAATGTGCCAAAATGAAGTACGGGCCAAAAATCTTCTTTTTGTTTTTTCTGGGGGCAATTGGGGCATCTGATGAGGTTCATGAATTCATGATGGTTTCACTCTTCGCATTTCAATGGTTTCTTTTTGAACCATTCAATGCGGTTCTTTTTGAAACCAGATGCGGGCTTTGGGAAAAAAACATCCAAATTAGAATGCGTTTTTCCCGCAAGGTCTCGCAATTTTTATTTTTTTGATTTTCATTTTTAAAGTTGGCACGGAATTCGCATTCTATTTAGCAACAGGGTATTTCCCGAAAAAACACAAGGAGGATCATCCTAATGAAGAAACTGTTAGCTGTGCTTCTCGTCATGATCATGGTGCTGACCGGCGCTTCCGCCCTGGCCGAGTGGCCGGAGCGCTCCATCGAGCTGATTGTGCCCGCCAATCCCGGCGGAGACACTGATGCCAACGCCCGTGCCCTGGCCGCCGCTCTGACCGAAGAGCTGGGCTGGAACGTGATCGTCTCCAACATGTCCGGCGGCTCCGGCGCCGTGGCCTTTGAGGACGCGCTGAACAACCCCGATGACGGCTATCGCTTCGTGTTCTATCACAGCGGCGCCTGCATCACTCAGATCATGGGCATGTACGAGGAATTCAACGTGCTGGATGACTTCAAACTGGCCGGTATGCCCTTCCTGGATTTCTCCAACGCCTTTGTGATCAATAGCAGCAACGAGCACTTCACCGACACCGCCTCCATGGTCGAGTACATGAAGGAGCATCCCGGCGAGGTCTCCTTCGCGACCGAAACTGGCTCCTTCACGCATCTGCACGTGCTGGCCTTCCAGCAGGCCGCCGGCGTTGAATTCAACATTGTTGATGCCGGTACCGCCGCTCAGAAGACCACCGAGCTGCTGGGCAAGCGCCTGGACGTGATTGGCACGCAGGCCGGTTTGGTTCGCGACTATCTGGAGACCGGCGAGTTCACCTGCCTGGGCATCCTGGCCGACGAGCGCATCGAGAGCGCACCCGACATCCCCACCCTCAAGGAGCAGGGCTATGACGTCGTGTTCTCCAAATTCTTCTATCTGGCCGCTCCCAACTCCGTTGATGACAGCGTGATCACCGCCATGAACGAGGGCCTCTCCAAGGTGCTTGACAACGAGACTCTGAAGGCGTATAGCGAGGGTGCGCTGGTCAACATCACCTCCATGACCCCCGAAGAGACCGAGGCCTATTACGCCGAGCAGTATGAGATCTACGAGGGCTATCTGTCCGACTTCGTGGAATAATTGATACTCCCTGACCATCGGCTCCGCGCTCCGTGCGCGCGGGTCAATACGAGGCCATGCCGCTTTTGTGGCATGGCCTCAGGTCATTGATACCCCCTATTTACGAAAAGAGCCGCAGCACTGGCCCGCGTGGGCCGGCGCGTCCTCGCTTGGAGAATGCTGCGGTGTAAGGCTTTGGGTTGACGGAGGGAAGAGGGACCGCTGTGCGGTCTTACCCCGAAGGGGCAAAGCGAGGATATCAATCGAAACGAGTGGAGGGAACGGCCAGTACCCTCCACGACGATTGAGGTTGCGGGTCTTTACCCCAAATCCCAGCGGGGAGAATAATGCCCCGCCCCCATCCTTTGTCGATGTCCCGAAGCCATGGCCTTCTTTCAGTGCAACAAAAATCCGCTTTCAAGCAATGCATGAGAGCGGATTTTTGCGCATGATTTGCGACAGGTCTCCGTTTATATCATCGCGGCGCAGGCCGCGTAATGGTTTGTCGCGCACGGAAACGGAGGGAATACGGCAGGCTGGGGGCGAAAAGGCGCCCGAAAAAAAGCCTGATACCGTCGGCTATATAAGGAACCGTCCTTCTTGCGCAAGAGCTTCCCTTTGCGCCGCTTCCGCAACGCATTTTGTCTTAATCGACAAACATAGAATACCAAGTGTTTGTGACCAAAGCATGAAGGATATGGAAATAAACGGCGAAGGATCGAGGAAGATTAACAAAAATGGGCGGACGGCTCACCACAACCGCCCGCCCTGGCAAGGGGAAAAGGAGGAATACGGATGACGGACCGGGTTTCCTCATTCCCAGTCCCGATACGGAGACCATCTCGAAGAACGATCAGGGGGTAGTCTTTACGTCCTCCTTGATGGTATCAACAGCATAGCAGAGAAATGTGGCGATTTTGTGATGAAACTGAAAACAACATACGACTTTTTCAGCATTGCGTAAGATTGCTCACGAACTGCTCTTCAAAGAGCTTTTGCGCATAATCCATGGTCTCTTGGGGCGAGAGCGCTCCGTTGTAAGCATTTTTAACCGCCATGCCGATGATGCTCATGAAGCGGCGTTCATCAAACGGCGCGGTATACTTAGGCGGCATACGCCGGCCCTGTGCCGCAGCAAAGCTGCTGTTGACCAGCTTGAGCCAGGGATAGTTGTTGATGATCTCGTAATTGTTGTAGGATTCCCTGCAAGGCGACACGCCGCCCAGCAGCGTGCTTGCCGAGGCCACCGGCTCGCTGCACATCCAGCGGATGAAATGCAGAGCGGTCTCCGGCTGTCGGGAGTATTTGGAAACGCCCAGAGAGCCTCCGCCGATGATCGGCCTTCCTCCCGGCGTCATGGCATAGCCAATGTTGCCCAGCACCTTGGAATGATGGCCCTGGATAGGGGATGCGAAGTTGTTGTAAAGAATCGCCATGGCGACGTTGCCTGCGGCAAAGGTCGAGGCAGTGTTGGTCCACCAGGAGCAATACTGCGGGTCGCTGTATTGCTTGACCTCAATGAGCTGCCTGAGCGCGTTGACGGCCACCTGCCCGTTGAGCTTCACCTGCCCCTGCGCGTCATAGAGATTCTCCTGGACGCTGAACAGACGCGCCAGCAGCTCGCTGCCTGCCACGCCCGTGGAGCCAAGCGTCAAAGTCGTTCCGTAATCCACCGGCGAATCGGGATTGAGCGCGCGGGTAAAAAAGGAAGCGACCCGATTAAATTCTTCAAACGTTCGGGGAACGGTCAATTCCGTTTTGTACCTTTCCTGAAACATCCTCTTGTAAATGGCGCTGTTAAACAGGTCGCTTCGATAGAAGAGCATCTGGGTGCTGGGGGTGTTGGGCAAGGCGTAGAGCACACCGTTGACGTAGGAATACTTCTCCGGCGTGCCCGTCAGGAACGCGGACAGCACCCCTTCCACATCGGGATCGATTTCCTTTAACGGCTTGAGGATTTTCTGCGCGAACCAGGAAAGCCATGTCACATCCAGCCTGAGCACATCAAAAATGGCGTCCTCACGCAGGCTGTTGAAGACTTCGTAAATTTCGTCGTAGGAATAGATAATGGTGTTGACGGGGATCCCCGTATGCCGAGTGTAGATGCGCGCCATGCTCCGCATGGTATAGGCCTCCGGACTGTCCAGCGTAAGGACGTTGAGCGGTCGCTGCTTGCCTCGCGTCCTGATGGGCGCGGGGCACCAGGAGCGAAAGCCGGTATTTTCCAAAATGCAGCTTTGCGGCTCCTTACCCCGTTCGATCCGCCGGATCAGCTTTTGCGCGGCCGCGTTTCCAAGCAGACGGAAGTTGAGCTCATATTTCTGAAAGTCCGTCTCCGGAAGTGTGAAAACCGGCGAAAGGGTATAAATATCAGGAAGCTTCTCGGTATAGAAGGTGCTTAAGATATCCCTGGCCGTCTGCGCATATTCCAGCTGGGAGGAGGCAATGGCCTGCGCCTGCGTCTGCTCAAAGGCCTGGAGGATGTTCTGATGCCTGCGCTGCTCATCCGTCTGAAAGGCGGTCAGCTTGACCTTAGCGTCCTTCATTTTCTTCATAAAGCCTCGATAGAAGTCCGCCTCATGCGAAAGGCGCAGATTTCCCGTGATCAGCGCGATGCTTCCATAGCCATGCTCAAGCATCTTCCTTGCCATCGCCTCGCCCGCCTTAAAGGTGTCAAAGCCGATATAGTCCGCGTCAAAGGAGGGCTTGCGCTCCACAAACAGAAGCTCCATGGGATGATCGCTGGCACGCGTCGGGTTATAGTGCTCTAGATGAAGGTAATCGGAAAAAACCGCCAGGCCGGAAACCATATCGCTTCGCGCTTCCTGGAGCACCGCTTCCTCGGTTTCGGGACTGATGGGCCTGTGCAGGTACTGACGCACCGAGTAGCCGTGGCTTTCGGCATAGGCCTTGAAGCTGAGATAAAAATCGGTATACTGCCTGATGTTCAGGCTTGGCAGGAGCACGCCCAGCAGCTTCGCATGTCCCTTCCTAAGCATCTTGGCGCGCTCATTGGGTACGTAGCCCAGCGCCTCACTGACCTCCAGCACGTGCCGGATTTTTTCGCTGCTTACATTGCCGCGCCCGTTGAGCACGTTGGAAACCGTGCCCTGCGCCACGCCTGCCGCCTTTGCGATATCCTTGATTGTGACCATACAACATCTCCCGCGTTTCATCTGAAGTTGAAACGTTTATCTATTTTAAGTTGTCTCTTTCCTTCCCTATTATAACAATTCTCTTCAAACATAGCAAATATTTAACTAAATTTTTTTAATATTTCGTATAAAATTGTTTATTGATAGTATTGACACGATTCATTTTCGGTGATATGATATGCCTATACAAGGATCTGTTCCCCATAGTGATGTGAAGGAGGTAGCCCCATGAAAAAAATCCTTGCTATTGCTCTATCTTTGGCGATGCTTTTGAGCATTGCGCTCCCCGCACTGGCCGAGGAGCCCCTCCAGCTGACGATGTACTTTCCCGTCAACGTCGGCGGAGACGCTGCGAAGCTGATCGATGAAATGACCAGCGAATTCAACGCAAGCCGCTCCGACGTCCAGGTGCAGGCCGTCTACACTGGCAACTACGACGATACCGTGACCGCGATCCAAACCGCCATTCAGGGCGGCAACCCGCCTGACCTATTCGTGAGTCTGGCGACCCAGCGCTTCACCATGGCCTCTACGAAGATGGCCATGTCGCTGGACGAGCTGATCGCCAACGATCCCGAAGGACAGGACTTCATCGATGACTTCATCGACGGCTTCATGCTCGACTCCTACGTCGATGGCAGCATCTACTCCATCCCCTTCCAGCGTTCCACCATGGTTATGTTCTATAACAAGGATGCCTTCCGTGAGGTCGGCCTTGATCCCGAAGCTCCCCCGACCACTTGGGACGAGATGGTGGACTACGCCGTGAAGCTGACCAACGAGAACCGCTGGGGCGTGGGCATCGCTCTCAACTCCGGTTCCGCTCAGTGGGGCTTTACCGGCTTCTCCCTGCAAAACTGCACCAACGGCGTGGGCCTGATGAGCGCCGACGGCAAAGAGGTGTACTTCAATACCCCCGAGAATGTCGAAGCCCTTCAGCTCTGGCTTGACCTGCAGAACAAGTACGAGTGCATGGCCCCCGGCATCGTGCAGTGGACCGATCTTCCCACCCAATTCCTGGCCGGCGAGGTCGCGATGATCTATCACACCACCGGCAACCTGACCAACATCAAGAACAACGCTACCTTCGACTTCGGCGTCTGCTTCCTGCCCGCTGGACGTCAGTGGGGTGCTCCCACCGGCGGCGGCAACTTCTACATCACCAACGGCATCTCCGAGGAGCGTCAGCAGGCGGCCTGGGAGTTCATCAAGTTCATGTGCGATACCGAGCGCGCCGCCCAGTGGTCCATCGACACCGGCTATGTCGCGACCCGCTATTCCTGCTATGACACTGATATCCTCAAGGCCTATTATGAGTCCTTCCCGGACGCGCTGGTTGCCTATGAGCAGCTTGAGTACGCGCAGCCCGAGCTGACCACCTATTCCGCCGCCGAGATGTGGCGTATCCTCAACGACAACATCCAGGCCGCCGTGACCGGCGAAATGACCGCCGAGGAAGCGCTGGCCGCCGCTCAGGAGCAGGGCGATGAGCTCCTGGCCGAATATCAGTAACCTTCGCCATTGCGGGGCCATGGGCATCGCCCGTGGCCCCTTTTCAGATGATCAGGGAGGATGAATGTCCATGACTTCCACCGCCGGACAATCAATGAAGCGAACCTCGACTGCTGCGAGCCGTCGCCGCAAGGAGGTTGCCACGGGTTGGGGACTGATGCTGCCCGCCGTGGCTGTCATGCTGGTCTTTACCGTCTACCCCGTTTTCAGAAGCATCTATCTAAGCCTGACCAAGTACAAGATGGGCATGGACGCGCCCGAGTTCATCGCCTTTGATAACTTCACGCGTCTGTTCAACAGCTCCACCTTCTGGAAGGTGATGGGCAATACCGTCGTCTTTGCGCTTTATACGGTTATCCCCAGCATGATTTTGGGCCTTTGCCTGGCGATGCTGGTCAACCGCAAGGGTCGTCATATCGGCTTTATCCGCACCTCTTACTTCTATCCCTCCGTCATGCCGATGATCGCGATCGCCAGCATATGGAGTTTCATCTATATGGCGAAAAACGGTCTGTTTGACCAGCTGCTGATCTCGTTTGGTGGCGAGCCGATGAATGTGCTTTCCAACAAAAAAACCGTTCTGCCCGCCATGGCGGTCATGTATGTCTGGCGCGAATCCGGATATCTGATGGTCTTCTTCCTGGCGGGGCTGCAAAGCATCAACACCGACGTGATCGAGGCCGCGTCCATCGACGGTGCGACCGGCTGGCGTACCTTCCGCTACATCACCCTGCCTCTGCTCGCCCCGACCACCCTGTTCGTCTCCACCATCGCCTTTACCAACTGCTTTAAGCTGGCGGATCATGTGATCATCATGACAGAGGGCGCACCCAATAACGCAAGCACGCTTCTGCTGTACTACATCTATCAGCAAGGCTTTACCAATATGAATTACGGCGTGTCCTCCGCTTTGACGGTGATCATGCTCTTCCTTCTGCTCGTGGTTTCTTTGCCCCGCTTTTTCAGCCAGGACAAGAAAATCCACTACGCCTAAGAAAGGGGGGAAGCGACGATGAAAAAGCTCAAATCCGCCGTGCTTACGGTTCTTTCCATTCTGTTGGCCCTTCTGTGGCTCGCGCCGCTGGTTTGGCTGGTCGGAACGGCGTTGACGGAGACGTCCTTCAACATGTCCTTCCTGCCAACCACGCCTTTTACCATGGAAAACCTCCACTATGTGTGGAATGCCATTCCCTTCGGTCAGTACTATATCAACACCATCATCCTGGTGGTCGTCACCTTTGCGATTCAGTTTGTGACCTCCACGCTGGCGGCCTATTCCCTGGCCTTCTATCAATTCAAGGGTCAGGCGCTGATTTTCGTGGTGATCTTCATGCAGATCATCATTCCCAACGACGTGCTCATCATCCCCAACTTCATGACCCTGTCCGAAATGGGCCTCATTGATACGAAGCTGGGTATCATGTTCCCGTTCCTGGGCAGCGCAATGGGGATCTTCCTGCTCCGTCAGAATTTCAAGACCGTACCAAGGGCCTTTGGCGAGGCGGCCCGCATCGACGGCGCCAATCTTCAGCAGACCATCTGGCGGGTCTATGTGCCCTGCGCGAAGGCGGCCTATATGTCCTTCGCGGTCATCTCGGTAAGTTACCATTGGAACAACTATCTCTGGCCTCTGATCGTGACCAAATCTCCTACCAATCGCACGCTGACCGTCGGTCTGGCGATCTTCGCCAAATCAAAGGAAGCGGATATGCAGTGGGCCAATGTCTGCGCCGCGACGCTGATCATCATCCTTCCGCTTTTGCTGGCCTTCTTCATCATGCAAAAGCAGTTCATGAACAGCTTCGTCAGCGCCGGAGTCAAGGAGTGAGGGCATGCTTGATCTGAAATTTCTGGGTCGGGGAGCGGCGTTTTATCCCGCATTCGGCAACACCAACGCCTTTTTTGAGTCGGATGGCGACCTGTTCTTTCTCGACTTCGGGGAGAGCGCCTATGAAAAGGTTGTCCGTCTGCTCGATCTAAGGAGCTATCGTCGGATTTATGTGCTTTTGACCCATCTGCACGCGGATCACGCGGGCTCTCTAGCCTCGCTTTTGTCCTATACGCACTGCGTGCTTCGTCTGAATGTCACCGTCGTCCATCCGCTGGATGCGGTCACGCGGCTTTTGAGCCTGCAAGGGATTTCGCCTGAGTTCTATCGTTATCTTCCCGCCCTGCCGCAGGACTGTCCCGTTTCGGCTCAGCCCATTGAGGTGCCGCACGCGGAGGATATGCGCGCCTTTGGCTATCTGCTTTCAGACGGTGAGGAACGCGTTTATTACAGCGGCGATGCCGCCCAGCTGCCGGATGAGATTGCCCGACGCTTCCTGGCCGGCGAAATCGCGCGCGTCTATCATGACACCGCCAGCCATCACTCGTCCTCCCATTGCCACTATCAGCGGCTGGTCGACGCCATTCCCCGGGAACGCCGCCATGCGCTCTATGCCATGCATCTGGACGGCGACTACGTGGATAGGCTCAAGGAGCTAGGGTTCTCCGTGGTCGAGACGATCGAATAACAAAAGGAGCGATTCCGTATGCTCAAGGCATTTGAGACGACGGTTCGTGAGGCGGGCGCGCTGGCGCTGTCCAAAACGCTCGCGTCCGGCATACACCAAAAGGGACGAGGCGATTTTGTCACCGACGCGGATCTGGCGGTCAGCGATTTTCTCAAGGACGCGCTGCCCAGGCTGCTTCCGCGAAGCCGCGTGCTCAGCGAGGAGGGCGCGGTCGAAACCGGTCTTTCGGGGAGGCTGTTTCTTGTCGACCCCATCGACGGGACAACCAATTTGATGTACGGCATGAACCTCAGCGCCGTCTCGTGTGCGCTTGCCGAAGACGGCGAGCTTCTCATGGCCGCCGTCTACAACCCCTTCACGGACGAGATGTTCCTGTCCGAAAAGGGTCACGGGGCAACCCTGAACGGTCGGCCCATCCATGTCAACGCGGACGCGTCCCTCTCGGACGCGGTCGTGGGCGTCGAGGCCGGCCCCGCCACCGTGGACAGTCAGCGCGGCTACTTTGACAGCCTCTTTGCCCTCCACAGCCAAAGCAGGGGGATTCGCTTCACCGGTTCCGCGGCGCTTGATCTGTGCTATACCGCGTGCGGCCGCTTCTCCGCCTCGGTATTCCATTATCTTTTCCCCTGGGATTACGCCGCGGGATGGCTGATCCTGAATGAGGCCGGCGGAAGGCTTACGCTGCTCACAGGCGGTCGTCCCACGTTAACGGGCCGCAGCGCCCCGCTTGCCGCCTCCAACGGTATTCTTCATGAGACGCTGTGTAAGATGTTTTGACGCCGAAAAGTGAAGACGCGCCATGCTCCTGTGATTGGGACGCATGGCGCTTTTTTGGATAAAAAATGCAAAAAACGGCAAAGACTACTTTTTTCCTGTACTTTGGGATAAATCGCATTGACAACCCATTCCCCTTGATGGTAAGATAAGCTACGCTCGTAAGGAACGCGGGCGCAACAAGTAAGGAGGCTTGACCTATGACTGTCAACAAGCAAATGTCTATCGGCGAGGTGCTCTCCATGGATCGCGGCACCGCCCGTATCTTTATGGAATTCGGAATGCATTGTCTGGGCTGTCCGCACGCGACCGCCGAGCCCATTGAGGACGCCTGCGCGGCTCACGGCTCCGACCCCGACGCGTTGATTGAGAAGCTCAACGCTTACCTGGCCGACAAATAAGGCTGCAAAGGAGGAAGAAAATTGATCCGTGACCTGACGGAGCAGGAGGCCCTTTTCGTGGCATGCGAAATGGAATCCTCCGCCGTCGCGCTCTATACCCGCGCGATCCTGCTCATGGAGCAGCTTGGCCGCGATGGGGAGCCGCTGAATGCCCGGCTTAAGCTGACGCTCGCGGATGAAAAGGAGCATCTCAGACGCTTCCGTTCCCTCTTCGCCGGATTGGATACGTCGCAGGAGCGGCGGACGGCGCTCGCCGCGATCGCCCAAGACGTGCTGTTCCCGGACGGCCTCATGGGAGCCGCCCGCGAGGGGCTTCTCAGAGACGCGGACAGCATGCTGCGCTTCGCGATGCGCAGCGAGAAAATTTCCGCCGGAACGTATCGTCAATTCGCCGCGAACAGCAAAAGCGCCTCGGCGCGTGAGACCTTGGAGCTCATCGCCGCCGAGGAGGATCGCCACTTCAACGAGCTGCGCCTCCAGGCCGGTTCACCGGACGCGATCTGACGGACTCATCCATTCTTTCAAATTCAATCAAAGAAGGCTTCTGAATATGAGCAACAATCGAAATTCCAATGTACTGATTCTCGCCCTTGGCGGAATGCTGGCCGCGCTGGTATTTGTCGCGACCTATTTTTTCAAGCTCCCCGTCTCCATTACGCAGGGCTATATCCATCTGGGTGACGGCTTCATCCTGCTTGGCGCGGCGCTGCTGGGCTGGGCCAGCGTTCCCGCCGCCGCAATCGGTAGCGCGCTGGCCGATCTGCTGGGTGGTTACACGCTTTATATCCTGCCTACCTTCCTCATCAAGGGCGCGGTTGCCGCTGTGGCCGTTTACGGGGTTAAGGGGAACAAGCCCTACTGGCTGACCGTGATCTGGCTGGTTGTGGCGGAACTGGTTATGGTGGCCGGTTACTTCCTGGTGGAATGGCTCATTTTGGGCTATGGCTTGGCAGCCGCCGTCGGCGCGGTCGTCCCCAACCTCGTCCAGGGGCTGAGCGGCGTTATTATCGGCACGGTGCTGATCCCGCTGATGAAGCGCGTGAAGCTGACCGGCCTGGTGCATTAAGCACATGGCCGTTCCCCTTAGCGATCCGCCGGGGGCCGTTCGGCTCTTTGGCGCATCCCTTCGCGAGGCGCTCAAGGGACGCGATTCCTCCGATGCCGCGCTTGACGCCCTTTTATGGGACGCCCTGCGCGCCATGGCGGGCAGCCCCTTCTCAACCATGAAGGGCCTCGCGTTCACCTATCGCATTCAGGGCAACGAAATGTTTGTCGACCGCAAGGAAAAGTCGCTGACACGCGCCACGGTCCTGCTCGCGTTCTATAACGCGCTGGCGATTCTCTCGCGCGGGGAGGAGATTCGCGGGCCCAAAGCGCTCAAGACCTTCGGCGCAAGCTACCTTTTTCCAGTTTTCCAGGCACTTGGCGTAATTCCCAAGGTTAAGGAGAAGACATAAAAAACGGGATCCGCGGCTCAAAACGGGCCGCGGATTTTTCTATGAAAAAAGTGCTTGACTCTTCCATTGTGGGAGGGCGTATCATCATTATGAGCTCAAAAAAAATCACATGTGAGGAAACAGAAATGCTAAAAATCGGAGAATTTTCCAAGCTGTCCAGAGTAAGCGTGCGCATGCTTCGTCATTACGAAGAAATCGGCCTGCTGAAACCAAGCGCCATTGAGTCCTTCACCGGCTATCGCTATTACGGCGAAGATCTGCTTCCCATCGCCGGACGCATCGCCATGCTGAAGGACATGGGGTTTGGGCTCGCCGCCATCTGTGAGCTGCTCAAGCGCTTTGACGATCCCGAAGCGCTGGAGCAGGCCATGCGCATCCGTGAGAAGGAGCTTGAAGCGCTACTCGCGGATACGGAGCGCAAGCTCCGGCTCTTGGAAACGACCCACAAGCGGCTGAGAAAGGAAAAAAACATGGAATACAGCGTATCAATGAAAACGCTTCCGGAGCGTTATGTCGCGAGCGTCCGTATGACCCTGCCCTCCTATGAGGACGAGGGCAGGCTTTGGAGCCTGCTCATAAGCGAAACCGCTCCGCTCAAGGTACAATGGGATGAGCCAGACTATTGCTGCGTCGTCTATCATGACAGAGAGTACAGGGAAAGCGATGTGGACGTAGAAGCGCAAAAGAGCGTGCGCGGCTCATACGCGGATACCAGGCACGTGCGCTTCAAATCGCTTTCGGCCGTCACCTTTGCCTCCACCACCTTTCGCGGATCATACACCCGAATTCCGGAGGCGAACGCGGCTGTCGCCGCGTGGGTGCGCGATAACGGCTACTGCTACGATGGCCCCGCGTTCTTTATTTATCACGTCTCCCCGCATGAGACGCAAAATCCCGAGGACTTTGTCACGGAAATCTGTTATCCTGTGAAAAGGACGGAAAAGTAGAATCACGGGAGGGCGGGATATAGGCCGGGCATCAACAAAGCGCGGTCTGAGTTCTCTGCGCCCCGCGCTTTGTCGATGCCCTGAGGCGGGAGAAGGAAGGGCCTTTCTCCCGCCTTTCCCGTTTCACTCCGCAAGCCTCTCTTGCCAATAGCTTCGGCACAATTCCAGATAGCGCCGCTCCGCCTTTCCCAGAAAGCCCTCCCTGCGGCTGCACAGCGTGATCTGCCAGGCGGGACGCTGCGGCAGACGGAAATAGACCACGCCGCCATCGGACGCGGCGTATACCGAGGGCAGCAACGCACAGCCCAGCCCCAGCGAAACGATGCGGTACTTGCTTACGTTGCTGGCGGTGGAGAACAGCACGCGCGGAGCGAAGCCCGCCTGCTCAAACAACGGCTCGGTCAGCCCAAAGAGCGTGGAGCGCTGATAGATACGCACAAAGGGCTGATCGCGGAAGCGGGCAAGCTCCGTTTCCGGCGCGCCCCGGGAATCCGCGCTGCCACCCTCGGCCAGCGAATTGCCGGAGGGGACGGCCAGCAGGATTTCCTCCTCGGCCATGAGATGATAGACGTTTTCGTCCCGCTGGTTTTCCGTCAGCGTCGCCAGGCCGAGATCGAGCTGACCGGCGGAGATCATGCGCTGCATGGCCGTCACGTGACACTCCACCGGCTCGACCTGGATTTCGGGAAAGTCGCTGTGAAAGGCCGGATAGACCGCCGTGAACATCTCCACGCCACGCTCGGGAATCAGCCCCACCGTCAGATGACGGCGGCCGCGCTCGGCGCAGTCGGCGATGCGGTTGTAGGCGTCCTTCTTTAGCAGCAGCATCTGACGGGCCGCCGCCAGATAGGCCGCGCCAGCCTCGGTCGGCCGCCAGTTGTTGCGGGCACGGACGAACAGCGCCGTGCCCAGCTCTCCCTCAAGCTTTTGCAGCTGCTGATTCAGCGCGGATTGGGTCACAAAGCGCTTCTCCGCCGCGCGGGTAATGCTCCTTTCGTCGGCGATGCATACGATGTTTTCCAATAAATGCAGATCCATAGCCGCCTCCCGAATGTTAGATTCTCTAACATATCTGTTATTTATACGAAGTTGACGTAGCGTTTCCATGCCTGTATGATAAAACAAAAGAGACACAAACGCAACCCCCTACGAAAGGAGCATCGTTCATGCAAAGCTATGACGTAATCATCATCGGAGGCGGCGTGGTGGGCAGCGCCATCGCGCGTGAGCTGACGCGCTGGCGGCTGTCCGTCGCCGTGCTGGAAAAGGAGAGCGACGTCTGCACCCAGACCAGCGGCCGCAATACCGGCATGCTACACGCGGGCTTCCTCTACAAGACCGGAAGCCTCAAGGCGCAGTGCGCCGTGGAGGGTAACGGCGAATTCGACGAGGTTTCCAGGGAACTGGATGTCCCGTTTAAGCGCACGGGAAAGCTGATCGTTGGTTTCACAGAGGAGCATCGCCAAAGGCTCATGACCATGATCGAGCGCGGCCGCGCGAACGGCGTGCCAGGCATGGAGCTGATCGACCGCAAGCGTATGGATGAGATCGACCCGTCGGCGGGCGGCAACTTCGCCATCTTCTGCCCCTCCAGCGGTATCCTCGATCCCTTTCTCTACACCATCGCGCTGGCCGAAAACGCCGTGAGCAACGGCGCAAAATATCATCTCTACACCGAGGTGACCGGAGCGGAGTATCTGCCGGACGGCCGCCATGTGCTGCACACGAACCAGGGCGATTTCGCCTGCCGCTGGGTTGTCAACAGCGCGGGACTCAACAGCGCCAAAGTCAGCGAGATGCTCGGCATCCCGGGCTATGTGATCCAGCCCGTCAAGGGCGAGTACTTCGTGCTGGACAAGAAGGCGGGCGCGTTCGCGAAAATCCCTGTTTATCCTGCGCCCACCCCGCGCAACACCTTCGATACGCACGCCACGCCCACCGTGGATGGGAACGTCCTCGTAGGACCCAACAGCTTCAACGTCGAGGACGGCGAGGATTACAGCGTGTCCCAGTCCGGCATGGACGGCCTTCAGGAGAGCGGCGCGCGGATGTTCAAGCACATGAAGCGCGAGTACTACATCCGCACCTTCGCCGGTGCGCGCCCCAAGCGTGTCGATCCCGAGACCGGCGAGATCCAGGACTTCCTGATCGAATGCCGCACGCCCAACATCATCAACCTGGTAGGAATTGAAAGTCCAGGCCTGACCAGTGCGTTGCCCATCGCTCGCCGCGTGGTCGGGATGCTTCGCGAGCGCGAGACGCTGATCCCCAATTCCGACTTCAATCCCATCCGGCGCGGCATTGTCCGCTTCCATGAGGCCAGTCCCGAGGAGCAGGCCCGCCTGATCGCGCGAAACCCCGACTACGGCGAGATCGTCTGCCGCTGCGAAACGGTGACGCGCGCTGAGATCATCCAGGCCATTCACAACCCGCTGGGGGTGTGTACGGTCAACGGTATCAAGGTGCGTACCCGCGCCAGTATGGGACGCTGCCAGGGCGGCTATTGCGAGACGCGCATCACCGCGCTGATTCGGGAGGAGCTGGGAAAGGCCGTGACCCAGGTAGAGCTGGGCTCCAAGGGCTCGGCCATGTTTACGGGCTATGTCAAAGGAGGCGAGCGGGCATGATGCAAAAGCAGGCGGTTATCGTCGGAGGCGGCCCCGCGGGGCTGGCCGCGGCGCTTCGACTGAAGGAAAAGGGCGTAAACGATATTCTGATTCTGGAACGCGAGCATCTGCCGGGCGGCATTTTACGTCAATGCATCCACGACGGCTTTGGCCTGACCCGCTTCGGCGAGTCGCTTTCGGGGCCGGAATACGCGCAGCGCTTCATCGATCGGGTTTCGGAGGCGGGCATCGAATGCATCACCGACTGCACCGTGCTGGATATCAGCTCCGGCAGGGTCGTGACCGCGGCCAGCCGGGGACGGGGCCTTTTGCGGATCCAGACGGGCGCGGTGCTGCTCACCATGGGCTGCCGCGAGCGCACGCGCGGCGCGCTGGCCACTCCTGGAACGCGGCCTGCCGGCGTCTATACCGCCGGTGTGGCGCAGAATTACATCAATCTGCAAAACATCATGGTCGGTCACGAGGTGGTCATCCTGGGCAGCGGCGACATCGGCCTGATCATGGCCCGCCGCATGACCCTGGAGGGCGCGCACGTCAAAGGCGTGTATGAGGTGCAGCCCTATCCCAGCGGCCTGCCCCGCAACATCGAGCAATGCCTGAACGACTACAGCATCCCTCTGCACCTCAGCCATACGGTGGTTGAGATCCGGGGCCGCGAAAGACTGACGGGCGTCGTCGTCGCTCAATGTGACGAGCGCTTCCGGCCCATTGTCGGCACGGAGGAGGAAATCCCCTGCGACACGCTGATCCTCTCGGTCGGCCTGATCCCCGAAAACGAGCTTTCGATGGCCGCCGGCGTGGAGCTGGACGCCCGTACGCGCGGCGCGTTCGTGGACGAGCATTACCAGACCCGTGTGCCGGGCGTCTTCGCCGCGGGCAACGTGCTGCACGTACACGATCTGGTGGACTTCGTCTCTCTGGAGGCCGAGGCGCTGGCTGAAAGCGCGGCAGAATACCTGCTCAAGGGAGGTCTTCCCGCCTGCGGGCTGGAGGTCAAGGCCGGTCAGAATGTGGGGCATGTGATTCCGCAGCGCGTCAGCGGAACGCGCGACTTTACGCTTTCCCTGCGTGTGCGCCAGCCGCTGAGCAATGTGAGCATCGTCGTCAGGCAGGAGGGTCGCGAGGTGCTTCGTAAAAGGATGCGCAAGGCCCTGCCCGCCGAAATGATTCAGATACCGATCAAGGCGGAGAGGCTGACCGATACGGCGGATGTGGAGGTGTGTGTGGAATGAAGCGGACGTTTACCTGTATCGTTTGCCCCAACGGCTGCGAGGTTGAGGCTGAATACGAGGGCACGCGGGTGCTCTCCGTCACGGGCAATCTCTGCCCCAAGGGAAAGAACTATGTGACCCAGGAGCTGGTGGACCCCCGACGCACCATCGCCACCAGCGTACGCGTAACCGACGGCGAGCTGCCCCTGGCCAGCGTGCGGTTGACCAACGCCATCCCCAAAAACCGCATCTTTGACGTGATGGAGGAGATCAACCGTCAGACGCTCAGCGCGCCGGTTCATATCGGCGATGTCGTAATCAAAAATATTTTGGGGCTTGACAGCGACGTGATTGTGACGAAAAATATAGAAAAAGCCTGAAAGGGAGTTTTCGACATGGAATACAGGAAATTCGGCGACACCTACATCGTTCGCTTCGACAGGGGCGAGGAAATCCTCTCCGCCCTGACCGGCCTGTGCGGGAGGGAGAACATCCGCCTGGCCAGCGTGGAAGGGCTGGGCGCGGTGGATCACGCCGTTGTCAGCGTGTATGATGTCCCCACCAGAACCTTCTTTAAGAAGGAATTCAACGAGCCCATGGAAATGAGCAACCTCTGCGGCACCGTCAGCCGCAAGGACGGCGAGGTGTACATCCATCTGCACGTCACCCTGTGCGACGCCAACCTGCTGGCGCATGGCGGCCACGCCAATGAACTGCGCGTCGCGGGCACCTGTGAGATGGTGATGCGCACGATTCCCGGGGAGGTCGATCATCGGCTGGATGAGACGATCGGGCTCAACAGCTTCCTGTTTTTCTGATCATCGGCCGTGAGGGCCCCAAAACGCAAAGCCGCTCCCGCCGACGTACCATGCCGACGGGGGCGAAGCTTTATATACGGGTGCCGAAAGACAGGCGCGTCGCGCCATGGAGACCGCCGCGCCGCACAGGGGCATCGGCTTTCGGCCGTTGAAAGGACGGAGCCTTATTTCCCGTCCGAAAGATAGGACAGGATTTCCTCGGCGTTGGTATCCGGCTTGACCTTGGGCATCACCCTTTCGATGAAACCCCGCTCGTCGATGAGAAAGGTCGTGCGCGCGACCCCCATGGAAACCTTTCCATAGAGCTTTTTTTCCTGCCACACGCCATAGGATTGAATGGCCTGAAGCTCGGGATCGGAAAGCAGCACGAAGGGAAGCTCATACTTCTGGGCAAACTTCAGATGGGAAGCCACGGAGTCCTTGCTGACGCCGATGACGACGGCGTCCAGCGCCCTGAGCCTGTCATGGCTCTGGGCAAAGGCGCAGGCCTGACGGGTGCAGCCGGGGGTGTTGTCCCGGGGATAGAAATACAAAACGATCTTTTTTCCAAAATAATCGGACAGGCTGACCTGCTTTCCATTTTGATCGTACAGCGTAAAATCAGGGGCCTTCATACCGGCTTCCAGCATATCCACATCTCCTTTGCGTTGATTGATCGCCTACCCTATTATACACGATTCTGTCGAAGCTCAAACGGATTTTTGGGCGCGGCCGCCGAAAGCGGCGCACGTAATTGACTTTTTCTCGGGCCGCATATATAATGCAGAGGATTCGCGATCCATTTGGCCCGTCGAAAACGGAGAAAACCATCAGGAGGTTTTTTATGCCGATAGAAGTGATCCAGGGCATCCTGATCCCGTTTGCCGGCACGGTACTGGGGTCGGCATGCGTGCTCTTTATGAAAAAGGAGCTAAACGCAAAGGTGCAGCGGGCGTTGGTGGGCTTTGCCGCCGGTGTGATGGTCGCGGCGTCCGTTTGGAGCCTGCTGATCCCCGCCATGGAGCAGGCGGAGCCGATGGGCCAATGGGCCTTTGTTCCGGCGGTTATCGGCTTTTGGCTGGGAATCCTGTTTCTTCTCCTGCTCGATCATGGCATTCCGCACCTGCATCAGGGCAGCGCCGAGCCGGAGGGCCCCAGGTCGGCGTTGAAAAAAACGACCATGCTGGTGCTGGCCGTGACGCTGCATAACATTCCTGAGGGAATGGCCGTTGGCGTGGTGCTCGCAGGATGGATGGCGGGAAACGCGTCCATTACTATGGCGGGAGCGCTCGCGTTGTCCATCGGTATCGCCATTCAGAATTTTCCCGAGGGTGCGATCATCTCCATGCCGCTGAGGTCGGAGGGCGTAGGCAAACGCTCCGCCTTTTTGTGGGGAACGCTCTCGGGCGCGGTGGAGCCGGTGGCCGCGCTGCTTACGATCTGGGCGGCGCATTTCGTGCTTCCGGCGCTGCCGTATCTTCTGAGCTTCGCGGCGGGCGCCATGATTTACGTGGTTGTCGAGGAGCTGATTCCGGAAATGTCCCAGGGGAATCACTCCAATTTGGGCACGCTGTTTTTCGCCCTGGGCTTTACGGTCATGCTGGCGCTGGACGTTGCGCTGGGATGAGCGGGATGAAGAAAAGGGCACGATTTTCAAGGCTTTTCAAAATAGGAGCATTGCGGGGGAAGACATGGCGTTCGTGCGTTTTCCCGTGATGCTTTTTGAATGAACCCATTTATGAAAAAACAGTGCGCCCTTGCGTACACGCCGCGTCAGTGCCGGAGATAGGGACGAATGTTTTTTATGATGGCATTTTCTTGCTATGCTCCCTCAGATATGATAGGATAAATGCGTTTGATTCTGAAGGGCGGGAGGCGCTTTATGCTGCGGCTGAATCAGCTGGTCTTATCCCTTGACGACGCGCTTCACTATGACGAGGCTCTCCTGCGCCGCCTGTGCGCTAAGCGGCTGGGTATCCCCGTCGAGCGCGTCGCATCGGCAACGCTCAGGAAGCGCAGTGTGGACGCGCGCGGCAGAGGCGGCGCACATTTTTCCCTCACGGCGGATGTGACGCTCAGGCATACCGGCGCGGCAGAGGAGGAACGGATCGCGAAAAAGTATCGTCCCAATCAGGTGACGGTCGTCGCCGTTCAAACCGACGATGCTTTTTCCCTTCCGCACACACCCTGGCCCAGGGAGCGGCTCAGGCCGGTCGTGGTGGGCGCAGGACCGGCGGGGCTGTTCTGCGCGCTGGCGCTGGCCGTACGCGGAGCGAGGCCGATTGTTCTGGAGCGCGGACAGCCGGTGGAGCGGCGGGCGCGGGATGTGGAGACATTGGAAAGCGGAGGAACGCTGCTTGAGGAAAGCAACGTGCTCTTTGGCGAGGGCGGCGCGGGCGCGTTCAGCGACGGAAAGCTGACCTGCGGCATCAACAGCCCGCATATCCGCACGGTGCTTGAAACGCTGGCGCGATACGGCGCGCCGGAGGAGATTCTGATCGCGCAGCGTCCGCATATCGGAACGGACGAGCTGCGCCGCGTGCTTGTCAACATCAGGACGGAGCTTCTGCGCCTTGGCGCGGAGGTGCGTTTCGGCTGGAAGGCGACCGGCCTTGAGATCAGGGACGGGCGCGTCGCGGCGATTCATGCCGTCCATGAGCGCGTGGAGGATGTGCTCGCCACCGACGCGGTCCTTCTGGCCATCGGTCACAGCGCCCGCGATACCTATGAATGGCTCCACGCCATGGGACTTGAGATGCGGCAAAAGCCCTTCGCCATCGGCGCGCGTATCGAGCATTTGCAAGCCGAAATCAACCGCGCGCAGTATGGGGCAGCGGCAGGACATCCTGCGCTTCCGCCCGCTGAATACAAAATCAACGTCCCCACGCCGGACGGACGCGGCGTGTATACCTTCTGCATGTGCCCCGGCGGGCAGGTCATCAACGCCTCCAGCGAACAGGGCGGCGTTAACGTCAACGGCATGAGTCTGCACGCGCGAGCGGGACAAAACGCCAACGCCGCTGTGCTGGTGGGCGTCCGTCCGGAGGATTTCGGAAGCGCGCATCCCCTGGCGGGCGTGGAACTGCAACGCCGCATCGAACGGTCGGCCTTTGCGCTGACCGGAACGCTCAAGGCCCCCTGCCAGCGTGTGGGCGACCTGCTGGATGGACGACCTACGACTCAACTGGGCGCGGTTCTGCCGACCTATCGGCCGGGCGTGGATCTGGGTGAGCTTTGCCGCTGCCTGCCCCCGTTTGTGATCGACAACCTGCGGCTGGCGCTGCCCAGGCTGGGCGAGCGGATCAGGGGCTTCGACTGCGCGGACGCGCTCCTGACCGGCCCCGAAACGCGCTCTTCCTCGCCCGTCCGCCTTCTGCGCGATCAGCGGCGGGAAGGCTCCATACGCGGGCTCTATCCGTTGGGCGAGGGCGCGGGCTACGCGGGCGGCATCGTATCCGCCGCCGTAGACGGGCTGTGCGCTGGCATGGAGACCGGTACCGAAACCTAAAAAAGAGGAGGGACTTGTATGACGACCCGACGGTTGGTTACCAACGCGATTCTGATCGCCATCTATGTCGTTTTGAGCTTTTATTCTATCCGGCTGGGCTTTCTCACGCTCACCTTCGCGGCACTTCCCGTCCTGGTGGCGGGCTTGCTCTTCGGCTGGGCGGACGGCCTCGCCGTGGGGGCCGTGGGCGGGCTGCTCAACCAGCTTCTGACCTACGGCTTCGGCCCCACGACGCTGATGTGGATGCTGCCCAGCATGGCGCGCGGCGTCATGGTGGGTCTGTACGCGCAGAGGCGCGGCTTTACGCTCTCCCTCAAGCAGACGGCTGGGATTGTCCTGGCAAGCTGCTTGGTCGTGACGACAATCAACACGATCGCGATTCATATTGACGGCCTGATCTATCACTATCCGACGGGCCTTACGGCGGGCGTTATCGCGCTTCGCTTCGTTTCCTCCGCCATCATGGCGGCGGTCTATACGCTTGTTGCGCCTAAGACCGTTGAGCTTTTGCGCAGGGCGAACAGACAATAAAGGAGAGAAAAAGCAATGATTCGCGGAGTGCTTTTTGACATGGACGGCGTGCTTTTAGATACCGAACGCCTTGGGCGGAAGGTGCTCGCCTCAGAGTGCGCCAAAAGAGGCTATACGCTTACCAACGAGTTCTATGCAAGCATCATGGGCACTACGGCAGACGTCAGCCGTCAGATGATTTTGAAGGAAATGGGCGAGACCTTTCCCTATCAGGAGGTCATGATCTCACGCCGTCAGCGTTTCTACGAGACCGCCTGTCATGGCGGGCTCCCGTTGAAAATGGGGCTGAAGGAATGTGTGGAGGGGCTTAAGGCGCGCGGTCTCCGTCTGGCGCTGGCGACCAGCACCGCGCGGTCGACCGTGGAAGCTTATCTCGAACACATTCCTGCTTTGCAAAATGTTTTTGACGCGATGGTCTGCGGCGAGGAGGCTGGAAAGGGAAAGCCCGCACCGGATATCTATCTGGAGGCCGCCCGTAGGCTGGATCTGGAGATTGGGGAATGCATCGGGGTGGAGGACAGCCTGAACGGCTTGCGCAGCCTGAAGGCGGCGAATTGTGTGAGCGTCATGATCCCCGACCTCATGCCCTGCGACGAACGCTTTGACGGGCTGGTCAGCCACCGTCTGGACAACCTGACGCAGCTGTGCGGTCTGATCGACAGGATCAATTTGGAGGCGCGTGTTCGCTGACAAGAGGATGGGGATCAGCTGGGGCGTCGACAGCCCTTAAGGCCGTACGTTGGGCCGCCGCGTCGGCGTAAGGCTTTTTTGCCTCAGGCACGAGGACTAAGACCCCCGCGCTGTATTGACAGCCTAAAGACGGGAGAAAGGGCTTCCGCTTTTTCTCAGACTGTCGACAACCCCCTATTTACGCGAAGAGCCGTAGCGGCGGCCCAAATGGGCCGCCGCGTCTCTCGCTTGGAAAACGTTGCGGCGTAAGGCTTTGGAGCTTGGCCCCAAGCCCCAGCAGGGGACTTAGTCCCCTGCATCCCGCATTTTGTCGATATCCTGAGAAAAAGCTTCCGCTTTTTCTCAATATCCTCTGGCCAGATCCACCCGCCGTTCCAGCGGTCTTCCCGCGCAGTAGTTTTCAAAATCCTCCAAAAATAACTCAACAATCCGGTCAAGCGTATAGGGCAACGTCATGTTGCCCGCAATGTGCGGGGTGATGAGCAGGTTGGGACATGTCCACAGGGAATCGTCCTGGGGCAAGGGCTCCCGCTCGAACACATCCAGCGCGGCGGACAGACGCCCCGCGCGCAGCTCCCCTTCAAGCGCCCTTGAATCAATGGCGTTCCCGCGCCCCACATTGACGATGAAAGCACTGTCAGGCAGAAGGGCCAGACGGGCCGCGTCGAGCATGTGCTCAGTCCGCGCGGTTCCCGGAAGCGAGAGGATCAGCAGATCCGTTTCGGGCAAAACCGTGTCCAGCGCTTCCTGCGTCACGACGAGGTCAAACAGCCCATCGGGATTTTTACCGCTTCGGTTGATGCCAACGATGCGTTTTGTCCCAAAGGCGCGCAGCCTGACGGCGGCCTCCCGTCCGATATCACCCGTGCCGAGCAAAGCGACGCGGCTGCCCCGAATCGAGCGGATGGGCAGCGAGCGAACCCATTCCCGCCGTTCGACGATGTCGGCGTATTCCTGCTGTCGGCGCATCATTTCCAACGTGACCATGATGATATGCTCGGCAATGGTCACGCCGTACGCTCCCGAGGAATTGGTCAGGACGGCCTCCTTTGACGCGAAGGCGCCGGGGGCCGCGAACTGGTTCACGCCGGCCGAGGGGGTACACAGCCAGCGCAGGCGCGGGGCGCTTTTCGCCAGCTCTGCAGGCTGCCCGAAGACGATTTCCGCGTCCTCAAGGGCCGCGCGCGCCTGGGAGACCTCCTCAAAAAAGCTGGCCTCAAAGCCATGAGTACGGGCGGCCTCAAGAATTTCGGCACGATGCCTCTGCGTCAGCTGAGGGATGACAACGGTCAGGTTTCTGCTCATTTTGTTCGTCCTTCCAATCCATATTCTTTGCATTTGCGCCATAGGGTGGTTTTGCTGATGCCCAGCAGCTCTGCGGCCTCCTTGCGGCTGGAGGCGCGCGCGAGCACCTCCATGATCTGCCGCTTTTGCAGATCCAGGAGGGTGGAGCCGTCGTCCTCGCGCGCGGGCGAGGGCTTAGCGCCGCCCTTCTGCTCGACGGGGAGCACGGCGGCCACGTCCGAGGCGGTGATGACGTCGCTTTCGCACAGCACAGCGAGCTGCTCGCTTATGTTGCGTATTTCGCGGATGTTGCCCGGCCAGCCGTAGGCGGCGATGCGCTCGACGGCCTCGGGCGAGAGGTTGATGACGTCCTTGCCGAATTTGCGCGCGTAATAGCTCAAATAGTGCTGCATAATCAGCGCCATATCTCCTTCGCGGCTGCGCAGGGGAGGCAGTTGGACGGACAGCACCTTCAGACGGTAATATAGATCCTCGCGAAATCGTCCCTGACGGATCATTTCTAACAGGTCGCGGTTGGTGGCGCATATGATTCGCACGTTGACGGGGATGACACGGTTGGCTCCGATGCGGCGCACCTCGCGCTCCTGGATCACGCGCAGCAGACGGCTTTGCAGTGTTAAGGGAATCTCGCTGACCTCGTCCAGAAAGATCGTGCCCTCATGCGCCGCCTCGAACAGACCCGCACGGCCCGTTTTGCTCGCGCCGGTGAACGCGCCGCCCTCGTAACCAAAGAGCTCGCTTTCCATCAGGTTTTCGGGAATCGCCGCGCAGTTGACCGCCACAAACGGGCCCGTGGCGCGTTCGCTTTCATTGTGGATGGACTGGGCGAACAGCTCCTTGCCGGTACCCGTCTCGCCCATCAAAAGAATGTTGCTGTCCACATGCGCAAAGCGCTGGGCCTGACGGATGGCCATGCGGATGACCGTGCTCTCTCCCAGAATATCGTCAAAATGATAGCGTGCCTGCTGACCGCCGACGCGCAGACGGTCGCGCAGACGGCTTTCGGCGTTGGTGATGGCCTGCTCGGCCTGGAACGTGACCAGCGTGCCGTAGCGCTGGCCGTCGTAATTCATCGGGACGCTGTTGAGCACATAGTTGTTGCCGTTGATGCGTACGATCTCGTTCGTGTACGGCTGGCTGCCGGATAAAATGGCGCTCAGCCTGCCTTCCGGAAGGGCCAGATGAACGGGCTGTCCGATGCAGTCCTGCGCCTTGCGGTCCAAAAGCTGAGCGGCGGCCGCGTTGAAGGTTCGGATCAGGTTGTTTCTGTCCACGGCGATGATGCCCTCAGACACGTGATCGACGACGCTGCGAAACATCAGGCTGTTCTCCCGCTCCACCTGCGACACGTTCGCGCAGCGCTTGGCCTCGGTGATGGCCAGGAACACCGATTCGACCGAGGAATAGATCAGCCCCGCCGGAATCCCGTGCTCCTCGCAGTAATGGCAGGTGTTGTGGCCCGCCAAAATCAGCCTGCACCCGTCCGCCACCGCGCGCTCCATGCCGTCGATCAGATCGCGGATGTTGACGCTGGCCGTGGGATAGGGCTTGACGGACACGGGGAAATCCATCTTCAAAAACTGAACGCTGCGAATGGTATTGATCGTGCCCACCACACCGATGGGCATCTCGCCATGCCGCTGGATGGCTCGGCGGATCGACGCGGCCATATCGGCGCTGGTGATGGGAATCTCCACAACCGGCGTAAGGCTGTTGCATTCCTTCAGGCTCGCGGCCGTTCCGCCCCTGCTGACGATCACATCCGCGTTATAGTGGCGCGACATGATCACGTCCGGCTGAATCTCGCAATCCACCGTATACTGCAAATCCCTGCTTTGTCCAAAGATCCTTTCATGAAGCGCCCAAGCGTCATGCACCACCCTTACCAGCGAGTGGTCAGGGACGACAAAGGCGATATGCGTCACGCGGCAACACTCCATTTCCTGTTGTTCTCTGTTCTCATTATAGGGAAACGCGACGGAGATTGCAAGCGGTGAGTGAATATCGCGTTTTTCTGGAAGGGGCATATCATTGCTTTTTGGACTTTCGGAGGAAATGGATGGTCCTTTCCATGAGACCAGGCCCTTTGACGATGTGGGTTGCGGCTTTATGAAAGCGGGCATGGCTTTCACATTTTTTCCTTTGTCCAGGATCTCTCCTTTTTTGGCCGTATGCAGGCTTCCTTTTTGCCCGCAAAACTTGACACAATCCGCATGCCGTACTACAATAAAAAAGAATACATAGAAAGACCAAGGAGGAGCCACAATGGGACTCATGAGCCTTGCTCCCGCGATGGAAAGCAAACCCATCCGTGAGGTTGCTTACGAGATGCTCAAGCATGCCATCATCACCGGTGAGATTCCGGCCGGCTCGCGTATCGTGGAAACGGAGTACGCCGACCGTCTGCATATCAGCCGAACTCCGCTTCGCGAGGCCCTGCGCAAGCTCGAACGGGACGGCTTGGTGGAGTATGTGGTTCGCCGAGGCGTGGTGGTGCGCGCCTTCACCATCGCGGATGTGGAGGAGATTTATACCATTCGCAACGCGCTGGAAATGCTCACTTTGCCCGCGATTATTCAAAACGCGACGGCGGAGGACATTCAGCGCCTTAGAGGCATGCTAGCCGAAATGGATCCCTTTGACGAAAGCAACAACATCCCCGAGCTTTCCCCGCGCGCGCGCGCGTTTCACGCCGCGCTGACGCGCATCTCCAAATACAATCGCATCCTGCGAGCCATCGAGGGGCAGGATGAATATATCACCCGCTTCTCCGCCATGGCCATCGCCAAGGAGGACCGACGCCACGCGGCCCATCAGGAGCATTACCGGCTGGTGGAGTATGTGGAAAAGCGTGACCTGGAGAGCTTTGAAAGGCTTATGCGCAAGCACATCGAGCGAAGCAAGGAGACCTGCCTGATGGCGCTTGAGGAAAGCAAGCTAAATAAGGCTAACATAAAGAAGGAAGGCTGAAAAAATGGATGGAACCTGGGATCTTTCCGTATTTTATAAGGGCTTTGACGATCCGATGCTGAGAGAGGATATCGACCAGATCAAGTCGCTGCTTGACGCCACCGACGCGCTGCTTGGCGCGCGGAAGGACGATGTGGAAAAGCTGGAGGACGTCGTCGCCGCCGAGGAACGCCTGACCGCGCTTCTGAACCGCGCCTACGGCTATGTGGAGCTGACCCTTTCGGCGGATAATGAAAACGCCGACGCGCTGCGCTATCTGGACGAGCTGAGCAATCTGATGGTGGATGTGCAGCTGGCCTCCAGCAAGTGTACGCGCTTCATCGGCCAGGTGGAGGCCCTTGAGGAAAAGATCGAAAAGAGTGAAAAGCTTCGCCAGAACGATTTTGTGCTTCGCGAGTCCGCACGGCAGGCGAAGCATATGCTGCCCGCCGATATGGAAAAGTGGATGCTGCGCATGAGCCTGAACGGCGGCGACGCCTTTTCCAAGCTTCGCGACCGCCTGATGGGCACGCACACCGTTGAAATGGACGGAAAGACGCTTCCGCTACCCGCCGTGCGCGGCATGGCCTACGACCCCGATCCCGCCGTCAGGAAGGCCGCCTATGAGGCTGAGATGGCGAGCTATAAAAAGGTTGAAACGCCCATGGCGTATTGCCTGGGATGCATCAAGGGAGAGGCGCAGACGCTTTGCGAGGCCAAGGGCTATCCCGACCTGCTTAGCCAACAGCTCGCCGAGAGCCGCATGGATCACGAGACGCTGGACGCCCTGTGGACCGCCGTGCGCGAGGCGCTGCCGGATTTCCGCCGCTACCTGCGCCGCAAGGCCGAGCTTTTGGGCCACCAAAACGGTCTGCCCTTCTATGATCTGTTCGCGCCCATGGGCGAGAGCACGAAGAAGTACACCGTTGAGGAGGCGCATGACCTGCTGGTGAGGGTCTTCAACGGCGTCAATCCCGAGATGGGCAAGTTCATTGACAACGCCTTCAAAAACCGCTGGATCGACATGTATCCCCGCGAGGGCAAGGCCGGCGGCGCGTTCTGCGCGGGCTTCCATGGGATGCATATCAGCCGCGTGCTGACCAACTTCGTGGGCAGCTTTTCGGATGTGAGCACGCTGGCGCACGAGTTGGGCCATGGCTGGCATAACGTTTGCCTGGAGCGCAAGCCCATTCTGATGGCGGAGCCGCCCATGCCCCTGGCCGAGACCGCATCCATCTTCAATGAGACGCTCCTGTCTCACGAGGTCAGAAAGACCGCCGACGAGCAGACCCGCTTCGCGCTTCTGGAGAACAGCCTGATGGAGGCCACCCAGGTCATCGTGGACATTTATAGCCGCTTCCTGTTTGAGAGCGCGGTCATCGAGGCGCGCAAGACGCACATCCCCACCGCCGCCGAGCTCAACGAGATGATGCTTGACGCTCAGGAGCAGAGCTATGGCGACGGCCTCGATCCCAACGTCCGTCACAGCGGGATGTGGATCAACAAGAGCCACTACTACAGCACCGGCGTTCACTTCTATAATTTCCCCTACGCCTTCGGTCATCTCTTCGGCCTTGGCGTGTTCAAGGAGTATCTCAAGCAGGGCCCGGCCTTTATGCCTCGCTACGACGAGCTGCTCGCCTCCTGCGGCAGCGGGATGATCGCGGACGTAGCGGCAAGCGTCGGCATCGACGTGCGCAGCGCCGATTACTGGCGCAGCGCGCTGGATGTGGCGCGCGGAGAGATCGACGAGTTCATCCGTATGAGTGAAAAGCAATGAGCGATGCACTTATGGGCGCGCCGTGGCTTCGTGCCATGGCGCGCGTTTTTGACGGCGCGGGTACGCCGCTTTATCTCGTGGGCGGCGCGGTACGCAACCCGCTGATGGGCCTTCCCCTGAGCGATATTGATGTGTGCGGGCCCGCGCGGCCCGAGGCGGTCTGCGCCCTGTGCGAGGGGACGGAGGTGCGCGCCCATCTGCGCGCGGCCCATTTCGGCACGGTTGAGCTGCACCTGACGGACGAGGATGGCGCGCGTCACATGGCCGAATACACCACCTTTCGTGAGGACAGCTACCGCTGCGGCCATCGGCCGGAGAGCGTGCGGTTCACGACGGATATCGCCGTGGACGCGCTCCGGCGTGATTTCAGCGTCAACGCCCTCTATCGCCGCGTCCACGCGGACGGCCTGGAAGCGGTGATCGATCCCACCGGCGGTCAAAAGGCCCTGCGGGATGGAAGCCTGCATACGGTCACCGACGATCCTGACCGTGTGCTTCGCGACGACGGACTGCGCATCCTGCGCGCGGCGCGCTTTCAGGCCGAGCTCGACCTTGTTCCCACAAGCGCGCTTGAGAACAGCCTTAAGCGCTATGCGCCGCTGCTCGGGGACATCGCGTGCGAGCGTTTGCGTGACGAGCTTGGAAAGGTGATAATGGCCGATTCGCGCTATCTGGAGCTTCCCCGACGCGCGCCCGCGACCCTGAGCGGGCTTGAAACGATTGTGCGAATCGGAGCGTGGCCCTATCTTTTTCCAACCATTTCCTTTGACCGCGAGGCAGCCTATGCGCTCAGCCGCTTAAGCGCGCCGCTTCCGATACGTATAGCGCTGCTTTTGCGCCGTGCCGCGCCCGAGGACGCCCAAGCCGCTCTCAGGCGGATGCGTTTTTCCGAAAAGGACGTCGCCTTTACCGTGCGCTGCATCCGTGCCGTGCAGGGTGCCGCCGCCGGTACGCTCGCCCCATTTGACGCGGTCAGACTGGGCATGGACGCGGTTTTTGCCGCACGGGACATTCTGGCCGCGGTTAAGGACGCTGACGCCGCCCTTGCCGTGCGTTCCTTGCTCTCTCGACTTGAGGCAAGGCCCGCGACCCTGCGCGAGCTCGCCGTCAACGGAGACGATCTCAAGCCGTTCATGGAGGCGCGCGGCCTTCCTTTGCGCGGGATGGGGGCGCTTTTGGAAGCGCTGTGGCGCATGGCCGTGGAGGGGACGGTCCGAAACGAGCGGGACGCGCTTATTCGGGCCGCTCAAGACGGGATGGACGGAGAGACGAGGTAGCGGCGGGCAGGTGCGTCTGTCCGCGTGCCCCGGGGGATTTGCCGGTCATTGAAGCGCCGGGGGCCTGCCGCAAGGGAAGAGACCCCTCATTTCGCTTCCATGATATGGAGAGGACTTATTGTTCTCCTTTGCGTTTTGGGCATGAAAACGCCCCGTCGGCAAGTGTCGGCGGGACGTCAGCTTCCGTTATGATTGATTATTCCGCCGCGTCGGTCGGCTCGGCTTCGGGCTCCTGATCATCAACCAGCGTCTCGGCCTCATCCTCGCTCATCGCGTCGGAGGCGTCGTCCGCATACTGGGCCTCGTCCTCGGCCGCCTGGGCGGATTCGAGCTCCTCCATGCTGGGGGTCACGCCGGTATAGACGATGCCCGCGTCGGCGATCCACTTTTCAAGCGTCGTGGTGTATAGCTCACTCTGCTTGGTCTCAAGCAAGCTGTTGTACTTGGCCTGGCGCTCCGCGTCGGTCATCTCGATGGGGCCGCCGGGGACGTCGCCGATGTACTTGACGATATGGATACCATACGTGCTCAGATAGGGAGCGGAAACCTCGCCGATCTTGTCGATGCTCATCGCCGCCTCAACGAACTCGGGCACATAGTTGGCGGACAGGGCGCAGACCTCGTAGCCGCTGGTCTTGTAGGGCTCGGTGGTCATGCCGGGGTCGGATGCGGTGCCGTCCTCGTTGACGCCGTAGGTAGCGATCAGCTCGTCAAAGTCCGCGCCGTCGGCGATCTTCTGGTTGATCTCGTCAATCGTGTCCGCCAGGGAGGCGAAGATGGCGGCCTTGGCCTCGTTGATCTGCTGTTCGGTCACGGGCTCGGGAGTGGCCTCCGGCTCAATGGCGTCGTCCGTCACTTCAGGCTTCTCGGCAGCGGTTTCCTCTTCGGTGGCAGACTCCTCCTCAACCGAGGAGGCAGCCTCCTGCTGCTCCTCATAGCGGGCCTGGAGATCGGTGTAGGTGTCCATCAGGGTCTGGTCGACGGGCAGGAGGATGTGCTTGACCGCGCGGAAGCCCTCGGGCTTATACCAGGCGTAATCCAGTTCACTGTCCATGCCATAGTAATAGGCGTAAAGCGCCATCTGCTCGACGTAGTTGTTGTAATCCACATACGCCGCGATGTCGTTCTCATACAGCTCCTTGTCGGCGGCCACCAGGCGCTGGTATTCCTCCTCGACCTCCTCGTCGGTCACTGTCGCGTCCTGAACCATCATGTTCTCAACCTTGTCCAGAATGGCATAGCGCTTGTAGTTCTCCTTAAGAATGTCCAGCGTCCAGCCCGCGTCGAGATAATATTGCTCGGCATCGGCCTGAGCGGCTGCCCTGTCCTCATCGCTGCTCTCATCGGTGAGCTCGGAATGGAAGTAGGAGACATAGTTTGCGAGCGCGTCGTTCCAGTCGTTCTCGGCGTCGGCCTCGGCCTGGGCGCTCTCCTCGTCGGTGAGCTGGTCAAGGCCGAATTCCTTGGCTTTGATGCCCATGACGACCTCGGTCAGCTGCTGCTCCAACGCGACGGCGCGGAAGAGCTGCACGTTGCTCAGGTCGGTCAGATCGTAATAGCTGCCGTACTGAGAAACGAGGTTGTTATAGATCGGCTCGATGTCTCCCCAGGTAACGCTCTCCTCGCCCACGGTGGCGAGCACGTCCTCGGCGTTCAGCTCCTCGATGGCGGGAGAGGTCTGAGGCTCCTCGGACGCGTCGCCGGTATCCTCGGCCAGCGCGGCCACGCCTGCGAGCATGCACAGGCACAGCAGCAGGGAGATGATTTTTTGTAGCTTTTTCATTTTCAACGTCCTTTCAAACGGGATTATCAAAGGGGGCAGACCCTGGGTTGCGCCGCCCTTGCGGGCACAGGCGCGCCCAGCGGTTTGATATCCCGTTCATTATGACACAGAAGAGAAGTTTCCGCAAGGGATTTTGTGCCCGCGCCTAGAATGTTACAGACTATTCACAGGAAGTTTACATTTGAAACGCTTTTGTGAGGAGACATTGTAATGCGCATCGTGATTGAAAAGGCAGCGCGGCGGCTGACGCTTTGGGACGGGAAACATCTCATGCTGAGATGCCGTGCGGGACTGGGGCGAGAGCCCGTCGGGCCCAAGGAGCGGGAGGGCGACGGACGGACGCCGGAGGGAGAATACACGATCTGCCTGGTCAAGAAGCGGGGCAAATACGGCCGAAGTCTCGGGCTTTCGTATCCGAACGAGGCGGACGCGAGGCGCGCCTACGCCCTTGGCCGCATCGACGAAGGTACGCTTTTGGCCATTCGGCGCGCGCATGAGGAAGGCCGCAGACCGCCATGGGGCTCCCCGCTGGGCGGAGAAATCTACATTCATGAGGGCGGCGGCGCCAGCGACTGGACGCAGGGCTGCATCGCGCTGGACGAAACGGACATGGACGGGCTCTTTCCCTATCGGGAGCGGATCGAAAGGGTGGAAATCCGCCCCTGAGCGCGTCCGTTATGGGCACGAGCCCTGACGGCCCGTCGTCACGCGCGCCCATGCCGCTCAGCCTTGCCCCGCGAGATAGCCGGAGGCGGCGGCAAACATGAGGTTATACCCGCCGCATCCGCCGTCCACATCAAGCACCTCGCCCGCCGCGTATAGCCCTGGACAGAGGCGGCTTTGCATCGTCGTGGGATCAAGATCGGACGGGGCGACGCCGCCGGCGGTGACCTGCGCGGCTTCCATGCCCCGCGTTCCCCGCACCGACAGCGGAAAATCACAGATCGTCTCCGCGAGCGCCAAAAGCGCGTCCGGCCTGCGGCGCAGGAGCGCGTGAAGCGGCCGATCATCGTCCGTGCCTTGAATCAGTCCGCTCTGCCTGTAGAGCGCCATAGCGAGCGCCGGCGTGGCCGCGCCGGTGAGAAGCGTGGAAAGAGGCAGCTCGCGGCGGCCTTCTGCGCGCCGCGTGAGCCAGCTAAGAGCCGTGTGAACCGCCGATCCTGCGTCCCGATCATGGGCCGCCCGCAGGCCCATGACAGTCTCGCGCAGATCAAGATGCAGCACGCAGCCCGTCGTGACGAAGCGGGCAAGCTGCATCGCGGCGATGCCGCTCACGCCGTCGTCCGCGAAGAGGGCTTCGCCATGGCTTTCATGAAGCGAACGGCCCGCTCCGTCCGTGAGACGAAGCGCGGCGCGCACGCGCTGGCCGCTCAGCCCCTTTAGGGGAGAAACATCGCACACCAACGCGCAAAGCGCGGGACGCGGGGCCACGAGCCGGTGCCCGAAGACGGTGAGCAGGCCATAGGACGTCCCGTCCGTCAGGTACAGGGGCGAGGCCGCGCCGCCCACGGTCACGACCACGCGGTCGCCCGTTATCCGCGTGGGCTCCTGGGAAAGCAGCGCGCCCGCCTTGACCTTGCCGTGTTTGCGGGGCGTGTCCTGGGCATAGACGAGGCGCAGGGCGTCCGCCTCAAAGCCGCCTTTGGTTCGTCTGAGCGCGGTGACCCGTGTGTTGCAAAGAATCTCCACACCCAGCTGACGCGCGCGGAGCCTGAGCGCGTCCACGGCCGAGCCCGCTGTGAGCGAGACGGGATATATCCGTCCCTCATCCTCCTCGCGCAGGGGCACGCCCAGCCGCTCCCACAGCGCCGCGAGCTCGTCAAAGGGCATCGCGGAAAGAACCCGACGGGCAAACGCCGCGTCGCCGTAATACTCGAGCGGGCCGGAGTTGAGCAGGTTGCCGCGACCGTTGCCGGTCGCTCCCAGCTTTTTCAGCTCCCTGCGTCCGCGTTCGAGCACGGTTACACGCTCGCCGCGCTCCGCCGCCGCGATGGCTGAAAAAAGCCCCGCCGCTCCGCCGCCAATGATGAGCGTATGTCTCATAGACGCCTCATTTCGTCGATCAGGCGCTGCTCATTGCTCAGCGCCTCGAGCATGTATACGTTTTGAACGAGTATCTCGCCCGCCTGCCCGACCGCCTCGATGAACGCGCCGCTCATCGCCCGCAGGCCACCCTGTTCCAAAAGCGGGCAGACGCACCACGCGCGCGGGTCAAGCTCCGGCACGGCGTGGGTTTGCTCATCGTCCGTCTCAAGGCGCAGGCGCAGCGGGAAAAGGCGGCACGCCAGGGGCCGGTGCCCGCGCGGGCATAGGCCCTCGCACACCAGCCGCTTCCCGCCCTCAAAGAGGGTGTCATCCGGCACAAGATGGAAGGGAAAGCCCTCGATGGGCGCGTTATAGAACGTATCCTCAAAGGGAAAGAGCAGCATGCCGTTTTCGCCGCTCTCGTCCGCCTCGCAGCACGCGCCGCCGCACAGCCTTCCGCAATTGCTCTTCAGCGGGGTCACGTTTTCAAGCAGCGCGCGCGCCTCCCTCAGCGCCTTTACCGCGCCGCGGCGGCCAATCAGATTCATTACAACAGCCATGGAAACCTCCTATTTCAAAAGCAAGTAAGAACAGACCGCTGATAAACCCCCTATTTTCGCAGGGAGCCGCAGCGTCGGCCCATCTGGGCCGTCGCGTCTCTCACTTGGAAAACGCTGCGGCGTAAGGCTTCTGGGACGCTGTCCCAGACCCTGGCAGGGGACTTAGTCCCCTGCACCCCATCCTTTGTCGATACCCTGAGGGGTCTAAGTCCCCAGCGCCCCGTACTTTGTCGATACTCTGAAGAAGTTCGACCTTTCAAGGACGCTTTCCTTCCCGCCCGTTCAGATCGCCGTGACGGCCGCTTCCAACGCCCGCGCCGTTGCCTCCAGGGACAGGGACGGCTCGCCGGGGCGCGCCTGCTCAGGCAGGTAGGGCACATGGATGAATCCGACCCGGATGGGCGTCCCCGCCGTGCGGTGCAGGAGCGTGTAAAGCAGGTCGTTGCACACAAAGACGTCCGCCGAATACGAGACGCGCACCTTGATCCCCCGAGCGGAGACGGCATCCGCCATGGCGCGCGCGGGAAGGGTGCTGAAATAGGCCGCTGGGCCGCCCAGACAGATCGGCTCGTCCCGTGGCATGGCGCCCGTGTTGTCCGCGATGGAGGCGTGGCGCAGATTAAGCGCCGCCATCTCCGGCGTGACCGCGTCGCGCCCGCCTGCCCCACGCAGAGGATGGCGTCGGGTTGGAGAAGGCCCGCCGCCTCAAGGACGACTCGTCGGCCTCGCCGAATACCGTGGGAATTTGCCGCCTGAAAAGCTGCCAGTTCCCGAGAACCTCGGGAAGGCGTGAAACCGCCTCCCAGGCCGGATTGACCGTCTGCCCGCCGAAGGGCTCAAAGCCGGTGACGAGAAGCCGTTTGCGGGATGAACTCATCAAAAGACCTCCTGATGTGGGAAAAAGTGTGCCTTGCCTTTTGGCTCCGCGCCCCATACAATATAGGATATCACAAAGGAAGGAAGAAGACCGCCATGATTGTGGAAATCTCCTGCTTTTCACCCGAGCGCATCGCGCGCAGCGGGCAATGCTTCCGCATGTCCCTTGGTGCGGACGGGACGGTGACGGCGCTGGCCGGAGCGGATCGCGTGCGGATCAGGCCGCTGGGAGAGGGCCGCTTTCAAATGGACTGCACGCCGGAGACGTTCCAGGGCCGCTGGCGCGCCTATTTCGATCTGGACACAGATTATGCCGCGATCCAGGAGCGGGCGGCGGAAAGCGACGCGCCGCTTCGGCGCGCGGTGTGCGCGTCGGACGGCCTGCGCATCCTGCGCCAGGACCCTTGGGAGACGCTGATCTGCTTCCTGATTTCCCAGCGCAAGAGAATCCCCGCTATCCGTGCCTGTGTGGAGGCGCTTTGCTCGCGCTGTGGGACGCGCGTGGGACAGGGCCGCTATTTCGCCTTCCCGACGCCGGAGGAGCTGCTAAAGGCGGGCGAGAAGGGCCTGCGCGCCTGCGGCGTGGGCTATCGCGCGCCCTATCTCATCGACGCGGCGCGCCGCGTACAGACCGGCGAGTGCGATTTAACCGCCATGGCCGCGCTTTCGGACGGGGAGCTGATGGAGCGCCTTCTTCAAATCCACGGCGTGGGCGTAAAGGTGGCCAGCTGCGTGATGCTCTTTGGCTATCACCGCCTGTCCGTCGCGCCGGTGGATGTGTGGATCCAGCGGGTGATCGACGAGGAATACGGCGGCGTGTCGCCCTTTGCCGCCTACGGGGAATACGCGGGCGTGTTCCAGCAGTATCTGTTTTTCTCAAGAATCGGAACGAATGAAACGACGCTTTCGCTCTGACGCGGCCCTATTCTGCGTTGGGGTCGATCAGGGCGGAAAAGCCGATTCCCAGAAGCTCGGTCGTGGTGCGGGGATAGGTGCGCCCTCCGCTGTACGTCCCCACGCGGGTGACGCGCCGTCCCATGAAGGTGAACGCAGCGGTCTGTCCGCCGTCCAGATTGAAGGCGGAGCGGCAGCCCGCCGCGCTCATCATCTCTGCCAGATCGGAAAGCGTGACGCCCGCGCTTGTCTTGCCCATGCGGCCCTCGGCCATCAAAGCGAAATAATGGCCATTCTCGAAATAGCCCACGGCGCAGCGAGGCTCGGCGTATTTCCCCCGTGCGCTGGAATGGACGTAATCGTTGACCTCGCCGTCCTTCAGAAGCCATGGGCCGAACGCGAACACGTCCTCCGCGCCCATGTGCAGAAAATCCTCGCCGCCATATGCGTCGTAGTCGCTCATAAGCCATGTGCCGTCGGGAAACAGGGCCAGGGTGTCCAAGTTGGGGAATTTGCTCCGAAGCGTCCTGGGCGCGTTGTCGTAAAGAAGCCGTCCGCCCCGAAGGATGACGCCCACGGTGAGGCTTCGTCCGACGCGATAGGTGTAGTAGTCCGTGTTCATGCCAAAAACGACCTGATTCTGCGTCGCGATTTTTTCCAGCTGCACATGCTTGGGATTTTCGGGATCATAAAGCACAGAGGCGAAACGGTTTTGAGAGGTGTCGGCAAATATCTCGGCCTCGTACCAGGTCAGGGGCCGGCTTTCGTCCACGAAGCGGTCGATCCGCACGACCAGCGCGGGCGAGGCGTAGAACCACAGCCCGTTTTCCGCGTCCGCGATCACATACTCGCCCTCGAGAGGGTAGCCCAGCGCGTCGCGCTCGCAGACGACGGGCCATTCGCAGGTGACCGCCGGACGCGCGAAGCAGAGGGGCGCGGGCGTCGGGGCGGGCATGGGCGTCGGCTTCGGCGTAGGCGTGGGCCGCGCCGCGTCGTCGGTGGGGAGGATGTGCTCGAACAGATCGTCCCGCGCCTCGTCCTCGCCGACGGCGGTGTAGGCAAGGCCGAACAGGGCGCAGCTGTACGGGCCGTCGTCCGTGACGGCAAAGCGGGTTGTCTGCTGAGTGACGTGCAGGGCGTAGGCGTCCCGCGCGGCCTCAAGGCCGGTTTTGCCGTTCAGCGAGGAAAGCGGCACATTCCAGTCCAGCGTGAGCGGATCGTCGCCCCAGAGATGCAGATAGAGCTTTTGCAGTCCCCATAGACCATATTCCTCGGCGGATTCGGGACAGACGGAGGGGTCAAGGCTGTTCTGAGCGCAGTAAAGCGCGACGTCGGCGCAGACGCGGTGCGCGCCGTGGCCGTATTCGCCGTTTGGATCGTGCGTGACCATCACGTCGGGACGATACCGACGGACGAGCTGCATTACGAACGCGCGCGCCTGCTGCCTGGGCCATTTCCGATAGCCCTCCTCAAGGCTTGAGGAATACCCGTCGTAGAACGGCCCGATGACGGGGTAGGCGCGCACGCCCATGCTCCACAGGCCGTTGAGCAGCTCGCTCACGCGGGTGGTGTTGGAGCCGGTCATGTACGCCACGACGGTCTTTTTTCCAAGCTCGGCGGTATAGGTGGGGAGCAGCCCGCCGAAATAGATCAGCTCGTCGTCGGGGTGTGCCGCCAGCACGAGCAGGTCGGCCTTTTCGGGCGTCGGCTCCCAGCGCTGCACCCAGTCGGGCGGCGCGCCCTCGCCGAATACATACAGCTCGTTGATGGACAGCGCGCCCTTCTTTGAAAAGGCGGCGGAAAGGCGAAAGGAATCGGCGCCGTCCAGCACGACGAACGCGTGCATATACTCCGTGCCGCCCTGAACGAGCGTCTGCCATTCTCCGTCCCTTTGAATCTCGATATGCCATTCCTCCGGCATGGCGGCGAAGCAGACATAGAGCGAATACGCCCTTTCACCCTCCGGCAAAGCGCATTCGAGCCACGGCTCGGCGCGCTCCTTGCTTGTCCAGCGCGAGGTGTAGCTGCCGTCGCAAAGCCTGGAAAGCGCGCCGCCGCCGGAGGAGGCAAACCGACACAGCGGCGTCAGGTCGGCGGCCTGCTCGTCCGGCGCGGCCAGCGCGCACAGGGGCAGCAGCGCCGAAATCAGCATCAGGAAAAGGAAGGCTCGTTTCATCATTCCATTCCTTTCAGAAATTGATATGGCGCCTCAAGGGTCCCGTCGCCGCAGACAGGGCTAAGGCCCGTCAGGTTCAGGCGAACCGCGGGCCGCACACCCTCGTTCATCACCACGCAGCGGATGTAGCCCGTGCGTCCGTCCACCTTGGTGCAGCGCGTGCCATAGGCCTTGGCCGAGGACTGCGAGCGCGTCCAATAGGGCGAGGAGCCGTTGGAATACCGGAACAGGCCGTTTTCCAGCGCGTAGGGCGTGCCGTAGCCCTGGCGCTGGCTGTCGGTGGAGAAGCCGTAATCGCGGTTGTGCAGATCCTCGCCGGAGGCCAGAAAGAGCGTGCCCAGCCCATCATCCTCAAGCAGCAGGGCGCGCTCCTGTTCGGTGAACCATTCATTGAGCTTTTCTTCGTTCAGCAGCGAAAAAAGCTCCGTTTGGTTCCACTGTCCCCCAAAGGCGACATATTCCTGATCGTCCTCGTGGACACGATGGTTGAACAGCACATATTCGCTGTACAGATACGCCTCGTTCTCCGTCGCCGCCAGCACGCGCCACACAATGGGCGCCTCGCCGCCGCCGCTTTCCTGCGGGCAGCTGCCCAGCGCGACATATTCATATCCAAGCCGCGCGTCATAGCCGCGCAGCGCCAGCGCGCGCGGCGCAAAAAGCATGAGGCCGGCAAGCACGGCCGTCAGAAGGAGCATGGCGCTTTTCATAATCGATTCCTCCTTACGATCGTTTCTATGATTTCTTCGGTGAAAATAGAACCCATATTTTGTTTTACCGACATCATAAAACTAATAAAAGGAGTTGTTAATACTAATAATAAGTTTTTGAATTGAAACTCTATGTTAGTAAAATAGACATGGGTGAAAACATTTATACTGAAAAATTTAAAACTCCTTCGCCGCAGCTATGGCCTTTCGCAGCAACAACTGGCGGATGTATTAGGGATCAGTCAGCAATCAATCAATAAATATGAGACACGCGATGTGCAGCCGGATTTGGAAACACTGAAAAAAATGGCGGATTATTTTCACACAACGATTGATTTTCTGGTCGATTATGGGGGACGGAACGAAGCCGCGCAAAACCAGCCGACGATAACATTTTCGCCGGAGGAAGCAAATCTGATCTCTCATTATCGAAGACTGGGAAATATAGAAAGGATTTGCCTGAATCTGCTGCTGAAAACCTGGAACAAGAACGCGGAGAATAAAGAGGACTGAAACAAGGGGTCGCCCGAGGGAGAGGCTACATAAGGAAGTAGCCTCTCCCTCAAGCTTTGTAATCAGCCGGAATGATAGAAATTTGCAGGGAAATGAATCTTCGGATGCTTTCATCATGGCAAGAACACTTTCGAAGATGCGGGAGAAATCCATATCCGTCAAAGAGTTCATGAATTTTACGAGGACAGATTGACGGCGTATAGATTGTAACGAAGCGCGCCCATGTCGACAGGCATGGGCGCGCTTTTACGATGCTTCTAATTTTCTGGTTCAACAGAAAAATGACCGGCTGGATGAGATATGACTGCGCGAAGATAGGAGCATGGCGACGCTGCGGATCGCGGGGCCCCCGAAAAGTCATCAGACTTTTCGGGGAGAGGAGGAGCAACGGCGTGAGCGAGCTTTTCGTGCTTGCACGGAAACGAGCGATACAAAGTTTGCGATGACGAGGGGCAGGGATAGAAAAACCACATTCAGGGAAACCGGCAAAAAGAGAACATGTATCCATGCGGCAATACATGGCTACAAAATCCGTAAGGATAACGAGCACAGCATTTGTGTTGCCACGGCGGGCAGCCAAAATGCGGTGCTAAAACGAAAGGGGCTTTTGCCCCTGTAACCCCCCAAAGGAAAGGATGATTTTATGCGAGAAAGAGAACTCGGCATCAATGTACGGGTAAACCAATCAGAGAAAAGGAAGCTGGAGGCAAATGCCCGAAAAAGGAGCTTGACCCTCTCGGCTTACCTCCGGAAAGCAGGGCTGGAAAAGGAGATGCAAGCACCACCCACAGCGGAATTTCAGGCGGTTTATCACGAAGTCTATGACCTTCAGCAGAGACTTCCAAACTTGGATAAAGAGATGATTGCCGTAGTCTTGGAGGACATTCAGAGTAAGCTGTTGAACCTCTATTGCGGTATTGACAAGGGAGCGTGATGCTCTATCGCAACCACAAAAATATGGGCAGTCAGAGACAATATTTCCCGTGTTGTAGGCTACGCCGCCAACCC
>CAYQCL010000015.1:0-47726 GCA_964416065.1 uncultured Oscillospiraceae bacterium | reverse complement strand
CCCGCTTATTTCAGCGACAGCCAGCGTCAGGCGACCAAGGACGCGGGCCGCATCGCGGGCCTGGAGGTTCTCCGTATCATCAACGAGCCGACCGCCGCGTCTTTGGCCTATGGCCTTGATAAGGAGGGCGGCCAGAAGATTCTGGTATACGATCTGGGCGGCGGCACCTTCGACGTAAGCCTGCTTGAGATCGGCGACGGCGTGTTCGAGGTTTTGGCCACCAATGGCGATACCCGCCTGGGCGGCGACGACTTCGACGAGCGCATCATCAATTATGTGGCCGATGCCTTCAAACGCGAAAACGGCATTGACCTGCGTCAGGACAAGATGGCCTATCAGCGTCTGAAGGAAGCCGCCGAGAAGGCGAAGATCGACCTGTCCGGCGTGATGTCCACCAATATCAACCTGCCCTTCATCACCAGCGACGCCACTGGCCCCAAGCATCTGGATATGACGCTGACCCGCGCCAAGTTTGATGAGATCACCGCCGATCTGGTCGAAAAGACCATTGAGCCGGTCAATAAGGCGCTGAAGGACGCTGGCCTCACCGTCGAGCAGATCGACAAGATCATTCTGGTGGGCGGCTCCACCCGTATTCCCGCTGTGCAGGCGGCCGTGAAGAAGATCACCAACAAGGATCCCTTCAAGGGAATCAACCCCGACGAGTGCGTGGCTGTGGGCGCGGCCATCCAGGCGGGCGTTCTGGGCGGCGAGGTCAAGGACGTGCTGCTGCTGGATGTAACGCCGCTGTCTCTGGGACTTGAGACCGAGGGCCATATCTTCACCAAGCTCATCGAGCGCAACACCACCATCCCCACCAGCAAATCGCAGGTGTTCTCTACCGCAGCCGATGGCCAGACCGCCGTTGAGATCCATGTGCTTCAGGGCGAGCGCCCCATGGCGTATGACAACAAGACTCTTGGCCGCTTCCAGCTCACCGGCATTCCCGCCGCGCCGCGCGGCGTGCCGCAGATCGAGGTTACCTTCAACATCGACCGCAACGGCATCGTAAATGTATCCGCCAAGGACAAGGGCACCGGCAACGAGCAGAAGATCACCATCACCGCCTCCACCAATATGACCGAGGATGAGATCAACCAGCGTGTGAAGGAAGCCGAGCAGTACGCCGAGCAGGACAAGAAGCGCAAGGAAGAGGTCGAGGTGCAGAATCGCGCCGACACCCTGATCTACGAGATGGAGAAGCAGCTGCGCGAGAACGGCGACAAGCTGGACGCCGCCGACAAGGAGACCGTGCAGCATGAGATCGACGAGTTTAAGAAGGTGCGCGAAGGTAACGATCCCGAGGCAATCAAGTCCGCGATGGAGGAAATGACCCAGAAGGTCTATGCGATCTTCGGCAAGCTCTATCAGCAGGAGACCGCGCAGAACGGCGGAGCCGATGGCGGTGCGCAGGTCAACGACGACGGCACCATTGACGCGGACGCGGAAGTGAAGTAAAAGAGGGGGGACGCTTCGGAGCAGGGCTTCGAGGCCGCCGCCTGTGTGCGCGATCCCCTTTCCCGACGGAAACGTGGGGAAGGGGATTGAAGCATGTATTGACGAAAGTAAGTAGGTGAGCTTTTGGCAAAGCGCGACTATTATGAGGTGCTGGGCGTAAGCAGGAACGCGACCGACGCCGAGATCAAAAGCGCATATCGAAAAAAGGCGAAGGAATGTCACCCTGATTTGCATTCCGATGACAAGCAGGCCGAGGAGCGCTTCAAGGAGCTGAATGAGGCCAACGAGGTATTGAGCGACCCGAAAAAGCGCCAACAGTATGATCAGTTCGGCTTTGACGGCCCGCAGATGGGCGGTGGGGCCGGAGACTTTGACTTCAACGGCTTTGGCGGTATGGGCGGCTTTGAGAGCATTTTTGATACCTTCTTTGGCGGCGGCGTGGGCGGACAGTCGCGGCGCAATGGCCCCGTGGCAGGAAATGATTTGCAGCATCGCATCACCATCACCTTTGAGGAGGCGGCGTTCGGCTGCGAGAAGAGCGTCGATTTCTTCCGCAACGAGAGTTGCGATACCTGCGGCGGCACTGGAGCGAAACCCGGCACGCCGCCTCAGACCTGCCCGACCTGTAAGGGCTCAGGACAGGTGCGCACGGGCGGAGGCTTTATGGTAACCGTCCGCACCTGCCCGACCTGCCATGGCGAGGGCCGAATCATCAAGGAAAAATGCACGAATTGTGGCGGAACGGGCCATGTGCGGCGCAAGCGCAATCTAAAGCTGCGTATCCCCGCGGGCATTCAGGACGGCGTGAGCATGGTGAAGCGCGGCGAGGGCGAGCCAGGTATGCGCGGCGGTCCGGCAGGCGATCTTTACATTACGGTGTCGGTGAAGCCGCACAAGCTGTTCAAGCGCGACGGCAACAATCTCCTGCTGGAAATGCCTATCAGCATCACACAGGCTGCGCTGGGCGCGGAGATCGATGTGCCGACGCTTGAAAAGCCGGTCAAGCAGCGCCTCCCCGAGGGCACGCAGACGGGTACGGAATTCCGCATTAAGGGGCAGGGAATTCCATCCCTCAAGAATGGCTTGAAGGGCGATCTGATCCTGACGGTACATGTCGAGGTGCCTCGCAAGCTCAATGAAAAGCAAAAGGATCTGCTCCGCCAGCTTGAGCAAAGCCTGGGCGGCAAGGAGTACGAGGGCCGCAAGACCTTTGCCGATAAGATCAAGGAGATATTCAACAACTGATCAAGCGCCAAAAGGCGTGCTTTGCGCACGCTTTTTGGCGTCTGCCATACATGGAGGTGTTCCCGGATGAAATGGTGCGAGGCAATCATTCACACCACGACGGTGGGAAGCGATATCATCAGCGATGAATTGATGACCCTGGGCGCGGCCGGCACGGAGATTGTCGATCGTGCGGACGTCCCTGATCCCCGCAGGGCGGGGGTCTATTGGGAGCTGTACGACCCCAAGCTCCTGGATGAAATGCCGGAGGACGTGCTGGTCAAGGGCTGGTTTGCGCTGGATGAGCATACGCATGACGTGCTCCAAAACGTGCACGGGCGGCTGAAGGAGCTGAAGTCCGACAATTTTGGCATTGACCTGGGCACGCTGGAGCTGGAGATGCAGAACGTCGCCGATGAGGACTGGTCGGAAAACTGGAAGAAATATTATAAGCCCTTCCGTGTCGGAAAGCGGCTGGTCGTCAAGCCGACATGGGAGAGCTATTCCGCGAAGCCGGATGACCTTGTGATCGAGCTTGACCCGGGGATGGCGTTTGGCACCGGCACGCATGAGACGACCAACATGTGCATGAGGCTTTTGGAAAAGCATCTCAGGGCCGATATGCGCGTGATGGACGTGGGCACCGGCAGCGGCATCCTCGCCATCGCGGCTGCGAGGCTGGGGGCCAAGGAGGTGCTCGCCATCGATATCGACCCCGACGCGGTCAAGGTGGCGAAGGAGAATATCGCGTTCAACGGCGTTGAAGACACGGTGCGCGTGGTCGTGGGCGATCTGTGCAAGAGCGAGGCGATGCCCTGCGAACTGGCGACGGCCAATATTGTGGCGGACGCGATCCGCATGCTGGCCGGCCCTCTCACGCGCCATTTGGAGGTCGGCGGGCTGCTGATCTGCTCCGGCATCATCCGAGAGCGAGAACAGGACGTGCTGGACGCGGCGAAGGAAGCGGGCTATACCGTCTATGATCGCGTCGAAAAGGGCGAGTGGGTCGCGCTGGCTCTGAGAAACGAGGCCAGATAATGCACCGCTTCTATGTGGAAACACCGATCACCGGTCAGGGACAGCAAGTGACGCTCTCTCAGGAGGAAAGCGTTCATGCGGCAAGGGTCTTGAGGCTTCGGACGGGTGAAGAGGTTCAGCTGCTGGACGGAGAAGGACTCTGGACAGCGGAATTGATGCTGGTAAATGAAAAGGCGTCCATCGCGCTGGTGGGAGAGAAGCTTCCCTCACCAGAGAGCGGTACGAGCGTGACGCTTTGGCAGGGACTGCCCAAGGCGGACAAGCTGGAATGGATCATCCAGAAGGCGACGGAGCTGGGCGCGTGGTCGGTATGGCCTGTGGAAATGGAAAGAAGCGTGGCCAAGGCCGATAAGACCGAGAGGACGGAGAAAAAGTGCGAACGGCTGAACCGTATCGCCTTGGAGGCCGCGAAGCAGAGCGGACGTGCGCATGTGCCCGAGGTCGCGCGGACGGTTTCTTTTTCACAGGCGTTGAAGCGGCTTGAGGAGGAAAGACCTGATATGGTGCTGGTGGCATGGGAGGAGGAGCGCGCGCTCCCCTTGTCCCAGGCGGTGAGGGAGCACATCCGGAAACATGGCGTGCCTCAAAAAGTCTGTGTTGTCATTGGACCAGAGGGCGGCATTTCATGGACGGAATGGCAGGCGCTTCAGGACGCGGGGGCTTTCAGCGTTACGCTTGGTAGGCGTATCCTGCGGACGGAAACCGCGGGATTGTGCGCGCTGAGCGTGTTGTGGAGCGCGCTTGAAGAAATGTGATATCCGATTGAAGGAGAAGGAAACGGATGCAAAAGACCGTTCACTTTACCACGCTTGGCTGCAAGGTCAACCAATACGATACACAGGCGATGCTGGAGCGGTTCGAGGCGTGCGGATACGCCGCTGTGCCGGAGGGCACCGTGGCCGACGTGTACGTGGTGAACACCTGTACCGTAACCGGCACGGGCGACAAAAAGAGCATGCAGCTCATCCGCCGATGCCGCCGACGCAATCCGCAGGCCGAGCTTGTGGTGACGGGCTGTCTTGCGCAGCGGATGGGCGAGACCCTCCGTCAGACTGGCGCACGATTGATCTTGGGCACGCAGTATCGCGCGCGTGTGGTGGAGCTTTTGGAGCGGGCGATCGCTCAAAACGAACAGATCGTCGCGGTAGACGGGATCGAGAACGCTCCGTATGAGCCGCTGACGATCCACAGTCATCAGGGGCATACCCGCGCTGTTATGAAGATTCAGGAGGGCTGCGATAATCATTGTACCTACTGCATCATCCCATCCGTCCGCGGAAATGTGCGCTCACGTCCGTTGGAGGCGATCAGGGGAGAAGCCGAGGCGCTGGCAAAGGCCAGCTTTCAGGAATTGGTGCTGACTGGCATCCATTTGACCAGCTACGGACGGGACTTGCAGGGACGTCCGCCGCTTTCCGAGGCGGTCAGGGCGGCATGCTCCCCCGAGGGCGTTAAGCGCGTGCGGCTGGGGTCTCTGGAACCAAGAGCCGCGACGGAGGCGTTTGTTCGGGAACTGAGCGCGATGAGGAAGGTTTGTCCGCAGTTTCATCTGGCGCTCCAAAGTGGCAGCGACGACGTGCTCAGGCGCATGAAGCGGGGCTACAATACCGCGCAGTTTCGCGAGGCCGTCCGGCGTATCCATACGGCCTGGCCGGACGCGGCATTCACCACGGATGTGATTGTGGGCTTTCCGGGGGAAACGGAGGAGATGTTTGCGCAAACGCTTCGTTTCTGCGAAGAGATTGGCTTTGCCCGTCTGCACGTCTTTCCCTTCAGCCCTAGGGAAGGGACGCCAGCGGCCGGAATGTCCGATCAGGTGCCCGAGGAGGTCAAAGCGGAGCGCGTGAAACGGCTGATCGCTTTGGGCGGCGCGCTCGCATGGGACTACCGGAAGCGTTTTCTTGACAGAATTGCACCGGTGCTTTTGGAGGATCCCCTTCCCGACGGAGGCATGGCCGGATATACGCCGGAGTACATTCATGTCCGCACGGAGGGGGGCAAAGCAGGGGCGGTTGTAAATGTCCGCTTGGAAGCGCTCACCGAGGAAGGAATGAGCGGTTCGGTCGTGGAATAAAAAACGATATCATTTTCATACGGAAAGGATGGGGACATTTATGCAGGATTGTCTGTTTTGCAAAATCCTGGCGGGCGAGGTTCCGTCGAAAAAGGTCTATGAGGACGAGGATACCTATGCCTTTTATGATATCGCCCCGCAGGCGAAGACGCATGTGCTGGTAATCAGCAGAAAGCATACGCCCGACGTGGCGCACAATGAGGAACTGAGCGATCACGAGCTTGCCGCCTGTCTGCGAACCTGTGCTAAAGTGGCCAAAATGCTGGGCCTGGAGGAGGGGGGATATCGCATCGTCAACAATTGCGGTGAAAACGCCTGCCAGACGGTCAAGCACATGCATTACCATGTTCTAGGTGGCGAAAACCTGTCCGAGCGCATGGCGTGATGAGAAGACGAAATTTACATTCAATTTACATCCAATTCAAAATTCATGGTTGACGCGGCAAAGGATAAGCGCTATAATAACGATACAGTCGTCTTATGCTCTTAATGCGTTAGATATTTGGGGCAGGAGACGAGATGAGCGAGGGGAGGGATAACAGTGTCCGAGGTACGCATCCGCGAAAATGAATCCCTGGAAAGCGCTCTGAAGCGGTTCAAACGTCAATGTGCTCGCACAGGTGTTTTGGCAGAGGCTCGCAAGCGTGAGCATTATGAGAAGCCTAGCGTAAAACGCAAAAAGAAGGCTGAAGCTGCACGCAAGCGCAAGTACTGATTCTTACGCAAACCCCCTTCGATTTTTCGGAGGGGGTTTTCTCATGCCTGTTCCGATGAGAAATGATGGTGGAGGAGTTGCTAATATCGCCCGAAGGCGGAATTGATCGCTCACAGGCAAGAAGCCGACGCACCAGTCTAACAAACAGGTTGACGCATCCCTTTGCCGAAAACGCCGAGGCAATTGGATCACGTTTTACATTTTCTGTGCCGTTTCAATCCATGCCTCAACAGAAGCGGTTATGTCTTAAAGGGCAGGATAGGCAAACCATCGATAGGGTCTATGCATTTTGTACGGTACAGACCGCAAAGCACGTCTATGATAAAGGTATATGATTCGAAGAAGGCCAGCTGATCAAGCAGGTTATCGTAATGGGACGCGCCGGTGAACGTCCAATCCGCCAGGGCACCCGGATCGGAGGCGGAGGAGGGAGCGAGCATAATTAGATACGCGCCGCTGCGCTTCACGACCTCCACTACAGAAGCCGACTCCGACGTTTCTCTGACACAAGAGAAGACAATGACAACGTCCTTTTCGGTCAGGCTGTTTGTCAGAAGCGTCTGAGTGTGTTCCTCTGGCGCGAAAAAGACGCGCGTGCTGATGGAAAGCAGACGATGATACGCATTAATGATGATTCCCAGAGAGGCGCCAATGCCGACAAGCACAATCCGATCCGCTGCCTCAATCCGATCGATGGCCTCATTGAAATCCGTATTGCACAGCAATTCATACATTTCATGAAGAAGCACAAGACGCTTTTGAAACAGCTCATCGATGATGGAAATGTCGCAGTTCTTGCTGGCCCACTTGATGGAATCGCGCTTTTCCAGCGCAATCGCAAGCTGTAGGAGAAACTCCCGATAACCGCTGAGCTGAAGGCACTGACAGAAACGGAAGACGGTACTCACGGCAACGCCGCAGTTGAACGCAAGCTCCGAGATGCTAAGGGTTAGCACCTCACGGGCGTGGGCGAGCACATACTGCGCAACTGTTTTTTCCAGGCGGGTAAACAGCTTGTCGTTGCACTCGATAGCGGCAATGATATCATGACACATAATACGATCCACTCCTTATGCATTTTTGCCGTTCGTGATGAATGGCTTTTCAAAAACTCAGATAATTATAGTATGTTTGGATAAGTTTGTCAATAAAAAATGACAAATAGAATTTTTTTAATACAAAATTATGAAAAAATGATTCGAATATTAGGAGCGGAAAGATGAAAAGAATAGACAATGGATGTCGAGGGTTTGGCGTGACGGCGCTTGCGCATGGTCTCGAACCGTGTTACAATAGGTCGAACCAAATGCAATGTGCAAGAGAGCATAGGGGAGGACGCATGAGCAATATCACGGATATGATCGCTGAGGGAAAGGGAAAACGGCTTTATGCCACGGAAAATCCTGACGAGGCGGTTGTCTATTACCGGGATGAAACCTTTGCCTTCCATGGGTTAAAGCGAGGGCGTATCATTGGCAAGGGCGAGATCAACAACCTGATCTGCGAATACATGTTTACGCTGCTGACTCAAAAGGGTGTGCCCAATCATTTTATCCGCCGGATTGATAACCGTTGCTCGTTGGTGCGGCGGGTCGGGATCATTCCGGTGACGGTTAAGGTGCGCAATATCGTCGCAGGAAGCCTTGCTAGGCGCATCGGCTATCCGGACGGTACGAGGCTGAAAAACACGGTGGTGGAATATTGCCTGAAGGATCCCGAGTTGGAGGATCCGCTTGTCAACCTTACCCATATTACGGCGATGTCGCTTGCGACGGTGGAGGAAATCCATCGCATGGAGGAGCTAAGCCTCCGCGTAAATGAGATCGTGAGCGAATGCATGCGCGATATCAATATAGAGTTAATTGACTTTAAGCTGGAATTTGGCCGCTATAAGGGAGAAATTATGGTGGCGGACGAGGTTTCGCCGGATACCTGCCGCTTTTGGGACGCACGAACACATGAGCCGCTCGACATCGACCGTTTCCGTCATGACCTGGGCGATGTGGAGGAAGCCTATCGGGAGGTTCTGCATCGCCTGACGGGAAATGTGCTTAAAAATACCGAGGAGGAATAACCATGACGCCCTTTTCCGGAAAGACGCTGATGATTACCGGCGGGACGGGATCCTTCGGAGAAACGGTGCTTAAGCACTTTCTTGACACCGATATCGGGGAAATCCGTATTTTCAGCCGTGATGAAAAAAAACAGGATGATATGCGTCATCGCTATCAAAACGATAAGATCAAGTATTATATAGGAGACGTGCGGGAGCTTTCCAGCGTGAAAAACGCGATCCACGGTGTGGATTATCTTTTTCACGCGGCGGCGCTTAAGCAGGTTCCAAGCTGTGAATTTTTTCCTATCGAGGCTGTCAAGACCAACGTGCTGGGAACGGACAACGTGCTGACGGCCTGTATTGAGGAAGGCGTCAAAAAGGTCATTTGCTTATCGACGGACAAAGCGGCCTATCCCGTCAACGCGATGGGAATCTCCAAGGCAATGATGGAGCGGACGTTCGTGGCGAAAACGCGCACGGTCAGCCCCGATCACACGCTGATCTGCGGCACGCGCTACGGAAACGTTATGTGCTCCCGCGGCTCGGTAATCCCGTTGTTTATCGACCAGATCAAGACGGGAAAGCCCCTGACGGTCACGCATCCTGATATGACACGCTTTATCATGAGCCTGGAGGAGGCGGTGGAGCTGGTTCTCTTCGCCTTTGAAAACGCGCATAGTGGCGATATCCTGGTAAAGAAGGCGCCGGCCTGCACGATTGGCGTCCTGGCACAAGCCGTCAGAGAGGTCTTCCATGCATCCAACTCGATACGGGTCATCGGCATCCGCCATGGCGAAAAGATGTACGAGACGCTTTTGACCAATGAGGAATGCGTGCATGCCGTCGATATGGGGGACTTCTATCGCGTTCCATCGGACTATCGAGATCTGAACTATGACAAATATTTTGTCCAGGGCGAGCAGGAGCGCAATCCGCTTCGGGAGTTTAATTCCAACAATACGCGGCTGCTCAGTGTGGAGGAAGTCAAGGAAAAGCTGCTGTCGCTTTCCTATATTCAAAAGGAGCTAGTGGAATGGAAAATGACTTGAGAAAAGCAGGGGCGCGGACGATTGAATGTGTCGCGTCCCTTTTTAACGGATGGGAGGACACGCTGATTTACTCGGCGCTGGAGGGCTGCATGGGACATGTATGGATCGTGGCGGATCCGCCGCGCGCCGCGCTTGTGGAGTGCGCAGATTTTTTGTTCCTTGCGGGCGATGGAGGCTCCGACGAGCCGTGCAGACTGCTGGAGAGCTGGCGCGCATGGCACGACGAAAGCTTCCGCATCCTGGCGGCGCGCGGAGAGACGCTTAACGTGCTGATCGAGCGGGTGTTCGGGAAAGACGCTGTTCGGACGAAACGCTGCGCCTTTCATAAGGGCGGCGAGAATTTTGATCCGATACGGCTGAACGGCCTGATTTCCGCGCTTCCCAAGGAAATCGAGCTGCGCCCGTTCGACAGGGAGCTATATCACCGGGCGCTTAAGGAAAAGTGGTCCAGGGATTTCTGCTTACAATTTCGCGACGCGGAGGATTTTTTAGCGAGAGGCCTGGGCGTTGCCGCGCTGAGGGGCGGCGAGCTGGTAGGCGGCGCGGCCTCCTATACGCGATATAGCCGGGGCATTGAGATTCAGGTGGAGACGCGTAAGGATATGTACCGACGCGGCATCGCGGCTGCCTGCTGTTCGAAGCTCATCCTTATGTGCATGGAGCGGAATCTGTATCCGAGCTGGGATGCGGCAACCCCCGCGTCCGCCGCGCTTGCCCGAAAGCTGGGCTATGTGGAAGCGGGCACGTATACGGCGTGGAAGCTGGGTGACGAGATGGTGAGGGACAGTTCTGAAAAAGACAATTCACTTTCTATGGACAAATGCGGCCGGATATGATATAGATTCATACGAGCATTTCTCCCTGGAGGCAGTGATATGACGCAAAGGCATGTGAAGGGTGGCGTGGGCAACAGCATTACGGAGGGCGTGATCTGGAAAAACCTGCTCAGCTTCTTTTTTCCCATCCTGCTAGGCACCTTTTTTCAGCAGCTTTACAATACGGTTGACGCGATCATTGTTGGCAAGTTTGTCGGCAAGGAAGCGTTGGCGGCTGTGGGCGGCGCGACCGGCAATCTGATCAATCTGGTGGTCGGCTTTTTCGTCGGCCTTTCCTCCGGCACGACGGTCATCCTCTCGCAGTTTTTCGGCGGCAGGCGTTACCAGGAAGTGGGAAATACGGTACATACCGCTGCGGCACTGGCGTTGGCAGGCGGCGCCGTCCTGACGGTGCTGGGCATTTTGCTGTGTCCCGCTGCTTTGGCGCTGATGGATACGCCGCAGGACGTGATGGGGCATGCGGTGACCTATATCCGTATCTATTTCGCGGGAATGATCCCTTCGATGATCTACAATATTGGTTCAGGCATCCTGCGCGCGGTGGGCGATTCTCGTCGTCCGCTCCTGTTTTTGATTTGTGCGTGCATGGTCAACATTTTGTTGGACATCCTGTTGGTCGTTGGATTGGAAATGGGCGTTGCGGGCGCGGCGCTGGCAACAATCCTGTCCCAGACAGTCAGCGCCGTGCTGGTGGCGTTTACGCTGGTGCGCACGCCTTATGCCTATCGGCTTGAACCGCGAAAAATCCGCTTCTATGGCGATCTGCTCGATCGGATCGTGCGCATCGGATTGCCGGCGGGACTTCAGTCGGTGATGTATTCCCTCTCCAACGTCATCATTCAGGCCAGCGTCAACGGCTTTGGGACAGATGTGCTGGCGGCATGGACGGCCTATGGAAAGCTGGACGGCCTGTTCTGGATGACCATCAACGCCTTCGGCATCGCCATTACGACCTTTGTGGGACAGAATTTCGGCGCGAAGCAGTATGACCGTGTGAAAAAAAGTGTGCGCGTCTGCCTTTTGATGGCGACGGGGGTAACGGTGGCGCTGAGCGCGTTCCTCCTGCTGTTCGGAGAAACGCTCTATCGAATGTTCACCGATGACGCAAGCGTGGTCGAGCAGGGATTGGCAATCCTGCGGCTGCTGGTGCCCACCTACATCACCTACATCTGCGTAGAGGTGCTGTCTGGCGCGGTTCGCGGCGCTGGCGATTCGCTCATTCCCACGTTGTTTACGTTGACCGGCGTCTGCCTGCTGCGTGTCGTGTGGATTCTCGGCGTCGTCCCGCTCCATCATACCCTGACGACCGTGATTCTGAGCTATCCGATCACATGGTTGGTGACCTCGATCCTGTTCATTATCTATTATCTGCAAGGCGGATGGCTAAAGCGCTGCATACGCAAGGCAGGTCTGGAATAGAGGCGCAAAGAAATGGACGGTATCCTCATTGGAGGACAGAAAAAAGAAGAGTCCTGAAGTAGAAGTAAGAATAGTTTACGCAGCCTTGCTCTTGAATTGAATAGGAGTAAGGCCGTTTTTGAGAGAAATACGCTCAAAATTGTAGAAATAAACGTATTCAGAGATAATCTGGAGAAGTTCATCACTGGAAGAGAAATACGAACGATACAAACAATCGGTTTTCAAGGTGCCAAAGAAATTTTCCATAGCCGCTTTGTCATAGGGGCAATCAGGACTGGACATAGAGGGTGCAAAGTGGTATTTTTTGCTCAGAGTATGCTTGCGATGTGTATTGCGACCCTTGGTCACTGTGGAGTGTAAGTCCATCAGAGACATTTTCTTGTTGCAGAGCATCGCGGATTGTATCTGTAACCAAAGAAGCGGTCATAACATTACCAAGTCGCCATGCAAGAACAACTCTGCCACACAGATCCAGAACAGCGCACATATAATGCATTCCACAACAGGAGGTCTCTTTTTTCACTTGTCCGTTCCTTGAAGCGCAGTCCATTTCCTTTTTCAAAATATAAAAACCCCGAAACATCTTCAAATGCTTCGGGGTCTTCTACTGGTACACCATCAGGGGCTCGAACCCTGGACACCCTGATTAAGAGTCAGGTGCTCTACCAACTGAGCTAATGGTGCATAACCATCGCTTTTCGCGATATGCTGTGTTTCAACCAGCGAAGATTATTATACACCAACTCTTCTGATTGTCAACCCCTAAAATTCAAAAAAATCTTTTTTTGCGGAAGAAATCTCATCATCCAATCGGATGATGAGAATAGAAAAAATATAAAATACGATAGATGTCAGACCTGCGAAAGAATGCGCTCGTCTGGTTTCAGGAACGACCTTGGGCCACATCGGAGGCTGTGGTAGGTTCATAACGCTCGGGAAAGCAAGAGTGGATAAGGAGTTTCATGAACGATGTCTTAAGAAGGGTCGAATGAGCATAACCAATAGCGCTGAAAGGCAAAGGGAAAAAGAAGTGCAGATCCATGTCGCTGCTGATTGGTTTGGAAACCTTGTCCATGCAGCCGTCAGAGGCGCGGGACGCTTTCGGTTCTTCTTCCATTTCCCTTCAATGAGAAATTCTAAGTGAAAACTTGTATTTTGACGGAGAAAATGCTATAATAAAGATTACTTTAATCATTAAGGAGGCGAGCGGCTTCATGCAGAGCATGACGGGCTATGGACGCTGCCGAGCCTGCCGCGACGGTCGTGAAATAACCATCGAGCTCAAGACCGTCAACCATCGTTTTCTGGATCTTTCCATGCGCTTGCCCCAAAATTTGACCTTTTTGGAAGATACGCTGCGTAATTGCGTCAATCAAGGCGGAATCAAGCGCGGCCATGTGGATGTGTTTGTTACCTATCAAAACATCCGTACCGACGCGATGGAAATGCGGGTGGATGAAGCACGCCTTGAGGCCTTTCATCAGGCGCTGCATGATGCGCAGAAGCTGATTGAGCCTTACCGCCGTGCAAGCGTCGCTGAGGCGCTGACGCTGAGCGGCGCGCTGACCATCACACAGGCCGATGAGGACGTCGAGGCGGTAAGCGAACTGGCGAGGGAGGCGTTTGACGGCGCGCTGACGGCTCTCCTTTCCATGCGGGAGCGCGAGGGAGCACATCTGCGTGACGACCTTTTGAGCAACCTGAGCGGACTGAGCGAGCTTCGAGAGCGAATCTTCAAGCGGGCTCCTCAGGTGCCGGATGAGTATCGCGCGCGGCTGTTGGCACGGTTGGAGGAATGGAATATCGGCGAGATGGATCCCCAGCGTGTGGCGCAGGAGGTGGCGATCATGGCGGATCGCTGCGCTATAGACGAGGAGCTTAGCCGCTTGGAGGGTCATATCGCGCAGTTTTCCGATAGCGTCCAGAATGGCGGAGAGGTGGGACGCAAGCTGGATTTCCTTTTGCAGGAGATGAATCGAGAGGTGAACACCATCGGCTCCAAGGCGTCCGACGCGGAAATCGCCGGATGCGTTGTCGAGGCGAAGTGCGTGATCGAAAAGCTGCGTGAGCAGGTGCAGAACGCGGTCTAAGGAGGGCTAGGGTGATTCGGCTTATTAACATCGGTTTTGGCAACCTGATTGCTACTGACCGCATTGTGGCCATTGTCAGTCCAGACAGTGCGCCTGTCAAGAGAATGATTCAGGAGGCGCGCGAACGCGGACGGCTGATTGACGCCACGCAGGGCCGCCGTACCCGCGCGGCGGTTCAACTGGACAGCGATCATCTGGTACTTTCGGCCATCCAGCCGGAGACCATCGCCGGACGATTGGGAGCATATGAGGCCACCTCGCGGGAGGAAGAGAAGGAGGACTAGGACATGGCGCTGGACATACGACGCACAGGCATGCTGCTCATTGTTTCGGGACCTTCTGGCACGGGCAAGGGCACTCTGGTCAAAAAGCTGATAGACAGCGACCCGAGCTTCCGATTTTCATGCAGTGTGACCACCCGAGAGCCTCGCTATGACGAGATTGACGGTGTGCATTATCATTTTATCACCGACGAGGAATACGATCGGCTGGTCAGAGAGGATGCCTTTCTTGAGCATGCGACCGTGCATGGGCATCACTACGGAACGCTCCGTGAGCCCGTGGAGAAGATGATGGCGGATGGTTATAACGTGCTTCTGGACATCGACCCGCAGGGAGCGATCAGCGTAATGGAGCGCGCGGTCGATTATGTGAGCGTATTCATCCTGCCTCCGAGCTTTGAGGAGCTCCGCGTGCGTCTGCATACCCGCAACACGGATGATCCCGTTGAGATCGACCGGCGAGTGAACAATGCCTATGGCGAGGTAAAGAAGATTGATCGTTATCAGTATGCGGTTATCAACGACAATCTTGAGCTTGCTTTTTCCCAGCTTCAGGCGATTGTCAATGCGGAAAAGCAGCGCACAAATCGTTTTCATCCCACCATTCCCGAACGGTGACCAAATATTCAACGTTTAAAAGGAGGAAACTCAAATGGCTATCGTACAACCGACGATTGTTGAACTGAGTGAGAAGGTGGACTGCCGCTATACACTGGTGGTCGAGGCCAGCAAGCGCGCCCGTCAGCTGGTGGATGGCGCCCAGCCGCTGATTGATCCCAAGGACATGAAGCCGCTTAAGATCGCCGTGGAGGAGATCAACCGCGGCCTTCTGACCTATGAGCGCGATCCCGAGCTGGAGGGCTGATATGCTCACGGGCAAGCATGTGGTGCTGGGCGTGACCGGCGGCATCGCGGCGTATAAGGCCTGCGAGGTGGTTTCCCGCCTCCGCAAGCTGCATGCTGAGGTGGACGTCATTATGACGCAGAACGCCACCAAGCTGGTAGCGCCGCTTACATTTGAGACGTTGAGCTGCCGTCCCGTGTGCGTGGACACATTTTCCCGCACGGAGTCATGGGATGTAAAGCACATCTCCCTCGCACAGAAGGCGGACGTGATGCTTGTGGCGCCCGCCACGGCGAATCTGATCGCAAAGCTCGCGCATGGTCTGGCCGACGACATGCTTTCCACCACATTGCTCGCCACCAAGGCGCCTGTCTTGCTCGCGCCCGCGATGAATACGGGCATGTGGACGGCGGAGGCTACGCGGGAAAATGTGTCGGCGCTTCTTAGGCGCGGCGTCAGAACCATCGGGCCAGAAAGCGGTTTTCTGGCCTGTGGAGATACGGGCGCGGGACGAATGAGCGAGCCGGAGGCCATCGTGGAAGCGGTTGTCGCCCTTCTTTGTCCCAGGCGGGACATGGAGGGTATGAATGTGCTGGTTACGGCCGGCCCGACGGTAGAGCGCATTGACCCCGTTCGCTATCTCACAAACGACTCGTCCGGTAAGATGGGCTATGCCTTGGCCGAGGCGGCGCGGGCGCGCGGCGCGCACGTAACGCTCCTGTCCGGCCCCGTGAAAATTGCCGCGCCAAGGGACGTTGAAACCGTTCCGGTCACTTCGACCATGAGCTTGTATGAAGAAATGCTCGCGCGCTGCGACGGTCAGGACGTGATCGTGCAGGCGGCCGCGCCGGCAGATTATCGAGTGGCTCAGGTTTCCGAGCAGAAGATCAAGAAAAACCCGAGCGGAAGATTGATGCTGGAGCTTGTGGAAAATCCCGATATCGCCAAGGCGGTAGGGGAACGCAGACATGCGGGACAGGTGTTGGTCGGCTTTGCGGCGGAAACGCAAGATGTGCTTAAAAACGCCGAGAAAAAGCTGGAAAGCAAGCACTTGGATATGATTGTCGCCAATGATGTGACCCAGGAAGACGCTGGCTTTGGAACGGATACGAATATCGTGACGCTTGTGACAAAGGTGAATGTCGAACCGCTTGAGAAGATGACCAAGCGTGAGGTCGCGGATCGGATCTGGGACAAGGCGCTCGAAATTCGGAGCGGAAAAACGACTTAAAAAAGCAGCCGTCGAGGCCTGGAAAGGCTTTGACGGCCGCTTTTTTCCGCGCTCGGAGGGCCACTTTGCCAACATCCCCCATACATGGAACGCCCCTGATTCTCACAAGATACTCTGGAACAGGGGCAGTCGTCCCATGAATGGAGGTTTTCCTGTTGGTCAGCGCAGTTTTGTTCGCCGTTCAGCTACTGGTCACCCTGGTGGTGGGCATTTACTTCTATACACAGCTTCGTCAGCAGCGCAAGACGCAGCCGTCAAACCGCCGAGAAAGCGGTCGTGAATACGATAAGCTGCAAAAGATGCGTGCGCTCAAATTGAGCGAGCCGCTGGCCGAGCGCGTGCGCCCGACAAAGTTTTCGGACATCGTGGGGCAGGAAGACGGCATCAAGTCCCTCAAGGCCATTTTGTGCGGAAAAAATCCGCAGCATGTATTGATCTATGGACCTCCGGGTATTGGAAAAACCTGTGCCGCGCGCCTCGTGCTGGAGGCCGCGAAGAAAAGCAAGGGCACGCCGTTTCTGTCCAACGCCCCCTTCATAGAAATGGACGCGACCTGCGTACGCTTTGACGAGCGCGCCATCGCTGATCCGCTCATCGGAAGCGTTCATGACCCGATCTATCAGGGCGCGGGTCCGCTGGGCGTCCAGGGCATCCCGCAGCCCAAACCGGGCGCGGTCAGCAAGGCACATGGCGGCGTTTTGTTTCTTGATGAGATCGGCGAATTGCACCCCATTCAGATGAACAAGCTGCTCAAGGTGCTGGAGGATCGCAAGGTGATGCTGGAATCCGCGTATTATAATGCCGATGATACCGGCGTTCCCCGTTATATCCACGATATCTTTAAAAATGGCCTTCCGGCAGATTTTCGCCTTGTGGGCGCGACGACACGCAGCCCGCAGGAAATATCCCCCGCGCTTCGCAGCCGCTGCATGGAGGTGTTCTTCCGCGCGTTGGAGCCTGATGAAATCGCGGATATCGCCTATCATTCGGCGGAGCGCGCGGGATTTACCATGACGCATGAGGACGCGGAGATGGTTGGGCGGTTCGCGAGCTGCGGCCGCGACGCGGTGAATATCGTACAGATGTGCGCGGGCCTTGCCCAGCTTGAGGAGCGCACCGATATCCGCACGGAGGACGTGGAATGGGTCGTCTACTCCGGTCATTATGCCGCGCGTCCCGATCAGAAGGCGGATACGGAAAATCGCGTGGGCGTCGTGCATGGCCTGGCCATTATCGGAAGCCATCAGGGAGCGACGATGGAGATTGAGGCGGTCGCGCAGCCGGGGTGCGGCAAGCTGACCATCACCGGCATCGTGGAGGAGGAAGAGATCGGCTCCGAGGGACGCAAGATTAAGCGGAAGTCGACGGCCAGGGCATCGCTGGAAAACGTCATTACGCTCCTTAACGCCATGGGCTACCACACCCAGGAGTACGACCTGCACATCAACTTCCCCGGAGGTACGCCGGTGGACGGGCCTTCGGCTGGCGTGGCCATGGCCGTCGTCGCGGCCAGCGCGCTTTCAGGGCGCGCCGTTGACGGGCATGTCGCCGTCACGGGCGAGGTTTCTGTGCGCGGGCTGGTTAAGCCTGTGGGCGGCGTTCCGGGCAAAGTAGAGGCGGCGGAACGCGCGGGCCTGAGCACCGTGCTCATTCCGATGGACAACCGTATGGAGCGCTTTGAGCATACCACGATTGAGGTTAAGCCGATCGCGACGTTGAAGGAAGCGCTGGATCGCATGCTCCTGCCGGTCTATGCTGCGGCCTCGGAGGCTCCTGCCGCACCGGCGGCTTCTCCCGTGCCGGTATTGGCCGCCGAGGAGCAGACGGCGGCGGGCAAAGGCTGACTGGCATTTCCGTGAATCCGCCCCGAACGCTTGCAATTCGCCGTGAATGCAGATATAATCATTCCACGCGGCCCTTTTCATCGGCCGCAAGTACGTCCGCTTTTTTCGGGCATCGGGAGGAAAGGTATGCAGGAGACAACACGCAGAGGCACGCTGGTTCGCCTGCCTGTGCTTCCCTTGCGGGGAATGATGGTATTCCCTCATATGGTACTCCATTTCGACGTGGGACGCGCAAAGAGTGTCGCCGCGTTGGAAAAGGCCATGATGGAGGATCAGCGCATCTTTTTGGTGGCGCAGATGGACGCCGAGATTGACGATCCGCAGATCAGCGATCTGTGCCGCGTAGGCACGATTGCTCAAATCAAACAGGTCTTGAATCTGCCGGGCGACAGCATCCGCGTGCTGGTCGAAGGGACGCAGCGCGCGGTGATGGGCTCCGTTGTGCAGAATGAGCCTTGCATGATCGCGTCGGTGCGGCCAGTGAAGGCCGAGACGGTGCAGGAGACGCCTGAGATCAAGGCACTTGTGCGCACCACGCATGAATTCTTCGAGGAATACTGTACCGCGAGCATGCGCGTTTCACAGGAGACGCTCCATTCCGTGATGGATGTGGACAAGCCGGATCAGCTGGCCGATATCATTGCGGCCAACGTGCTGACACGTCTGGAGGACCGTCAGGCGATTTTGGAAAAGCTCAACGCCAAGGATAGACTGGAGGCACTGTGCGGCATCCTTTTGCGCGAAACCGAGCTGGCCGACGTGGAAAAGCAGGTGCAGGCGCGCATCAAGAAGCAGATTGAGAAAAATCAGAAGGATTACTATCTGCGTGAGCAGATTAAGGCCATTCAGATGGAGCTTGGCGACAAGGACGGCACGGATGTGGAGGAACTGCGCGAAAGGCTCGAGCAGACGCCGCTGAACGACGAGGCCAGGCAGAAGGCCGAGAAGGAACTGGAACGCCTCAGCCATATGGCGCCTGGTACGCCGGAGATTGGCGTCAGCCGGACGTATGTGGAGTGGATTCTCGATCTTCCCTGGGGCAAGGCGACGACGGATAATCTCGACTTAAAGCGTGCCCGCCGCGTGCTTGAGGAGCATCATTGCGGCCTGGACAAGGTCAAGGAGCGCATCATCGAATACCTTGCCGTACTGCGCATGAAGAACGATATGAAAGGTCCAATCCTTTGCTTCGTAGGCCCTCCGGGTGTTGGAAAGACATCCATTGCGAGGGCGATCGCGGCGGCTGTCGGACGTAAATTCGTGCAGATGTCGCTTGGCGGCGTGCGGGACGAGGCGGAGATTCGCGGTCATCGTCGGACGTATATCGGGGCGATTCCGGGGCGCATCATCGCGGGCATCAAGCAGGCGGGTACGATGAATCCCGTTTTCCTCTTTGACGAGATCGACAAGATGAGCAGCGACATGCGTGGCGATCCGGCGTCGGCAATGCTGGAGGTATTGGACAGCGAGCAGAATAATGCTTTTCGAGACCACTACATGGAGCTTCCCTTTGATTTAAGCCGCGTGATGTTCATCACGACCGCCAACAGCACGGAGACGATTCCGCCCGCGCTCTTGGATCGCCTTGAGATCATCGAGGTTTCCAGCTATACGGAGGAGGAAAAGCTCAAAATAGCCAGAAAGCATCTTCTTCCCAAGCAGATTGCCGCCCACGGCCTCAAGCCGCGCAGTGTCCGGATGAACGATGTCGTGCTTTCCTCGCTCATTGAAGGATATACGCGTGAGGCGGGCGTTCGCGAGCTGGAGCGCGTCCTTGCGCGCACGGTGCGCAAGGCGGTGGTGGAGATGCTGGATAAGGACGTTGAAAGCGTCACGATTACGCCCAAAAAGCTGACGGAGTATCTGGGGGCGGTCCGCTACATGCGCGAGCCCTTGGAAAAGGAAAACCGCGTCGGCGTGGTCAATGGTCTGGCCTACACCACCGTCGGTGGAGAAATGCTGAGCGTGGAGTGCGCGGTCATGCAGGGGACGGGGGCGCTTCAGCTCACCGGCAAGCTGGGCGACGTGATGCAGGAAAGCGCCAAGGCGGCGCTTTCGTGGGTACGCGCCCATTGCGAGCCCTGGGGCATATCGCCGGACTTTTTTAAGCAGCATGATATCCATATCCATGTTCCGGAGGGGGCTGTGCCTAAGGACGGCCCGAGCGCGGGCGTCACGCTGGTGACAGCGCTGGTGAGCGTTCTTACCTCGATTCCGGTGAGACAGTCCGTCGCGATGACGGGAGAGATTACGCTTCGTGGAAGGGTGCTGCCCATCGGAGGCCTGAAGGAAAAACTGATGGCAGCTTATCGCGCAGGCGTCACGACGGTGTTGATCCCACGCGAAAACCTCAAGGATTTGGAGGAGGTCGCGCCGTGTGTGCTTGAGCGGATTGAGATCCGGGCCGTTGAGGACGTGAGCGAGGTTATCCGAGCGGCGCTCGTGCGCGAACCGGTGGTCGCTCAGCCGCCCCTTGACACACCTCTGCCAGTGACACATTCGGGAAAAAGCGCGACATACAAAGGAGCATGACATGGAGATCAAATCGGCGTCCTTCGTGACAAGCCTCGCGCAGTACCGCGAGCAGCCGCCTATCACGCTTCCCCAGCTTGCGGTGGTGGGGAAAAGCAATGTGGGAAAAAGCTCGCTGATCAATGCGTTGTGTAATCGAAGAAAGCTCTGCAAAACCAGCTCGACGCCGGGAAAGACGCGCCTGATCAATATTTTCCTCATCAACGATTCGTTCCATCTTGTGGACCTTCCGGGATACGGGTTTGCCAAGGTGGATAAGACGGAAAAGCAGCGCTGGGGCGCGATGATGGATCAGTATTTCCAGGAGAGCACAAGGCTGTTTCATGTGCTGCATTTGGTGGATATCCGCCATGAGCCCACGCGGGATGATATCGCTATGAACCAGTATTTCCGACAGATGGAAATTCCGTTTTCAGTGGTTGCGACAAAGGCGGATAAGATCAGCCGAGGTGTGCGCATGAAGCAGATCGCCCCGATCTGCCGCGCACTTCTGGTGCAGCCGTGGGAGATCATCCCCTTTTCAAGCGAGGATCTCACGGGGCGTGATAAGCTACTGGAAAAAATCGAGACCCTTCTCAATGAAGAAGTGCTGTGAACAACGCAATGCTGAAAACTGCGGCGCAGGATCCAATGGCCCGACGCCGCAGTTCTTTCGAGGTTCGCTGATGAACAACGCTCACCCTTTCCATTCGGCAGCATAGCATGAGGTAGCCGCCCTATGGCACGATGGAAAGGAGTGTTTACATGCAGAGCTACTTATGGATGCGTCCTGCCCTGCAGGTCAGCGAGGCCGTTCTGCTGCCTGCATTGCCAAGGCACATGGTCGCGGAGCCACGCTTTTCTGACAGGTTTACGCACGTGAAGGCATCGGAAAATCCGTTCAGGCCCGTTCCCGAGGAGGGAGAAACACGGACGACGATGGCGTTAAGCACCTATGTGCGACCGCGCGGGAGCATGGCGGGGCGGGGAATCCTGCGTGCTGTCGGAGTGAGGGAGAATCCTTATAGCAGGAGCACCCGACCGACCTTTGGCAACCTGCGGGGAAGCATGGCGTTTACCAGGCGCTTTCGGGTTCGGTAGAATGCATGGGGCCGTCGTCCCGGTTTGGGGATGACGGCCCTTTGACTTATCTGACAAAAAGCTGGGTTACATAGACATAGCCTTGACTGTCCAGCCACACGCCAATGCCAACCTTGGTCCATTGCGTACCGAGAATGTTTTGACGATGGCCGGTGCTGCTCATGAATGCAGCCTCGGCTTTTTCCACAGTCGCGTGGTGAGCGATGTTCTCACCGACCGCCGTGTATGCATAGCCATAGGTGGACAGCATCTGCGCGGCACTGCCATAAGTGGGGGAGGTGTGAGAAAAGTAGTTATTGAGGAACATATCACGGCTTTTAAGCCTTGCCAGATCGCACAATGCGGGATCGAGCGTCAGGGCTGAGCGACCGTTGGCGGCCCGATCCTGACTGAGCAAAAGAAATGCATTTTCCTCTTGCGCGGTTATGGAACCCGTAGTATAATCATCGTCTGTGGAGGGAGGATTCCCAGTATTCGCGGGCTTAGGCGTTGGAGTCGCCGTGGGCACGGCTGTCGGAGTCGCCGTGGGCTCAGCTGTCGGAGCCTCCGTGGGCACGGTTGTCGGAATCACCGTGGGTTCAGCTGTCGGATCAGGCGTGGGGGCCGCAGTTGGCGTGCAGGTTATCGCATCTGGTGTGCAGGGTGTTGAGGTTGTACCGCTTGTATCCTGCGAATAACAGCCGCTGTTCTGCCGGTAGGGCCACCCCTTGAAACCGAATTGAGAGGTTGGCGCGCCGGATGCGAGGGCGCTCGTGTTTGCGGCAAGGCTCATGGTCAATGCAAGAGCGGTTAGCTTCTGTTTTTTGTTCATGGGGCACCTCCAAATGTGAAATATATTCGCTGAAAAGCGTAATATAATCGTAATAAATAAGATTTAATTTTGCAATGATATTGCCAAATACTTTCCATGGCAATGTTTTCAAGCGGCTTTGTCCGCTTAACATAGAGGAGGAACCGACAGATGAAACTCGTCAAATGCCCTCGCTGCGAACTGAATTATATCCAGGAAACAGAAAAGCTGTGCAAGGTCTGCCTGCGTGAAATGAAGGGAACGCATGATGGGGATGATATGGAGCTGTGCTCCATATGTAACGCGGCTCCGGCGCTTCCGGGGCGTGACGTCTGCCTAAGCTGCCTGAAGGAGATGAACGCAAACAGCGGCAGTGATTCGGTGGAGGAGACCCAGACCGTTGTGAACGAAAGCTCTATCGGGCTCAATTCCGTAGGCACCATGGATGAGGTCATTCCGCAGATTCATGAGGAGATCCCTGAAAATGAATTTGGGGATATCGAAAGCGAACTGTCCCTTGAAAGTGTGATCGAGGATGAGGAAAGCGAAGAGAACGAAGAGGATGAAGAGGATCTATAATTCGTAAACTGAAAAGTGAGGGAAGAATGGCAATATTTGCAATTGGCGATCTCCATCTGCCGGGGCATGAGCAAAAGCCCATGAATGTCTTTGGCAGTCATTGGGAGCACCATTTTGAGACGATCAGCGAGCATTGGCGGCGCATGATAACCGAGGAGGATCTTGTGCTTATCCCGGGGGATATCAGTTGGGCGATGCAGCTTAAGGATGCGATGGATGATCTGCGGGCCATTGCGACACTCCCGGGAGAGAAGCTTCTTTTGCGCGGAAACCATGACTATTGGTGGAGCTCACTGAGCAAGATACGGGAGGCGCTTCCGGAAGGAATGCGGGTGATTCAAAACGATGCGTTGCTTTTTCGGGGGCATGCGATCTGTGGGACGAGGGGATGGACATTCCCCACACCGCAGCAGCCTTTGAGCGAGCAGGATGAAAAGGTTTATCGGCGCGAGCTGATGAGGCTGCGCATGTCACTTGACCAAGCCCGAAGGCTTCCGGCGGTCGATATCATTGTGATGCTGCATTACCCGCCCTTATATGCGGATGGCGTTGGAACGGCATTTACGGAAATCTTGGAAGAGTATGGCGTCAGGCATGTGGTTTACGGCCATTTGCATGGTGCGGGGATCAAGATTGGTTTTACGGGAACACGCGGAGGGATCGAATATCATCTGACTTCCTGCGATGCTCTGGGCTTTCAACCGCTTCGAATTTTGGAGGATTCATAATTCTAAATTAAATGAAATTATTTCTTAATAATCTTGAAATATTTAAAAGAAAACAGATGTTCGTGTTTGCCGAAACCCATTGATATGAAAGGGGTTTCGGCACTTATTTTTGTTTCGATAAATTGTGGCGAACATTTGTTCTTACAATTGGATTGATTTTATGATTGCTTTATTTCAAATTGGATGAAATAACCAATTTGAACGGATTGACTTTGAAATAAAAGTGGAGCAAAATGGTGTCATAACCCTAAAAAGGGTGCAAAGTGGAGGAAAGACGGAGAGAGGGGTGACGGTGATGGATGAGGAAACGCGTTCCGGCGAAAATGCCTCTGAACAGCCAAAGCCCTTGAAAAAATTCGCTTTCTTCGGAAGCTATGATCACTCGATAGATGCCAAGGGACGCATCATTATTCCCACGGCCTATCGCAAGGCACTGGGGGATAGCTTTACCCTTACCGTCGACGAAAACTCCACCGGCATCGCCATCTACCCCGATGGCGCCTTTGAGGCAATGATGGATGAGCTATATCACCTGAACCGCCGCAAGCCCGCGGTTCAGGAGCAGCTAAAGCACATAGCGAAATTCAGCTATCCCGGCATGCAGGCGGACAATCAGGGACGCGTGCTCCTGCCGGTGAAGCTGCGCCAGTATGTGCTGGGCGACGCGCGCGACGTGGAGATCAGCGGCGTGCTGGATCACATCCGTATCGTCGACAGTGCGGTGGGCGAGAGGGAAGACGAGCATTACAAAGAGCATCGTGACGAGATTCTGGATGAAATCGGCAACCTGGATGAGTAAGCCGGAAAGGAGAAAACAGTATGTCCCAGTATGAACCGATGTATGACGGCTATGGGCGGGGAATTCAGGAACGCTATGTGCCCAGCTCGCGTATGGGCGTATCCGCCAGCGTATATTTGCCCGGCAGCGATGTGGATATTTATACCGGCTTTCTCAAGCCGGATCGCCAGCGCCGCTGCCGCACGCAGGGCAAGCGTCTGGAAATGGAGAGGTTGGAGCGCGAGCAAAGATCGCTTGAGGATGCCGTTAAGCGGGAAATGAACAAAAAGGGGCCCCGTATTTCAAGAAGGCTGGGCATTTTTCTCTTCGCTCTGCTCCTTTTTGCCTGTGGAATGTGCATCCTTATCCAACAGGGAACCATCGCGCAGCGCCAGAAGGAACTCAATCAGCTGAAAAGTGCGATAGACGACTGCCGCAGTCAGAACGAAGCGCTCCAGACCCAGATAGCGGAGGCCTCGGATGAGGCGGTTATTTGCTATGCGGCTTCGCAAAATCTCAGCATGATCCCCGCCGAGTCCGCCGAGGCCATTCATCTGGTGGCGGTGGATACGCGCCCGCTGTCGAATACGCAAAGGATGACTGGCTCCAATGAGACGGAACCGGTTGAAGGCGGACAGGAGGAGGCGCAGAGCACACACGTGCCGGTCATGGCGAGCAACTGATTTTGAGGCCTTTGAACGGATCGCGTCGAAAGCGGCATATCTGATCCGCGTCACGCATACATCCCCCATATCAAGCATATTGGGGGAAGGTATATGCCAACTGAGCTGCACATTCGCAAGCGGGTCTTCGCGCTTCTGATTATGCTGGTATTTCTCTTTGCCGTGCTGGTCGCGCGCATTGCTTATCTGACGACGGCACAGTCCGCCAGCCTGACGGAGCGAGGAATTCGGCAATGGACGCGCGAGGGTACAGTGTATGCCAGAAGGGGAAGCATCCTGGACACCAATGGTCAGGTGCTGGTCATGAGCGCTACGGCCTATATCGTAAGCGCCGATCCGCGCAGGATATCGGACATATCTTTGTTTGCACAAACGGTATGTCCGATTTTGGATTTATCCGAGGAGAGCGTCGAACAAAAGCTCGCGGATCGATCCAAGGCATCCGTCACGCTAAAGCGCCAGGTCTCGCGAGAAAAGGCGGATGAGTTGAGAAAGCTGCAATCCTCTCAGGATGAGGCGGTGGCAAAGGAAATGGCTGCGCTTTTGTTCGATGAGGATGTGAGGCGCGTCTATCCGCGCGGCGCTTTTTTGGTGCAGACATTGGGCCTGACCAATGTGGACAGCGTCGGGCAGAGCGGCCTTGAGCTGCAATATGAGTCGCTTCTTCGCGGCACGGCGGGTACAAGCCTGCGCAGCGTGGACGGCAAATCGCAGCCCATCTATGACAGCGGGAACCTCTACATTGAGCCGCAGGACGGGAACTCCATCAAGCTCACCATCGACGCGACCATCCAGGAAATCTGCGAGAAGGCCATGCGCGAATGCTATGACGTCAACAAGGCTCAGGCTGTGCATGTGATCGCTATGGATCCCTACACCGGCGCGATTCTTGCAATGTGCTCCAAGCCGGATTACGATCCTAATGATCCGCCGCGTGAGCAGCTTGACGCCCTTCAGGCGATGATGCGTATCCGTCTGATTTCGGATTCCTATGAGCCGGGATCAACCTTCAAGGTGCTGACCGCCGCCGCCGCGTTGGACGCGGGGGTGACCACCCCTGAGGACAGCTTCTATTGCTCCGCGAAGATCAATGTGGATGGCGATACCATTCGCTGCTGGGGCAGCCCCCATAAGGCGGAAACAATGGCGCAGGGCCTACAAAACAGCTGCAATCCGGTATTTGTAGAGCTTGCGCTGAGACTGGGAAGCGAGCGGATGTATCAGTATCTCACAGCCTTTGGACTGGGACGGAAAACGAATGTTGACTTGCAGGGGGAGGGAAGTGGTATACTAATACCCGTAAAGTCTGTCAAGAATGTGGATCTGGCGCGTATCGGCTTTGGGCAAAGCGTCGCGGTCACACCCTTGCAGATGATTACCGCCGCGTGCTCCGTCATCAATGGCGGCCGCCTCATGCAGCCCTATCTGCTCAAGGAAGCGATCGCGCCGGATGGAACCGTGCTTTATCGCACTCAGCCCAAGGTTGTCTCCACACCGATTTCGGAGGAGACCAGCGAAACAATGCGCGATCTTCTGGAACGGGTGGTCAGCATCGGCGGCGCGGCAAACGCGAGGATGGAGGGCTATCGCGTCGGCGGAAAGACGGGTACGGCACAGGTATACAAGGATGGACGCATCGCGCGCGACGTCCATATCGGCTCATTCTTCGGCTTTGCTCCGGCGAATGATCCTCGCATCGCGCTGCTGGTCATCGTGGATGAGGCGGATATGCCGGTCGACTACGGCGGAACCACGGCGGCTCCTTTCGCTAGACAAATTCTCACAGATGTGCTACCTTATTTGGGATGCAAAGCCTCGGCGGAGGACGGGCGAGAGGAGATCGAGGTGGAAAATGTGGTCGGCATGCCGCTTTGGGAGGCGCGCAAGGCGATCGCGGATCAGGGTTTTACCGTCATTGACGACGGCGCGGGCGATACCGTGACCGCGCAGATGCCCAGCGGCGGCGGAAAGCTCATTGAAGGCGGTCAGGTCATGCTCTATACCTATACCGACGCGCTGCCCCTGACGGAGGATTTGATTTGCGTGCCGGATGTGCTGGGCCAGTCCATCGCGCAGGCCGCTTCGCTACTCAGGCAGCGGGGACTTGAAATGGAGATCGATGGAACGGGTTATGCTATCAAGCAGGATCCCGTGGCCGGATCGTTCGTCGAAAGGGAACAAGTGGTGAAGGTTACTTTTGAAATGCCCAATCCATAGAGGATGGAGGAATACAGATGCGACTTAGGGATTTGCTGATCGAGGTACCTGATGTCGGAGAGACGCGCGGAGATGTGGGAATCGAGATCGGCGCGCTTGTGACCGACAGCCGGGAGCGGGCCAAGGATGGGCTGTTCTTTTGCATCAGCGGAATGCGCTTTGACGCGCATCATTTCGCCCCTCAGGCGGAAGAGAACGGCTGTGTGGCGCTGATTGTGGAGCGCTTTGTGGATAGCCCGCTTGTGCAGGTCAAGGTCAAAAATGTCCGTTCCGCCATGGCGTATATCGCCTCGGCCTTTTACGGACATCCGGAAAAAAAGCTGCGCATGGTGGGCGTTTCGGGCACCAAGGGTAAAACCACCACGAGCTATTTGCTCAAAGCCATCTTTGAAAAGGCGGGACTGAAGACCGGCCTGATCGGAACCACGGGCAATATGGTCGGGGATAAGCAGCTTCCCAGCAACATGACTACGCCCGATCCCGTCGATCTGCACAGATGCCTGCGGCAGATGGCCGACGAGGGGGTGGAGGCAGTGAGCATGGAGGTCAGCGCTCATGCCATCGATATGCATCGCCTGGATGGCGTGAGCTTCGAGGCGGCGGGCTTTACCAACTTTTCGCAGGATCATCTGGACTACTTCGGTACCATGGAAAATTACTTTGAAACCAAGAAAAGCTTTTTTATGAACGGTGCTGTTCAAAACGCGGCGCTCAACGCCGATGACGAAAACAGCGTCAGGATCATCCGCGATCTGCAAATTCCCCATCTGACCTATGGCATCAGCGCCGAGGCCGACGTGTTCGCGCGGGATATTGAGATATCCGAAAATGGCGTCTCCTTCAGAATCTGTTTGCGAGGGCTTGAGGAAATGCCCATCAGCATGCATCTGACCGGTATGTTCAACGTCTACAACGCTCTGGCGGCGGCCTCCCTGGCCATGATCCTCGGCATCGAGAAAGGCGCGATCAAGGATGGGCTTGAGAGCATTCGCAACGTCCCGGGCCGTGTGGAGGTGCTGGATACTGATACGCCCTATAAAGTCATTCTGGACTATGCCCATTCGCCGGACGCGCTGAAAAACGTTTTAACAACCGTTCGGGCTTTCACCAAAAAACGCTTGATCGCGCTGTTTGGCTGCGGCGGGGACCGCGACCATGGCAAGCGTCCTATTATGGGCGAGATTGTGGGGCGACTTGCGGATTTTTCCATCCTGACGAGCGACAATCCCCGTACCGAGGATCCCGACGCCATTCTGCGCTCCATCGAGGATGGCATGAAAAAGACGAAGGGCGAATATGTCGTGATTGAAAACCGCCGCGAGGCCATCCGCTACGCGCTTGAGATGGGCCGCGAGGGCGATGTGATCATTCTTGCCGGCAAGGGCAACGAAACCTATCAGGACATCATGGGCGTCAAGCGTCCGTTCAACGAGAAGGTCGTTGTTCGTGAGCTGCTGAAAGAAATGCGAGATACCAAGGAGTGACCGACGATGCTCAAGCTCATTCTGGCCCTGATTTTTTCCGCGCTCGCGATGCTGTTGATCGGCCCCAGGGTGCTGCCCATACTGCGCAAGCTGAAATTCGGGCAGACCATCTACGAACTGGGCCCCCAGAGTCATAAGACCAAGCAGGGAACGCCGACCATGGGCGGATTGATGTTCGCGGCCGTTACCTGCGTGGTGGCGCTTTTGGTTCATGGCGTCTGGTATGGTTGGCAGGACTTTATTCTGGCGCTGATCGGCGTTTCGCTCCTGAGCATGCTCGTCGGCTTTGTGGACGACTATATCAAGGTCGTCAAAAAGCGCAATCTGGGACTGATCTGGTGGCAGAAGATCATCGGGCAGGTCGTGGTCGCCCTCGCCTTTTCGGTCTATTGCTACCTCAACCCTATGGTTGGAAGTAGCATCATTGTGCCGTTCTTCAATGTCGAGTGGGATCTAGGAGCCTTCTATATCCCGCTGATGGCCTGCCTGATGATTTTTATGATCAACAGCACCAATCTCCAGGATGGGCTGGATGGCCTTTTAAGCAGCGTAACGGTGATCGGCAGCGCGGCCTGGGGACTTATGGCGCTATTCGTGGTCATGGCCGGAGGCGCCTTTGTAACGCCGGAGATTTCGGGCAATTATCAGAATCTGGCTATCTTTGCCATGGCGCTTTCGGGCGCGTGCATGGGCTTCCTGCGCTTCAATCACTATCCCGCGCTGGTCTTTATGGGAGATACGGGCAGCATGTTCATTGGCGGCGCGCTGGTGGGTATGGCAATGCTCCTTCGCATGCCCATCTTCCTCATCCTCCTTTCGTTCACACAGATCATGTCCTCGCTGAGCGTGATCATCCAGCGGATCTATTTTAAGGCTACGCATGGCAAGCGGATCTTCAAAATGTCCCCGATCCATCATCACTTCGAATTGTGCGGCATGAGCGAGATGCAGATTGTGATGATGTATTCCGTCGTTCAAGGACTGCTGTGCCTGATCGCGCTTCTGTCCCTGAATCCGATTCCCTGAAACGAAATCGTGCTTTCCAGAGGTGATATGATATGAAATTGGCCGGTAAACGAATTCTTGTGGTTGGCATGGCGCGCAGCGGCGTTGCCGCGGCGGAGCTTCTCATGAACCATGGGGCGATTCCGATCTTATCTGACAAAAAAACGGAGGACGCGCTTGGCGACGCTCTGGACAGTCTGCACGCGACCGTCTGCGAGTTTCGTCTGGGCGAGGATCCGCTCAAGCTTCTTGAGACGGCGGATGGGATGGTCATAAGCCCCGGCGTGCCGATTGACGCGCCGGTGGTCACGCTGGCCAGGGAGAAGGGAGTGCCCATGGTCGGGGAGCTTGAGCTGGCTTGGTCGCTAATGCAGGGCGAAACCGTCGCCATCTCGGGGACCAACGGTAAAACAACGACAACCACGCTTTTGGGGAAGATTTTTGAGAACGCGGGCCGTGTAACGCATGTGGCGGGCAACATCGGCTATCCGCTCTCCTCGGTCGCCATGACGAGCCGCAAGGATGATATGACCGTGATCGAGGTGTCTAGCTTCCAGCTGGAAAGCGTCCGCACGTTCCATCCGCGCGTGGCGGCACTGCTCAACATCACCGAGGATCATCTCAATCGCCATGGCACCATGGCGCAGTATATAAGGCTGAAGCAGCGCATCTTTGAAAATCAGACGGAGCGGGATTTTGCCGTGCTCAACATGGACGATCCCATTCTTTTCAAAATGGCTGGCAAGCTTAGGAGCCAGATCGCGTTTTTCAGCCGGACGCAGAGAGCTGAGAATGGCGCGTTCGTGGAGGATGGCAAGATCGTCTGGCAATGGAAGGGCGAAAAGCGCGTTATCTGCGGCGCAGATCAAATTTTGATTCCGGGCCCGCACAATCTGGAAAACGCGCTTGCCGCAACAGCCGTGGCCTGTGCGATGGACGTTCCCGCGCCGGTGATCCGTCATACGCTGATGACCTTTACGGGCGTGGAGCACCGCATCGAGAAGGTGCGTGTGTTTGAGGGCGTGACCTATATCAACGATAGCAAGGGAACCAACGTCGACAGCACCATCAAGGCGGTACAGAGCATGAAGGCGCCCACGGTTCTCCTGCTCGGCGGCTATGATAAGCATACGGACTTCATGCCGCTATGCCGAGAGATCATCGCCTCCGGACAGATCACGGACGTGGTGGTCATGGGCGAAACCTCGCGTCAGATTCGGGAGCAGCTGGAGGAGGCCGGCTATACAAGGCTCACGCAGGCATATAGCATGGAGGACGCGATCGGGAAGGCCCGCGCGCTCGCCACATCCGGCGGAAATGTGCTTCTGTCCCCAGCCTGCGCCAGCTTCGATATGTTCCGTGATTACGAGCAGCGCGGAGAGGTGTTTAAGGAGCTTGTCAGGGCTTTGAACTAAAGGAGGGCCTTCCCGAGGCGGAAGAGATGCATACCAAAGACGACGCATCTTTTCAATGTAGGGAGGGGCTTTCTTTGCTTAAGCAGGAACCCGTAACCGCCGGACGGTGCTTGAAGCCCCGACGGTTTCATGTGGACAGAACTCTGCTGTTGATTATGGCGCTTCTGATGATGTGCGGGCTGTTGGCGCTGTTCAGCGCCACCTATTACAAGGCCATCGACCAGGGCGACGCGCTTTTGGAGGTCAAACGTCAGTTGATCGGTATCGCTCTGGGGGCGGTTCTGATGCTTGTGACCAGCCGGATCCCCTATACCTTCTGGAGAGAGCCGCGAGTGGTTGTCACGGCGCTGGCGGGAAGCTATGTGCTTCTTATCCTGGTGATTATCCCGGGAATCGGCGCCTACCTCAACGGCTCGCGCAGATGGCTGAACGTCGCGGGCATGAGCTTCCAGCCGTCGGAGCTTGCCAAGATCGCGTCGGTGCTTTACCTGGCCTCGACACTGAGCTTTCGGGCGGAGAAGATAGGGAAGCTGTGGAGCGGCGTGGCTCCGCTTTTGGTCGTCCCTGCGGTGATGTTTCTGTTGATTTTGGAGCAGCCCAATCTTTCTACGGCGGGCAGCATCATGATCGTCGCGGTTTTGATGATGCTTCTGGCGGGGGCGAAGTGGCGCCATCTTGGCCTTATGGGTGCGGCGGGCCTGTGCGTGGGTACGATCTACGCCTGGATTGAGCCGTACCGGCGGGAACGCTTGCTTTCGTTCCGCGATCCGTTCGCGCAGATGAGCGACGAAGGCTATCAGCTTGCGCAGTCCTTGATTGCCATTGGCTCAGGAGGCCTGTTCGGCCGCGGACTGGGGCAGGGAAGACAAAAATTCAGCTATCTTCCCTATCCGGAAAGCGATTTCATTTTCGCAATTATCGGCGAGGACTTTGGGCTGTTCGGATGCACGGTGGTGATTTTGCTCTTTGTCGCGTTCGCGGTTGCGGGCATGCGCATCGCCGTGTCCTGTCCGGACCGATACGGTTGTCTGCTCGCAGCGGGCCTTACCGCCATGATTGCCGTGCAGGCGCTGATCAACATCGCCGTGGTCATCGGCGTGATGCCGACAACCGGACTCCCGTTGCCGTTCTTCAGCGCCGGAGGCACGTCGGTTTCGCTTTTGATGGCCTCGGTGGGAATTGTCCTGAGCGTTTCCCGCATGTCGGAAAAATGACGTTTTCTTTCACACTTGGTCAGGCATGACATACGATGGCAGCATGGAATGCTTGACGGAGGTGGAAGAATGAACGCCTTGCAAATTCGCGGCGGCAGACGCCTGAATGGCGAGTGGACGGTGCATGGGGCCAAAAACGCGGTGCTGCCCATTATGGCCGCGTCCATTCTGACGGAGGAAAGAACGATTTTGGAGGGCTGTCCGCAGCTGAGCGACATTGGCCACATGGGCGATATCCTGCGCACGCTCGGCTGCCAGGTACATATGGACGGTGCTACGATGGAGATTGATCCCGTGGGACTTTGCCAGTATGAGATGCCTGACGCGCTGGCCAAGAAGATACGCTCGTCGATCTTCTTGCTGGGGCCGATTCTGGCGAGGTTTCGCAAAGCGACGGTGACCTTCCCGGGCGGATGCGAGATCGGCATGCGACCCATTGACCTGCATTTGAGCGGGCTTAAGCAGTTGGGAGTCAGAATTCAGGAAGAGGGCGGCGTCATTCATTGCGACGGACGCGATATGCGTGCGGGAGCGGTGCAGTTTGACTATCCAAGCGTGGGCGCGACGGAAAACGTCATGATGGCGGCGGTGCTTCTTCGGGGACGCACGATGCTCCATAATGTGGCGAGAGAGCCTGAAATCGCGGATTTACAGCGTTTTCTTAACGAAATGGGGGCGCGCGTGAGCGGCGCGGGCACGCATACCATCATGGTTGAGGGAATGGGCAAGCTGCGCGGCGTGACCCATACCCCTATGCCCGACAGGATTGTGGCCGGTACGCTGCTCGCGGCGGCGGCGGCAACCGGCGGGTCGATCCGGTTAAACAATATCCCTTGCCGCGACATGTATGCCATCTTCAGCAAGCTGCGCGAGATGGGGTGCGTTATCGTAGAAAAGGAGACGGCGGTGTCGCTGCACGCTCCGGAAAGGCTTTTGGCGTTTCAGCAGCTCCAGACCCAGCCCCATCCGGGCTTCCCGACCGATATGCAGGTTCAGATGCTTGCGTTGTCCACCTTTGCGAAGGGAACATCGGTCGTTGTGGAGAATGTATTTGAGAACCGCTTTACACACGCGGGCGATCTCAATCGTATGGGGGCAAACGTGATGATCAACGGCCGCACGGCGATTATCCAGGGCGTGGAAACGCTCTATGGCGCGCGAGTGACGGCGCGCGATCTGCGCGGCGGCGCGGCGCTGGCAATTGCCGGATTGGCGGCTAAGGGAGAAACGCTGGTGGAACACGCCGAGCTGATTGACCGCGGTTATGAGCGTTTGGAGGAAATGCTGTCGGGTCTGGGAGCGGACGTCAAACGAACCAGCATGAATGCATAGGCTAGGGAGGAAGATACATGAGCGGACGCAAGGAGAAACTGAAACAGGAGGAATTTGAGGCCTATGGCGTGTATACCTATGATTATCTGCATCAGCTTAGTCTAGAGGCGGATGGGGATACGGCTGCGCGGGACGAGGCCGCGCAGCCGACGGCGCAGATGGTCAGGCAGGCGCATAAGCGGAGGCGTACGCATGGCTTTTTCAAATTTCTTGCGCTGCTGGCGGTGATTACGATTGGGCTGATCGTCGTGCAGGAAACAGTTTTTCGCCTTCAAACAGTCTATGTAATCGGAAACGAGTCGAAGACGCCGCAGCAGGTGGTGACGGCATCGGGCCTGGTTCGGGGAAGGAACATGCTCTCCATTGAAGAGGAGGATGTCGCCAGAGCGTTTTCCGCGGATCACACCATTATTTTCAAGGGAATGCAGAAGGAGTATCCCAACACCATCTATCTCTACATTGAGGAACGCAAGGTCGTCGCCGCTATGCAATGGCTCGGCATTCTGTACACGCTGGACGAGGAGGGCATCGTGATGGAAGAGAAAAGCGCCTCCACCCTGCCGACGGGGATCCCCATCGTCACCGGCTTTCGCCTGAGCAGCCTCAGCGTCGGCCATCCGCTGATGGTGCGTTCCGAAAAGCAGTTGGAGGCCTACAAGACAATCATGCAGGAATTGAGGCTTCAGCTCTATGCTTCGCAAATTTCGGAAATCAACCTGGCTAACGCGGACAACCTTTATCTGGTGACGGTTGAAGGGGTCACGATCCGTCTGGGGGACGCCAGCTATATGCAAGCCAAGATTGGCGCGGTGCGCACCGATATGTCTTACCTTAGGCAGCTGGGAAAGATCTCCGGTGTGCTTGATGTAACGACGCCAGAGGACGCAAAATATATGCCCGAGGATTAGCAAATGGAAAAGTTTACAAACAATTTCGCAAAAACGTGAAAAAAAAGCAGGAATATACTTGCGATTTCCTGTCAAAACGGTTACAATAAACAATGGTACTTTGGGTGCTCTTTATGGCTATGGGCGAGGCTGCCCGTGGCGGGCGCCTGTACGGTTAGTGGGCACTTGTCCACGGCTGATTCCTGACGAACAGGGGAATGTTTGGTTATGAAATCAACCATCGCGGCTATTGATTTTGGCACATGCAAGATCGTGACGCTCGTGGCCGAAACAAGCGGCAATCAGCGCTGCGATATCATTGGCGCGGGAATCTCTCAGTACGATGGATTTCTGGACGGCGAATGGAACAATGCCATGCTCCTGAACGAGGCCATCCAGAAGTCTATTACTGAGGCGGAGACACAATCCAAGCGCAAGATTCGCGAAATTAACGTCGGCGTTCCCGGCGAATTTACGCGTGTCTACGCGGTGGAGACCAGCGTAACGATTCAGGGCGCGGATCCGCGCGTGACCGCCCGGCATGTGGAGAAGATTTTTGCAAACGCGGACAAGCAGCTTTCGCCGGTTCGCGGCGTGGTTGTGCATCGCAGCCCCGCCTGGTTTATGGTGGACGGCGGAAAAAAAACGCTCGAGCCTGTCGGCCTTAAGGGAACGGAGCTTAAAGCGATGGTCAGCTTCGTGGTGGCGGACACCTTTTTTCTAGACGACGTCATGGCCCGTCTTCGTGATATGAACATTACGGTAAGCGGCTTCTTCTCCAGCTCCACTGGCGAGGCGATGCTCTATCTCCTGGAGGAGGATCGTGACCGCACGGCCATTTTGATTGACGTGGGCTATTTGTGTACCGATGTGATGGCCGTTGAGGGTGACGCGGTGATTTTTCAAAAGACGCTGCCAGTGGGCGGCGGACATATTGCTGCGGATGTCGCCGAGGGACTATCCATTCCCTTGGAGAGTGCGGAGCAGATCAAGCGAGAATATGTGTATGGAATTTCTACAATTTCGCAATCCTATACAGTATCGGGCGGCGACGGCGTGAAGACCGAAACCTTTACGCAGGAGCAGGTGGCCGCCGTGCTCGAGCCGCGTGTGGACGAGATCGCGGAAATGATTCGCGAATGCATTGAGGACAGCGGCATCAAGCTGGGCAACTGGTCGACGATCTATCTGACCGGCGGCGGCCTGAGCCTGAATCGTGGCGGCAGAGATTATCTCTCCGCCAAGCTTGAAAAGCCAGTGCGCGATACGGTCAAGCGTACCATCAAGCTGTCCAGCCCGATCTATGCCAGCGCAATGGGCCTGATGGATCTGATCATTGATACCATCGAGTCGCGAAACGTTCCCTCCGGTGGAGTGGCAGGCGGCATCAAGGAGTTTTTCAAGAGCTTGCTGGGCGGCTGAAGGCTGGAAACCGAAGCAAAATATGACTAGGGGGATGCACCGTGCTTGAGTTTCAGATTGAGGATCAACAGAGTTTTGCTACGATCAAGGTTATCGGCTGCGGCGGCGCAGGCAACAACGCGATCAACCGTATGGTGGATGCGGGGCTGAAGGGCGTCGAATTCATCGCGGTCAATACGGATCGTCAGGCGCTTGCCATGAGCAAAGCAAGCACTACCATCCAGATCGGTGAAAAACTGACCAAGGGTCTCGGCGCGGGCGCGGTTCCCGATGTGGGTCGTCGTGCCGCTGAGGAGAGCCGCGAGGAGATTGCCCAGGCGCTCAAGGGCGCGGATCTTGTTTTTGTGACGGCCGGCATGGGCGGCGGTACCGGCACCGGCGCGGCCCCGATCGTCGCGGAGATCGCCCGCGATTTGAACTGTCTGACCATCGCGGTGGTCACCAAGCCCTTTGCCTTTGAGGGAAAGCAGCGCATGAAGAATGCCGAAATGGGTGTGATCGACCTCAAACAGCGGGTGGATACTTTGGTTGTGATTCCCAACGACCGCCTTTTGCAGGTCGTTACCAAGGGAACGTCGATGCTGGAGGCCTTCCGGATCGCGGACGACGTGCTGCGTCAGGGCATTCAGGGCATCAGCGATCTGATCGCTGTTCCCGCGCTCATCAACCTGGACTTCGCGGACGTCAAGACGGTCATGGAATCCGGCGGTCTGGCTCATATGGGCATCGGCTCCGGCAAAGGCGAAAACCGCATGGTTGAGGCGGCCAAGAACGCTATTTCCAGTCCTCTGCTGGAAACCAATATCGACGGCGCGCGCGCGGTGCTGATCAATATCACCGGCGGCGAGGATATGAGCATCATCGACATCAACGAGGCGGCCAACCTGATCATGCAGGCGGCGGACAGTGAAGCCAACATCATCTTCGGCGCAGGGATTGACGAGACGATGGACGACGAGGTGCGCATTACCGTCATCGCGACAGGATTTGAAAAGACTCCCTTCCCCAAGAAGGAGGATATGAAAAAGAAGTCGGGTTCCGATCGGGACTGGACGCGCAGCTTCTCCACAGGCGATCGTGGCGCGGCCTATGACGCGAACAGTCTGCGTGGAACTCCGCTGGTTCAGCAGGATTATCCCACACCCTCCTATGAGGATATGAGCTTCAATATGCCCATGGATGACGAGCATGGGGCAGGCGATTTCGGCAGCTTTATGGGCGGTTCTATCCCCACGCCCGCCGCGATGCCGCAGATACAGGGCGGCCAGATGTATCAATCGGGATATGGTCAAGGCTACCAGCCCCAGCCATATGGACAAATGGATTATGGCATGCAGCAGGGCGGCATGCAGTATCAGGGGGTGCAGCAAGCACAGCAGCCGCAGATTCCGCAGATGGAGTATGGACAGCAATATCAGGGCGTTCAGCCCGCTCAGAATCAGCAGGGCGTGCAGCAGCCCGCGCAGCCTGAGCCGCAGCCCAAGTCCACAACCGTTGAACGAGACGATCTGGGTGTGCCCGCATTTTTGAGAAGACCTACGCGAAAGTAAATAAGGTGAAGGGCCGTTGCAGAAAGCCCAAAAATCGCACACAAAAACCGCTTTCAGGCGTTGTCTGGAAGCGGTTTTTGTTCCTGCCGCGCCAAAACCGTCTATTCAAAACCGTTTGTGCAACGGGCGCCTTTGTCATAGCGTAAGGCGTCCGCACATATCTTGGAATCATGCGGCTTGAAGGCGGGGAAGCTAGAATGAAGAATCGCTGCTTATCGGGGGCAATTGCCTGTGTGGGTGCGGTGATCGGTGCGGGATTTGCGTCCGGCAGGGAGATTGTAACGTTTTTTACGCAATATGGCATACATTCCTGGTGGCTGGTGCTGCTCTCGGCCCTGGTAATGATGGCGCTATGTATGCTGGGCATGCACTCTGCCGCAGTTTATCAGACGGTGTGCTGGTGTGAGCTGTACCAGAGAGAACCAAGCTGGCTTGGGCGGACGTCAAAGATCTGCGCAACGCTTCTTATGGCGGTTACCGGCGGCGCGATGATTTCGGCGGCGGGTCATATGGTTGTGCTTGTATGGGCCAACGAATGGGCATATCCCATTGGCGTAGTGGGCACGCTATTGGTGGCATGGGCGCTGGGCTTTGGAAGCTTAAAGCCGCTTTCATGGATCAGCGGCGCCTTGACGGCCTTGTTTCTCATAGCCATTCTGGCGATCCTGTCAAAGGATCCGCCGCAAACGTCAGTAAGCTTGATAGGGGAGCCCGACGTGGGCGAGTTGGTGTGGGCGGCACTACGCGCGGTGGCCTACGCAGCGATGAATCTGACGCTGGGCATCGGTGTGGTCTGTCGCTGTTCGAGACGCTCCAGGCGGGACATGAGTCGTTTGTCTGTTGTCTTTGGGATGCTGCTGATTGCCTTGCTTTTTTTAAGCAACTATCTCTATGCCAAGCATCCGGAGCTGATGAACGAGGCCTTTCCCATCGTGACGCTGATGGCGCTCTTTGGGCGGGAGGGGTTTCTGATGAGCGTTGTGATGATGTATCTGGCGATCCTTACGACGCTCGTCGCAGTTCTCTATGCCATTCGCGGCGCGGTAGAGACGCATGTGAGGTCGCCATATTTGCGTGCGCTGCTTACGATGGGACTTCCGCTCGTCATCTCATGCGTGGGGTTTTCAGGCATCGTTGACAGCCTCTATGCCCCTGCGGGCCTGATTTGCCTGATCACGGTCTTTGGCCCGCTCGCATACAGACAGCAAACTCCATCTTGACAATTCCAACCAGATACAGTAGGATAGGATAGACGTACAAACGATTGCACGAGGAAAGGAGATCGTTTTGATGGGCTTTGTGGTACACCCATGGAAGGTTGTGGAGCAGGGATTGGATAAGCAGCAGATGCGTCTATCCGAAAGCCTGACTTCGACCGGCAATGGCTATATGGGCATGCGCGGCAATTTTGAGGAAGACTATTCCGGCGACATGCACCTGGGCACCTATATCGGCGGCGTATGGTTCCCTGACAAGACCCGCGTGGGCTGGTGGAAAAACGGCTATCCGCAGTATTTCGGAAAAACCATCAACGCCGTGCGCCTCAATGGCATCCATGTGCTTGTGGATGGCGTTCCCCTTGATTTGAATACGGCGGATGTCCGCTCCTTCTATCAAGAGCTGGATATGCAAGGCGGCCTTTTTGTCCGTCGATTCACCATCGGAACGGTTCAGGGAGAGGTGAGTGTGGAGGCGGAGCGTTTTGTTTCTCTCGCGCAAAAGGAACTGCTCGCGATCAAGTACTCCGTGACGCCTACCTACGAGGCGCGTATTGAAATGAAACCCTACCTTGACGCCAATGTTCGCAATTTGGACAGCAACTATGACGAGGTTTTCTGGGACATGCTTTTGGAGGAAGAGAGCGAGGATGCGCTTGCCCTGCTCACAAAGACCAAGGGAAATCCCTTCGCCACACCCCGTTTCGCGGTCGGCGCCGCGATGAGTTGCTGGGCGGACGGCCTTGAAATGGAGGGCCGGAAGCATGACAACGGCTACGTGGAGACATGCTACGCGGGCAAGGTGGCGGCGGGAGAGACGGCCACGCTTGAAAAGTACGCGCTTTGCTTCACCAGCCGCGACTATGAGGAAAAGGTACTGACGACCATGGCGCTCAAGGCCGCCGCGAGAGCGAGAGAGGTCGGCTATGACGCGCTGAAGAAGGATCATGTGGCGGCTTGGAAGGAGCGTTGGGCGGGCTGTGACGTGACCATCGAGGGCGACGACGCGGCCCAGCAGGGAATCCGCTTCAACCTTTTCCAGCTTTTGAGTACCTATTCCGGAGACGACGCCAGGCTCAACATTGGCCCTAAGGGCTTTACCGGCGAGAAATACGGCGGCGCGACCTACTGGGATACGGAGGCGTATTGCCTGCCGGTCTACATGGCGATTGCGGGCCAGGACGTCGCCAAGCAGCTCCTGCTCTATCGCTGGCTCCAGCTCGACGGTGCATATGAGAACGCGCGACAGCAGGGCTTGAAGGGTGCGCTTTATCCCATGGTTACCTTTACCGGCGTCGAATGCCACAACGAGTGGGAGATCACCTTTGAGGAAATCCATCGTAATGGCGCGATCGCGCACGCGATCTTCAACTACGCCACCTATACCGGTGACTATGATTATATGATTCAGGAAGGCCTGGATGTGCTGTGCGGTGTCGCGCGCTTCTATACGGATCGCGTCCATTTTTCCAAGCGTGCGGGCAAGTACATGATCCATGGTGTGACCGGCCCCAACGAGTACGAAAACAACGTCAACAATAACTGGTATACCAACCGCATCGCGGCCTGGAGCATCGGCCTGTTCATCACGCAGGCGAATCGCGCCTCTGAGGAGCGTCTCGCGAAGCTTTCCGTCACAAAGGACGAGCTTACCCACATGCTTGATGTGGTTGAAAACATGTACTACTCCGAGGATCAGAAGCTGGGTATCTTTGTGCAGCATGATACCTTCCTTGATAAGGAGCTGATGCCCGCAAGCGAAATTCCCGTCGGCGAGCGTCCGATCAATCAGCATTGGTCTTGGGATCGTATTCTGCGTAGCTGCTTCATCAAACAGGCGGACGTGCTACAGGGACTGTATTTTCTCAACCATCTCTATGATGTTGATACCATCCGCCGCAACTTTGATTTCTATGAGCCGATGACCGTACACGAAAGCAGCCTGTCGCCTTGTGTGCACAGCATTCTGGCGGCTCAGCTCGGATATCATGAAAAGGCGGTGGAGATGTATCAGCGCACCGCACGCCTGGATTTGGATAACATTAACAACGATACTGTGGACGGGCTGCACATCACCAGCATGGCGGGAAGCTGGCTGGCGATAGCGCACGGCTTCGCAGGCATGCGCACCACGGACGGCCTGAGCCTTGCTCCCTTCCTGCCGGAGGTATGGCAGGGCTACGCCTTCCAATTCCATTATCGCGACCGTCTCATCCGAGTGAGCGTCAAGCGCGGAGAGGCATGCGTTGAGCTTCTTGAGGGTATGCCGCTTAAGCTCAGGCTTTGCGGCGAGGAACGCACGCTTTCCGAACGCATCACCCATGATCTTTAACCGCACCATCGTCCGCCTCCCGCATAGGATGCAGTATCAAGCATCGGCGGGAGGCGGTTTTTTTGATAAAGAAAATTTTGACCATTGGCGGCGACCGGCGGATGCTTTATCTGGCGTCGCTGCTTGAACAGGATGGATATGAGGTGCGAACCCTTGGGCTGTGCTCCGGCGACGAGAGGGAAGCGCCTATTCACGAGATGGACGCGCTTGTTTTTCCCTATCCCTTTGCTGTCAGGGAAGGCTGTGTGCCAACCATGACGGGACTGACGCTGCATCCTGAGGATGTGCTTGAGTGCGCCGAGAAGGGGATCCTCCTCATCGCGGGAAAGGGGCTGGAGCCTTATGTCCTGTCTCAGGACGCCCTTGGGAAAGGACTTCGGCTGATGAACTACATGAGCAGCGAGCCGTTTTTGGAGAGCAACGCGGAGCTGTCCGCCGAGGCTGCGGTATGCGAGGCCATGCAGCGCACGGAGGAAGCGCTTGCAGACATGACGGTTCTGGTGGTAGGGTACGGCCGCTTTGGACGCGCGTTAGCCAAAAGGCTTTTTTTGCTGGGAGCAAAGGTATGGGTTGCCGCAAGAAGGGACGCGCAGCGGCTTTTGGCGGCGAGCGACGGGATGCGCGCGGTGACGATTGAGACGCTGCCGCAGGTGACGTCGGGTGTGAGAATGGTGTTTAACACCGTGCCAGCCCAAGTGATCAATCGAGAGGCAATGGACGCAATGAAAGCAGGAACATGGCTTATGGAGCTGGCCAGCGCCCCTTATGGATTTGACAGAAAGGAAGCGGAAGGACGTGGACTTATGACTGACGTGCTTCCCGCGCTTCCCGCGCGTTATGCTCCACTGAGCGCCGCGAGGGCCATGAGACGGGCCTGTATCCGAATGATATTGGAGGCATCGCTATGAAGAAGACCACCATTGCCCTTGCCATGACGGGTTCCTATTGCACCTTTGAACGAGTTCTCGCGCAAATGGAAGAGCTGGTTCGCCGTGGTTATGATGTGCTGCCTGTCCTTTCCTTCAACGCGGGGGAGATCAATACCCGCTTTATGACGGCGGAGCATCTCAGAGACCGTGTCGTTGAAATTACAGGCCATGAGCCGGTCGACACAATGACAGGCGCAGAGCCGATCGGTCCCAAGCGCATGAGCGATTTGTATCTGATCGCACCCGCGACGGGCAACAGCCTTGCCAAGCTGGTTAACGGTATCTATGATACGCCGGTGCTGCTTGGAGCGAAAAGTCACCTGCGCAACGAGCGTCCGCTGGTTTTGGCGGTCTCCACCAACGACGGCCTAAGCATGGCCGCGCAGAATGTGGGACGTCTGCTCATGTGGCGAAATGTCTACTTTGTTCCCTTTGGCCAGGATGATCCGATAAAGAAGCCGCGCTCGCTTGTGGCGGATTTTACGCTGATCCCACGAACCATTGCGGCCGCACTCTCCGGTGTGCAAATCGAGCCAATTCTCACAGGCTCCGCCATTGAAGCTTCGGAGCATATTCACTAGACGATGAGGGAGAATTTTGCAAATAACAGAGAAAATTTGTAACAAACTTGCAACACACGAAATTTTGCTGTAAGATATATGATATGAAAGTCTCACAGAAGGGAAGTGACCAGTTTGCGAAAAGCGGCCATTTTAGTTGCGATACTCCTTCTCCTTCCTATAGGAGCCCTTGGGGAGAAAATGCCGGAGATTGATGAGATTCGGACGACGATAGGGGAGAATTTTGTCGCTTATCCTCAGCTTCAAGGGATGGAGGACGAAGAGATTCAGCGAAAGATCAATGATGATATCGTGCTTTCCTCAGGCGTGGCGAATCATATGGTCACGCTCGCCACGCTGGGGGAAAGCAACTGGGGACTGAAAGCGGATTATGAGATGACGATGCTGAACGAATTCGTCTTCTCCGCCGTATTTGGTGCGAAAGGCAAAATGCCGGACGCACGGGAGGGACAGGCCTACACGGCGCTCAGCTATGATCTTTCCACCGGCCAGCGCCTGACGCTTGATAAGCTCCTTGGTGACGTAGATGCAGCGGTCGCCTGGATGGAGGAGGACGCCGAGAAGAGCTTTGCAGGACTCTTTTCGGGTTATATGGAGTATGATGAGGTAACGCCGCTTCCGCGTGATTCCTTCACGCTGGACGAGGACGGGATTACCTTTTGGTACCCATCGGATCAATTCTTCCTGCTCAGCGGGTACGCGGGCGCATGCCGCTTCACCTATGAGGAATTGAGCGAATGGCTTCTCACGGACGAGAATGCGCTTCCGGCGCGACTAGGTGTGACCGGCAAAATGACGTCGGATGAGGAGGCTAAAAAAGCGATCGAGGAAAGCGCGGCATCCGGCAGGCTTCCTCATATCCCTGTTCAGCTGGGAGAGAACATGGGAGAAATCGTCGAGGCGTACCGGCTGGCGCAAACTCCTGACAGCTTCCCGGGTGGTCGGTATTTCGTGCTGGAGGCTCCCGCCTTCCGTGATGTGATGCTTATTTCAGATGCCATACAGAGCGGCTTTGAGGACTCTGTGTTGGAGGGAATCCAGCTCAGACGTGGCTCTATGTACGGATTGATGATCGGACAGACGCGGCGGGAGCGATGGCTTTCGTTGCTTGGAGAGCCGGAGGAGAGCATAGCCTTTTCAGAGAGCATGGCCTATGATTATGGGCTTCCGACCGGCCAGAGCGACATCTACCATTTTGGCGGCTACGAGCTGCGCCTTCACTCGGATGATACGCAGACGCTGCGCGCGATTCAGCTTTGCAAATAAACGCTTCGGAGGATGACTTGGACGATGGGAAAGAGCAAAAAAAGTGCCGCGCAATATGAGGCGGGAACGCTGGCGGCATTTGCGGTGATTGGGATCATTCTGATCGCTCTTGGCGTGCTTTCACTTCTTTCCGTCGTCGGAGGACTGCAGGGGGCGTTCTTTTCACAAGTCAAGCAGGTGATGCATGGGATTGGAGGAGCACTTTGCGCCGGTGTGAGCCTGCTTCTGATCTGGGGAGGCGTGCTCGTCGCGTTCTCTTCGGGACGCAGCATGCCCAAGCGCGGCTTTTTGCTGGTGTCGCTTTTATTCCTTTGCGTACTGGCTATTCTCAACCTTAACAGCAAGGTTGGAATTGATCCCCTGATGGAATATCTGGTCGCCGGCAACAACGCTTCGACGCCGCCGCTTCCCAATCCGGACGGATTTGGAAACATGTTTCGTGCCGCATATGCAATCTGCGGCAGAAGCGGCGTGTTTGGCGGCGCTCTGGGGATGTTGCTGGCCTGGCCCGCGTGGACATTTTTGGGCTCCGTGCTAGGGACGGTCTTGCTGGGTGTGGTTTGCGTCGTTTGCCTGCTCCTGATTTCCCGCTTCGACGCCCTTCAGATGGTGGAAGGCGTTCGGGAGGGCTTGCAGGCCCGCAGAGAGAGACGCCGCCAGGAGGAAGCGCAGCGGGCCTATCAGGAGCAGCTGGAGCAGCAGCGCCTTCAGGCCGAGGAAGACGATCGTCGTCTGCTTTCGCCGGCCTTTCTTCGCCGCTCACGCAAGGAAGAGGCGCAGGAGCCACAGCCGACGGTTCAGGCACCCGTCTATCCGCCGTATGGAAGCATGCTTCAGCAGATGCCTGTGTCGGGCGGAATGACGGGTTATCCGCCCGTTGTACAGCCCGAGATGTATGATGAGATCATCATTCCCGAGGATCAGCAGCTTCCCTGGCGCAAAACGGACAAGAAGGGCAAGAAGACGACGGCGGGCGCGCCGTTTCAGACGCGTATGAGCTTCACCCCAAGTGAGATGGGCATGCCGGTGGAGGAAACGCAGATGAGCGATACGCTCGTGCTGCCGACAGCCAAAAAGAAGGCGCTGGATCGTATTGAGCAAATCCGTAAGCGAAAGGCGGAGCTGAGCAGCGAAATTGAGGGAAGCGAGATGGCTCAGGCGGCAGGACAGGTGGAGCCGTCCCAGAGCGCATACGCGCCGGTCGTTGAGGAAGCTCCTGTCCAAAAGGAAACGCGGAAGACAGAGGTTCCGGATCGTCATGCCGCTTACAAGCGGCCCGCAAACGAGGCGCCAAAAGGCGAGCATGATCCAAGCATTCCCGCCGCGTCAGAGCATATCCCGTATGATTATCCCTCGATCGATCTGCTGAACGCACAGCGGAGATGGGCCAGCATTGACACCCGCGCAACGGATACCGAGGATGCGACCAAGCTTGAAAAAACGCTGGAAAGCTTCGGAATTCCTGCGCGCGTTCAGCGGGTGACGCATGGACCCGCCGTGACGCGCTTTGAACTGGGCTTGGTTTCCAGCGGCATCAACGTCAAGCGCATCATGGGCATTGCGGATAACATCGCGCTGGATATGGCCGCGAACGGCGGCGTCCGCATTGAAATTCCCATTCCAGGGACAAACCTCTTTGGCGTGGAGGTACCCAACAAGGAGATTCAAAGCGTCACCCTGGCGGAGGTTCTCCTTAGTCCGGAGATGCGGAACGCGAAATCGCCCCTCGCGGTGGCGCTGGGTCGTGACATCGCTGGCAAGCCGGTGATCTGCGATATTGCCAAGATGCCCCATCTGCTGATCGCCGGTCAGACGGGTAGCGGCAAATCCGTTTGCATCAACGCGATTATCAATTCGATCCTTTTCCGCTCCTCGCCGGATGATGTGCGTATGATTATGATTGACCCGAAGGTGGTCGAGCTGCAATGCTACAATGTCGTTCCGCACTTGCTCATTCCCGTGGTAAGCGATCCGCACAAGGCGGCGGGCGCGCTTCAATGGGCCGTGGCGGAGATGCTTGACCGCTATCACAAGATGCAGTCCAAAAACGTCCGTGAGGTTTCGGCTTATAATGCCAAGCTCGGCCCAGGCGAGGAAAAGCTTCCGCGCATTGTGATCATCATCGACGAGCTGGCGGATTTGATGCTTGCCTGCAAAAAAGAGGTAGAGGAGAGCATCATTCGTATCGCACAGCTTGCGCGCGCAGCCGGAATTCACATGGTCGTAGCGACCCAGCGTCCGACGGTGGACGTCATTACCGGCCTGATCAAGGCCAATATTCCCTCGCGTATCGCGTTTGCGGTTTCTTCCTCGATCGACAGCCGCACTATCCTTGACCAGAATGGCGCGGAGAAACTGCTGGGGCGCGGCGACATGTTCTATTTCCCGACCGGCGCGAGCGCGCCCATCCGTGTACAGGGCTGCTTCCTGAGCGACGCGGAAACGGAACGGGTGGTCGGCTATATAGGTCAGCATTCCCGCGTGGACTTTGATCCCAACGTCATAGAGGCGGTGGAGAACGAGGATCAGGCCACTGACCCTCTTGGGGAGGACGATGAGAGCGAAAGCGTGGATGATCGCCTGGCGGAGGCCATCGAGATGGTCATTACGGACGGGCAGGCGTCGATCAGCATGCTTCAGCGACGCATGAAGATCGGATACGCCCGAGCGGGACGCCTCATCGATGATATGGCGGCACGCGGCATTGTAAGCAAGTCAGCGGGTTCCAAGCCCCGCGAGGTGCTTATGAGCCGAGAGGAATACGAACGCATCAAGGATACGCTGCTATAAATGGAGAAGGATCTGTTAGGAATTTCAACAAAAATCACGTGTAAAAAATCCGCTTCCAGGCAATGCCTGAAGCGGGTTTTTGTCGCTGTTGCATTAAAGCCATGTAATTAAAACGGCATGCGCAACAGTCCCTTCCTCCTCTTTTAAGCGGATGCTCTTTTTTTGGCGATCTCTTTTTGCGCGACCTTTTCCGCTCAATCAAAGCAGTCGGATAGCTGGGTCACGATTGGCCCGCCCGCGAAGAAGATAATGAAGCCAATAATGAGTAGAATCGTTGAGACAACGCCCAGAAAGCCGGAGGAAGAATGGCCGTTGGCATTGTAAAGTGCGACGCCGATTCCCAGCGGTATAGCACTCGCCAGCGCGCCGAGGAAAAAACAGCTGGTGGGCATGTGCGTATATTTAGAGATAAACGTGGCCTTCGGGCAATTTTCAAATTTTGTATAGTGATAGGGAATTTTAGCGCCCATCAAGAGCCTCCTTCTGTTAAAAAGAAGGAAGCTCCATGCATAGACGGAGCTTCCTTCCTGAATATGGCTTTTACTTCTGCGCTTCCTCGATCGCCACAGCCACGGCCACAGTCGCGCCGACCATGGGGTTATTGCCCATGCCGATTAGGCCCATCATTTCTACGTGAGCAGGAACGGAGGAGCTGCCCGCGAACTGCGCGTCGGAGTGCATACGGCCCATGGTATCGGTCATGCCATAGCTGGCAGGGCCGGCCGCCATGTTGTCAGGATGCAGGGTACGGCCGGT
>CAYQCL010000014.1:0-51047 GCA_964416065.1 uncultured Oscillospiraceae bacterium | reverse complement strand
ACGAGACCAACGCCATCAGCGAATTTGAGGAGAAGCCCGCCAAGCCCAAGAGCAACAAGGCCAGCATGGGCGTGTATATCTTCACCTGGGAAAAGCTGCGCAAATATCTGACGCAGGATGCCTCCGATCCCAACAGCTCCAACGACTTCGGCAAGAATATTATCCCCAACATGCTTAACGATAAGCAGCGCATGTTTGCGTATGACTTTGAGGGCTATTGGAAGGATGTCGGCACGATCGAAAGCCTCTGGGAGGCCAACATGGATCTGCTTCAATTGCCCATGCCAATTGACCTTCACGATAAGAAGTGGCGCATTTATGGCCGCAATCCCGGCATGGCGCCGCATTTCATCGCGGATGGGGCAAGCGTGCATAACAGTCTGATTACCGAGGGCTGCGAGGTCTTTGGCAAGGTGGAGCATAGCGTACTCTTCGCGGGCGTTCAGGTCAAGGAGGGCGTCAGCGTCGTCGACAGCGTGGTCATGCCCGGCGCCATCATTGAACGCGGCGCGCAGGTTCGCAGGACGATTGTCGCCGAGGGAGCGGTTATCGGCGCAGGTTCCATGGTCGGAGAAGAAACGGGCAGCATTGCCGTCGTAGGCCAGCAGGTCAAGCTGCCGGCGGGCTCCACGGTCAAGGCCGGCGAGCAGCGCGCGGTCTGAGCATTGCACAGGAAGTGAGGAGAGCACCATGAAAAATGTTATGGGTGTGATTTATACCGGCGAGAAGGACAGCTTTCTTCGGGAACTGACGCTTCTGCGCGCGATCGCGGCAATGCCTGTGGCGGGCCGTTACCGCGTTATCGACTTTTTGGTCAGCGGCATGGTGAACAGCGGCATGCGCAATGTCGGCGTCATCATGCAAAAGAACTACCACAGCCTGATGGATCATCTGGGCAGCGGAAAGGAATGGGATCTGCACGGCAAAAACGACGGATTGTATATTCTTCCCCCATTCCTGACCCGTGACAACGTGGGCGTATACAACGGCTCGCTGGACGCGCTGCATTCCAACATGAATTATCTGCGCCGAAGCCGCCAGGAGTATGTCCTTGTCTGCAACAGCCTGATCATCTTCAACCCCAACTTCACCGATATGTTCAAGGAATACACGGCGAGCGGCTGCGATGTCATGATGATGTACACCAAGGATCCCTCCATGCAGCGTCCCGAATATGGCACCTATCTGAACATCTCTGAGACGGGCGAAATTCTCGATATCGAAATAGATCCGACAAAGCCGCGTTACGAGAACACCAGCATGGAGGTTCTCCTGATACGAAAGGATCTGCTGATTGATCTGGTTGATCGCGGCGCGGCGCATGGCTATCATGAGCTGGTGCGCGACGTTCTTCAGCGCATGGCGCGTGACGCTGGTTTAAAGATGCACGGCTACGAGTACAAGGATATCTGCTTCCGGCTGGACAGTGTTCAGAGCTATTTTCATTTCAACCTCGCCACGCTGGACAACGACGTACGCCACCGCCTCTTTCCCGAGGATCGTCCCGTTTACACCAAGGTGCGCGATGAGATGCCCGCCCGTTATATGGAAGAGGCGTGCGTGCGCAATTCCATGATCGCGGACGGTTGTATCATCAATGGCGAAGTGACCCGCAGCGTTCTTTTCCGCGGCGTCAGAATCGACAAGGGTGCGAAGCTGAAGAATTGTATTCTGATGCAGGACTGCCACATCGAGGAGGGCGTGCAGCTGGAAAACTGCATTCTGGATAAGCAGGCCGTGATCAGACGCGGCGGCAGGCTGATCGGTCCCAGCGCTTACCCCATCGTGATTTCCAAAAACATGGTCATCTGATTGAGCCATATCAATTTTCGAGAGGGGTTTTCCGCATGAAGATTTTATTTACCTCCAGCGAATGTGTCCCGTTTGTCAAAACGGGCGGACTGGCTGATGTCGTAGGTGCGCTCGCGCCGGTGCTGGCCAAGAAGGGTCATGACGTGCGCGTGATGCTGCCCATGTATACCGCCATTCCTCAGAAGTGGCAGGAGCAGATGCAGTTTGTGCTGGATTTCGACGTACAACTGGGCTGGCGCAGGCAGTACTGTGGCGTGCAGATGCTCAAAAAGGACGGCGTGATCTATTACTTCCTTGACAACAAGTATTACTTTGGCCGTCCCTACATCTACGGTCTCGGCGGCGATGAGTATGAGCGCTACGGCTTCTTCTGCCGTGCCTGCCTCAACGCGCTTCCGCTGCTGGATTTCAGCCCCGACATTCTCCATGCGCACGATTGGCAGAGCGGCATGGTCCCGGCGTTGCTGAAAATCCAGTACGCCCATCTGCCCTTCTATTCACAGATCCGCACGATGTTTACCATCCACAATCTCCAGTACCAGGGCATCTTTGGCATCAAGGAGGTTCAGGATGTGCTGGGCCTGGGCGACGGCCTCTGGAGCTCCGACAAGCTGGAATGCTTCGGCTGCGCGAATTTCATGAAGGCCGGCCTCGTCTATAGCGACGCCATCACCACCGTAAGCCCGAGCTATGCCGAGGAGATCACCACGGCCTACTATGGGGAGCGTCTGGACGGCCTGATCCGTGCGCGGCATGATTCGGTCTACGGCGTGCTCAACGGCATTGACGTCGAGGAATACAATCCAGAAACCGATCCGATGATCTATCAGCCCTACAGTCTCAAGGACATGAGTGGAAAGGCTGAGAACAAAGCCCGCTTGCAGCATGATCTGGGGCTTGATGTCAATCCGGATACGCCGCTGATCGCCATGGTGGGCCGTCTGAGCAATCAGAAGGGGCTCGATCTTGTGGACTGCGTAATCGGCGACATTATGAACGAAAACGTGCAGCTGGCCGTGCTGGGTATGGGTGAGGCCCGCTACACCAACCTCTTCAGCTGGGCCGAGCAGCAGTATCATGGTCGGGTCGCGGCGCGCTTTGCCATGGATCATGAGCTGGCGCACAGGCTTTATGCAGGCGCCGACTTCTTCCTGATGCCCTCGCTGTTTGAGCCATGCGGCCTGAGCCAGCTGATCTCTCTGCGTTACGGCACTGTTCCGATCGTCCGCGAAACCGGAGGTCTGCGCGACACGGTCCTCAGCTACAACGAATATACGCAGGAGGGCAACGGCTTCACCTTCCTTAACTATAATGCGCATGATATGCTGAACGTCATCCGGCGCGCCTTGAACTATTATACCAACAACAAGGATGTCATCAGGCTGCTTCAGACCCGCGGCATGGAAGGGGATTATAGCTGGACGCACAGTGCGGATGAGTACGTCAAGCTTTATGAGAAGCTGAGCGGCAAGAATTAAATCCTATACTGAGGGCCGGATTTCTTCGGAAGTCCGGCCCTCTTTCGTACATTTTCTGATTTTCTTCTCAAATCGTTCATGTTTTTCTTGACAAGGCATGTCAAAATCCTGTAAAGTATGTAAACGAGTGTGAGACTCACGGCGGCCGACCGCCGTGGATCTTTGCATGCACAATAAGATAAAGGAGCATGCACGAATGAACGGTCTGACAAAACTGAACGATCTCCTGTTTCCTGGTACAAAGACCTACGAAAAGGTGGGTGCCGGCAAGGCCCTTGCGCTCGGCTTTCAGCACGCCTTTGCCATGAGCTGCGCGACCATCCTTGTTCCCCTGCTCACGGGCCTCGACGTCGGCGTTGCCCTGCTGGCAGCCGGTCTGGGAACCCTCGTGTTCCATCTGTGTACAGGCGGCAAAAACCCCGTCTTCCTCGGTTCCTCATTCGCATTCATCGCCGCGCTCTGCGTCGTTCTGGATCCAACGGGAGCCGCAAACGCCTTTGGCGCGAATCGGACTGAGCAAATTCAGGTCGCCATGTGGGGCATCATAGGGGCTGGCGCGATCTACCTCGTCTTTGCGCTCCTGATCAAGCTGCTCGGCATGAAGCTGATCGACCGTTTGTTCCCACCTGTCGTGCGCGGTGTCGGCATCGCCATCATCGGCCTGAACCTCGCCTCCTCCGCCATCGCGAATATTCAGAGCAACAACGGCTTTGAAATGTTCACGGCCGGCTATTACTGGAGCTGGATTCTTGCGCTCATCACCTGCCTGACCGCCGTCCTGCTTTCCAGCTATGGCAAGGGCATGTTCAAGATGGCCTCCATCGTCATCGCGCTGGTGACCGGCTATGTTCTCACCTTGATTGTGACCGCGACAGGCATTGCTCCGTCAGGGCTCATGAATCTGGGCGCGCTCCGTTCCCACAGCTGGATTGAGATACCTAACGTCGTTTTTCCCACCTTTGACTTTGCCGCTCGCGGCGGCCAGATTCTGCGCGCCATCGGTATCATCAGCCCGATCGCGATTGTGACCATGGTGGAGCATGTCGGCGATGTCTACGCCAACGGCGCTGTCGTCGGACGCGACTTTACCAAGGATCCCGGCCTGCATCGCACCATGGCGGGCGATGGTCTTGCGACCATGGTTGCCGGTCTCATCGGCGGCCCCGCGAACACCACCTACTCTGAAAACACGGCTGTGCTGGCCGCCACGGGCAACTATAATCCCTTGACACTTCGCATCGCCGCCGTGATCGCCATCGTCATTTCCTTCTGCGGCAAGGCCATTGGCGTTGTCGAGACCGTCCCTAACTGCGTTCTGGGCGGCGCGTGCATCGTGCTCTACGGCATGATCGCCTCCGTTGGTCTGCGCACGCTCGTTGAGAATCATGTCGATTTCACCAAGAACCGCAACCTCTGCATCGCGGCCGTCATGCTGGTGCTGGCCATGGGCGGCGCGGTCATCGGCGGCCCGGACTTCAGCTTCTCCGGCATCGGTCTGGGCATCATTTCGGGCATCCTTTTGAACCTTATCATGCCTGAAAGCAAGGAACCCGCTCCCGGCCTTGTCGCCCACAGCGTCCCCAAGGACGAGATTGTAAACGAAAAATAATCAGGCCCTCGTCTCTCGGCGGGTTCAATCCCTCACTTCCCCTCCGTTCCTGATGATTTCCTGCAAAACAGGTAGTTCCTTTTCGCAAAGCCGTACGCCGGCTTTGCGAAGAGAGGGATCGGAGTGGGTCATCAAAAACGGATAGCCAACGCTGTCCAGCATCGTTTCATCATTGAAGTTGTCGCCAAAAGCGGCAGCTTCTTCTTTTTGGATTCCCAGACGCTCCATAAGGACGCGCATCCCCATCCCCTTGTTGGCGATGGTAAAGTCAAACCAATCGCGCCCTGAAACCGTCGCCGTTAGCAAATGCCCCCATTTTTTCAAAAATCGCGGCGCCACCTTCTCCAATCCCTCGTCCAACTGACCGGAGATTTTGAGCATCGGCTCGGCAATCTCCCCGATATTATGAAGGACGGTCGTTGTGTTGCGCAGCCGGTAGATGATGTCGTCCGTATAGGCGCGGTTTTGATCTAGCACATACGTCGTGTGGCGTCCGCTGATGAGCAGATTCATGCCTGCCGCTTCGATGTCCGAGATGATTTCAAGCGCCATTGCCTCAGGAATTGGAACCGTCCCGATTATCTCGCCATTCATGACGCTGAGCGCCCCATTTTCGCAGATATAGTCCATCCGGTTCGCCACAGGCCCGAAAAGGCGATAAAGGTTGTCATATTGGCGTCCGCTTGACGCGACGAAATGGATTCCCATCTCGGTCAATTCCGCAATGGCTTCGAAAATTCCTTTTGGCAGTGTCTCGCCGCTTTCAAGAAGCGTTCCGTCAAGGTCCGTGGCTATCAGGCGAATCATTCTATGTGCCTCCTTCGTTGACTAAGAAACCGGCGATATCATATCATACCGCCAATTGTCCGTCAAATCTTCATTTTTTAGCACATTCTATTGACATTTCTCTTATGTTGATGTATTATTCATATGAACAAATGTTCAAATGATATCTGGAAGGAAGTGAGCCTATGCCGTCTAAGATCGAACAAATGGGCTGTGATTTCATGCATGTGCATGAGGATATCGTCAAAAAGGTCACAAATGATATGCCCTCTGAGGATGTGCTATTTGACCTGAGTGAATTGTTTAAGGTATTTGGAGATTCCACGCGAATCCGCATTCTATATTGCCTGTTTGAGAGTGAGATGTGCGTATGTGACATCGCGACCTTGCTCAACATGACACAGAGTGCTATCTCCCATCAGCTGAGTGTCCTGAAAAAGAACAAGTTGATCCAAAGCCGTCGGGATGGCAAAACCATTTTCTATTCTCTGGCCGACGACCATGTACGCACCATTCTTGGTCAGGGTGTGGATCACGTAACGGAATGACAGGAGGATGAACCATGAAAAAGGTTTTCAAACTCAAGGATTTGGACTGTGCCAACTGTGCCGCCAAGATGGAGGCGGCTATCGCCAAGCTGGAGGGCGTTGAAAGCGTAACCGTCAACTTCATGACGCAGCGTCTTACGCTTGTCGCGCCGGATGACCGTTTTGACACGGTTTTGAAAGAAGCGCAGAAGACGATGCATAAGGTGGAGCCAGACTGCACCATTGTGTTGTAAGAATTCCTGAACGCTAAGGAGGATATGCTCATGTCCCGCAGGCAAAAGAAGGACCTGATTCGGATCGCCTCTGCGGCAGTACTTTTTGCCGCCGGTTTGCTGATTCCCCATGCTATTGTCAAGCTCATCCTCTTTTTGGTCGCTTACCTGATCGTCGGCTATGACGTGCTCAAGAAAGCCGTTGAGGGAATTCTTCGCGGTCAGATGTTGGATGAAAATTTTCTGATGGCAATTGCCTCTCTGGGCGCGGTCGCCATCGGGAAATATCCGGAAGCTGTCGCGGTCATGCTGTTTTATCAGGTCGGGGAATGGTTTCAAGGCTACGCGGTGGGTAAGTCGCGCGCTTCTATCTCCAGTCTGATGGACATCCGGCCCGAAACGGCGGATGTGGAGCGTGACGGACAGCTCGTCACGGTTGATCCGGAGGAAGTCGAAGTAGACGATATCTTCGTGGTCAAGGCCGGCGACCGCGTCCCGCTGGACGGCGTGGTTATCGAAGGCGTTTCTTCACTTGATACGGCTGCGCTGACCGGCGAAAGTCTGCCTCGTGATGTGGTGGTGGGCGATGAGATCATCAGCGGTTGCATCAATCAGACGGGCCTTCTGCGCGTACGCGCCACCAAGCTATATACGGATTCCACCGTTGCGAAGATCCTGGATATGGTTGAGAACGCCAGCGACAAAAAGGCGCGCGTAGAGACCTTCATCACCCGCTTTGCGCGCGTATACACTCCCCTGGTTTGCCTGGCGGCGCTTCTCCTTTTCCTTATTCCCCCGCTCTTCTTTGGCGCCGACTGGGCCGACATGGGCGTGCGTGCGCTAAGCTTCCTGGTTGTCAGCTGCCCATGCGCGCTTGTGATTTCCGTACCGTTAAGCTTCTTTGGCGGTATCGGCGGCGCGAGCCGCTGCGGCGTTTTGATCAAGGGCAGCAATTACCTTGAGGCGCTGGCCCGCGCGGAGACCATCGTCTTTGATAAGACGGGAACACTGACGAGAGGCCGCTTTCATGTGACCGTTATTCATCCGGAGGTCATTTCAGAGGAGGCTCTCCTGGGCATAGCGGCAACCGTCGAAAGCGCTTCCGCTCATCCGATCAGCCGTTCCATCTGCGCCGGTTATTATGGTTCCCTGGAGACGGAAGCGCTTTCCGATGTGAAGGAAATGGCAGGAGAAGGGATGACCGCCCTGCTCAACGGCGCGCGGGTGTGTGTCGGCAATCAGAAGCTGATGCAAAGGCTGAATCTGACCTTGCCCGATTGCCCGCACGCCGGAACAGTGATCCATGTCGCGATGGATGATCGGTATCTGGGCCATATCGTGATCGAGGATGAAATCAAGGACGGTGCCGGCGAGGCGATCCAGGCCCTCCGGCGTGAAGGGATCCAACGAACCGTCATGCTTACCGGTGACACCGCGGCCGTCGCGCGGAGCGTCGCGGAAAGCCTCGGTCTTGACGAATGGCACGCGGGGCTTTTGCCCGATCAGAAGGTGGAGATGGTCGAGCGGCTTCTTCAGTCCAAGGAAAGAAAGGGAACCCTTGTGTTCGTCGGCGACGGCATCAACGACGCGCCTGTACTCACGCGCGCGGACGTCGGGGTGGCCATGGGCGCGCTGGGCAGCGACGCGGCCGTCGAAGCGGCCGATATCGTCTTAATGGATGACGATCCTCGCAAGCTCGCGACCGCTGTACGCATCGGACGCCAAACGCTTCGCATCGCGCGGCAGAACATTGTCTTCGCATTGACAATCAAGGTCATCGTGCTGCTCCTGTCGGCGCTTGGTCTTACCGGCATGTGGCTGGCGGTCTTCTCCGATGTGGGCGTCTGCATCCTCGCGGTTCTTAACGCGATGCGCGCGCTCAGGCTCGAAAAGGAATAATCTTTACGTGTCCATGCGGCGAGCCGCATGGACACATTCTTTCTATAGCGGAACGTTCTCGCAGCGGGAGGAAAATCCCTCAAAGTCCTTGACATTTCACGATTTTTGTGGTAACTTGTCTTGGTAAGCCGCTCAAGCGGGGTTTTAAGTGTGCCTAAACGTACCACCCGTTCGCTTGGCGAGATTGTATCAGGAGGTGCTTTGCCATGTACGCAGTAATCGTATCCGGTGGCAAGCAATACCGTGTATCCCAGGGTGACGTTATCTATGTGGAAAAGCTCGATCAGGAAGTCGACAGCACCGTTTCCTTTGACGTGCTGATGCTCGGCTCTGAGGACAGCGTGGAAATCGGCACACCCACCCTCGCTGGCGCGAAGGTTGAGGGCAAGGTCGTTGCCCAGGTCAAGGGCGAAAAGATTATCATCTTCAAGTACAAGAGCAAGAAAAACTACCATCGCAAGGCCGGTCACCGTCAGGCGTATACCAAGGTCGAGATCACCTCGGTCGGCTGATGACGACCGTATACGCGCGGTGTGATGAGCGAGGCGTGCGAGCCCTTCGGGTCAGCGGTCACGCGGGCTACGCCGAATCCGGCAGCGATATTGTCTGTGCGGCGGCGAGCATCCTCATCACCACCTGTGTCAATGCCTTAGAAAGCGTTGCGGGCCTAAAGCCCATCGTCCGTCAGGAGGAGTCTCCTGCCATGATCGAGGTGAAGCTGCCATCGGCTCTTTCCCCCGTTCAGGAGCATGACGCGCGGGTCATTCTGGAAACGGTTCTTCAGGGGTTTTCGGACATCGCGGCGCAGTATCCTAGATATTTACAAATCTTATGATGGGAGGAACCACATCATGTTGAAGCTGAATCTTCAGTTTTTCGCCCATAAAAAAGGTATGGGCTCCACTCGTAACGGTCGCGACAGCGAAAGCAAGCGCCTTGGTCCCAAGCGCGCGGATGGCCAGTTTTCTCTGGCCGGTAACATTCTTGTGCGTCAGCGCGGCACTCATATTCATCCCGGCCTGAATGTGGGCATCGGCAGCGACGATACCCTCTACGCAAAGGTGGATGGCATCGTCCGCTTCGAGCGCAAGGGCCGCGACAAGAAGCAGGTCAGCGTTTATCCCGTGGAGAACGCGGCGGCTGCGCAGTAATCGAAACGAACTTATAAGAAGCCGCCGGAGTTGAATGGCGGCTTCTTTCTTTATGATTTTCACTCAAGGACTGATATTGAATGATCGGTACGTTGATCAATTGTGCGGCTATCGTGGCGGGCTCGCTGCTGGGGCTGCTGCTCAGGCGCGGAATGCATGAAAACGTCTCCAAAACCGTCATGCAGGGGGTGGGGCTAAGCGTCATTTTAATCGGCATCATGGGCGCGATACAGACGAACAATACGCTACTTGTCATTCTTTCCATGGTTTTGGGCGGCATCATCGGCTCCCTGATCAATATCGACGCCAAGATGAACCGTCTGGGCGCCTGGGCACAGAAAAAGCTCACCCGTGGAGACGATGAAACCAATACCTTCGCAAAAGGCTTTGTGACGGCAAGCCTTGTGTACTGCGTGGGCGCGATGGCTGTCGTTGGAGCGCTTGACAGCGGTATCCGAGGCGATCATTCCACCTTGATCGCCAAGGCGGCGCTGGACGGCGTGACCGCCGTGATTTTCTCAAGCTCGCTGGGAATTGGTGTGATGCTCTCCGCCGTGCCTGTTTTCGTCTATCAAGGCGCGATCGCTCTTTTGGGAAACGCCATTGCTCCTCTGCTCAGCGAGACGGTTATAACCGAAATGAGCGCCGTGGGCGGACTGCTTATCGTCGGAATCGGCGTCAACATGCTTTTGGAAAAGGATATCAAGGTCGCCAACCTTCTTCCCGCAATTCTCATTCCCTTCCTCTATTTCCCCATCTACCAGATTTTTGTATGAGGTGACATAGCATGGCTTCCATCATCAAGGACGTATCCCTGGCGCCGCAGGGTCGGCAAAAAATCGAATGGGCACGCCGTCACATGGCCGTTCTGGACAGCATCGCCGAGGAGCAAAAGGGCCTTCAGCCGCTTCGTGACCTCAAGATTTCCATTTCTATCCATCTCGAGGCAAAGACCGCTTACCTTGCACAGGTGCTTCATACGCTGGGCGCGGATGTCTGCGCTACCGGCAGCAATCCGCTCTCCACACAGGATGACGTCTGCGCGGCCCTAAGTGAAAGCGGCGTAACGGTCTATGCCAAGCACAACTGCACTGCCGAAGAATATCAGGAGTATCTGTATCGTTCGCTGAGCACCAAGCCGGATGTTATCATCGACGACGGCGGCGACATGGTTCATATTCTGCACGAGGAGCACCCCGAGTGGGCGGAGAACCTGCGCGGCGGCTGCGAGGAAACCACAACCGGCGTTATCCGTCTGCGCAATCGCGCCAAGGCCGGACAGCTCCGCTTCCCCATGTTCAACATCAACGATGCGGACTGCAAGCATCTTTTTGACAACCGTTACGGCACTGGCCAAAGCGTGTGGGATGGCATCATGCGCACCACTAACCTCACCGTCGCGGGCTCAACCGTCGTTGTCGTCGGCTATGGCTGGTGCGGCAAGGGTGTCAGCATGCGTGCCAAGGGGCTGGGCGCAAAGGTCATCGTGACCGAGGTCGATCCCGTCCGCGCGATCGAGGCCGTGATGGACGGCTTCCGCGTTATGCCGATGGAGGAGGCTGCCAAGCTTGGCGATCTCTTTATCACCGTCACCGGCTGTGAGCATGTCATCACCCCCGCTCATATGCTGATGATGAAGGACGGCGCGATGATGTGCAATGCCGGTCATTTTGACGTGGAGGTGGATGTCGCCGGTCTGCGCACGATGGCCAAGGGGATTGAAATTCGCAAGAACATCGAAGGCTTTACGCTTGAAAACGGCCGCACCCTCTTCCTGCTCGCGGAAGGCCGTTTGGTCAACCTGGCCGCGGGTGACGGACATCCGGTTGAGATCATGGATATGAGCTTCTCTCTGCAATGCCTTTGCGCGCTTCGCATGGCACAGAAGGGAAAGACGCTTGCCCCCAATCTCTACTCTGTGCCCAGGGATATCGACCAGGACGTTGCTCTTCGCAAGCTCACGGCGCTGGGTGTCAGGATCGATACCCTTACTGAGGAACAGCATCGTTATCTGTTCGGCGAATGAGACGGATGAACCGACGCCCTATTCCGCCGGTTTGAGGCTTCCATGCCTTTGAGCGGATTTCTCTATCTGTATTTTCCCTTCCTTTCCTCCCTCGTGGGCAGGCAAGGAAGGGGCTTTTCTTCGCCTGCCTTCATGCTGTTAGGACTTGTCGTTTTTTCGATGATGACGTATAATAAAGGTTATAAATGTAGAGGGTGGGATGATCTTGGGTGTCGAACTGACAAAAATGTCTGCGGATGAATATCGGTTGATTCGTTCAGGACAGATGACGCCAGCCATGGCAGCGCAGTATTTACGGGAAGAGCGCATTACCCTGCGCAGCTTCAATGACACGCTTCGGGATCTGTATCCGCAGCCGGATATTCAGTCCCGCCTAGTTTCTGCCTTCCAGCGGGATGACCCCGACGCCAATTCGGCTTCCATTGGGCGGAAGATTCGCAACTGGCTATCCGGTCAGAACACCCCCACCAATCGGGAGGATATCTTCCATATTGCCTTCGCACTCTCCCTTTCTGAGCCTGATGCCAATTTTCTCCTGGGACTTTGCACGGATTACGGAATCCACTATCGTGAAGGGCGCGATGTGATTTACGCCTGGTTTCTGCGCTCTGGTCGAAGCTATACCGAGGCGCGCGATTTCTTCCTCTCTTTACCCCCTGTAAGCTGTCTCGCTCAAATTCCATCCAACCCTTCCTCCCATCTGACGCATGAGCTTTGTAGTGAATTTCAACGCATCCAGACGCCTGAGGCTCTGCGTGAATGCTATCTAGCCAACCTCAATAATTTTGGGGAGCTGCATGTACGCGCCTATTCCTATTTTCAGAGGTATTTGGATCAGCTGATCCATCCCGCCGCCGCATGGGGCGGTACAAAGGAGCCTGATTATTCCATCGAGGCAGTGATGGATCAATATTTTTCTTTTCATATGCCTTCCGGAAAGGATCGGCGTAGCTACACTGTTGTGCAAAAGCTTGTCAAGCACAATTGGCCCAACGCGACGGCGCTGAAAAATATCCGGAATCGTCGGGAGGATGTGCCGCGCAAGCTTCTCCTGCTTCTCTATGTCATTACGGAAAACGTTATGGACGATACCTACAGCGAACTGGACGAGGACTATATCACCCTGGAAGAGCGGGTGGAGGATCATTGGTATTCTCTCAATGCCATTCTCACGGACTGCGGCATGCCGCTCCTCGACCCACGCAATCCCACCGACTGGCTGGTGCTCTATGCCATCACCGCCGACGATGATGAGCCGATGAGCGAACGCATGGAGCAAGTGATTGAACATATGTTTTCCGATGTCAAATAAGCGAGTCTGCTGCAGAAAGCTTTTCAACCAGAATCATACAAAAAGAATCCGCAGTGTTGCTTGGAAGCGGATTCTTTTCACTGTTGCATGAAAAACGTGCATTCTGTTTCTGCAACAGGCCTGTTTTCGCCAGAGATGAAAACCATCCATTCCAAATCAAGGATTTGGCCTCTCCCAGACAGCACCCTCCGCGACGATTGAGGTTGTGTCCCCTGCCCCCGCACTTTGTCGATGCCTTGAGCTCCTTACGAGGGACTTTTTTTTATGCTTTGAGCTTGCGAAAAAGGAAAGCATCTCAGGCTTGGAGTATGGTGGAAATTTCATGGACGTGAACCCGTTTAGGTGTGTTAGAGTATCCACGAACAGAACGTCAACAACCTATTGGGAGGCATAAGAGGATGAATCCATTCATGATTATCGCGGCAATCGCCGGGCTCCTGCTGGGCGGCGCGCTGCTGGGATTGCTACCCTTGCTGGTGGGACGGAGCACAGGCAAGCCGGAGCTTGGCAAGCTGGGAATGCTGGCAAGCACATTAAGCGGGCTTGTGTTTCTCAGTCTGCCGGTAGCGGTCGGTTTTCTGATCGCGATTTTGGTCAAAACGGAGGACTATGTACCCCGCCGCTCCGCAACCCATCAGCCGTCGCAGACGTTCCGAATGACGGAGCCGCCCACGAAGCCTGAGGCCACTGGCCTTCGTCTGCTTTGCCTGTCCGGTCCGCTGCGCGGTCAGGCCTACCAGATCGGCAGAAACGGCCTGATGCTGGGACGCGATCCGGTCTGTGGCGTCCATCTGCCGGATCGCACCCCAGGCATCAGCGGGCGGCATTGCTGTCTGCGCTGGCAGGGGGGCTCGCTGATGCTGATCGACCTCAATTCTCGTTATGGCACCTTTCTGGGCAGCGGAAGGCAGCTGCCGCCAAATGATCCCACGCCGCTCACGGTAGGAAGCCGATTTTATCTCGGAGACACAAGCTGTCTTTTTCAGATAGCGAACAGGTAAAAGAACAAATAGGAGGATATGACTATGGAAATCAAGAGCACAATGACCACCTGCCCCAACGGACATCACTACGATACCGCAAAGCATTCCGTCTGTCCGGTATGCGGCGCGCAGGGAGGCGCCTTCCCGCCGACTGGAAAGCCCCTGGACAACTCCGGCGTCTTCTCGCCGACCGAGCTTCCCGGGGGAGCCTCCGGCAGCTTCTCCTCCACAATTGCCCTTTCGGGTAACGCCAGCTTCAGAGACACCCTGCCGCCTGATGGCTGGCAGAGCTCCGGCAATCCAGCGGCCTTTGGAAACGAGACCATCATCGGCGGCGATCACATCGACGGAGAACAATATGACCCTGTGGTCGGCTGGCTGGTGTGCATCGAAGGCGCCGTGCGCGGCAACGATTACCGCATCCACGCGGGCTATAACTATATCGGCAGAGAAACGGGAGACATCCGTATCCTGGGTGACCAGCAGATATCCCGCCAGAACCATGCCATGATCGCCTTTGACAGCAGCGAGCTGACCTATTTCGTCGGACCGTCGGCGGGCCGAAACCTCATCAAGGTGAACGGAAAAACGATTCTCAACGCGGTCGAGATCCATAATTATGACGTTATTTCCATCGGCGCCACCAAGCTGATTTTCGTGGCGCTGTGCAGCGAGAAGTTCAATTGGGAATCGAGGGCGCAGAACAATGGTTGAACTGTGGAACGCGCTACTTCTTGTTTCGGAGGCCTCGCCGCTGGGACTGCCGACCCTTGCCTGGATCGGAATTGGCTTCGGCATAGCCGTGCTGCTCGTTCTACTGGTCAAGGCGGTTCTGTCACTAATCCGACATTTCGCGAAAAAGAAAGAGGAGCCAATGCCGCTAGTCGTTCGGGATATACGAGAGATTACGGTGGAAAAGCTTCATGAGCAGGGGGCGCGCAAGAGCCAGCAGGATTGTTTTTCTGTCTCTCCTGACGAGCTGAGAAGCACGCATGGTCTGCTTGCCGTTGTCGCGGACGGCATGGGCGGCCTTTCGGATGGCGATAAGGTCAGCCAAACTGCAGTCACGGCCATGATGAACGGCTTTTATATGACCCAAGGCAGTCCCGATCAGGTGCTCCCCGTGCTCCTGGGCATGGCCAACCAGGCAGTCAACAAGCTGCTGGGCCATGAGGGCATATACAAAAGCGGATCGACGCTGGTCGCGGGAATGATTCGCGACGGTGCTTTCCATTACCTGTCTGTGGGGGACAGCTATATTTGCCTGCTTCGCGGCGGCGAGCTCATCCAGCTGAACCGCCAGCACGTCTTCCGTGACGAACTGCTTGTGCGAGGCATCAACGGCGAGGGGGCCTTCCAAGACGCGATCGAGCATCCCAAGGCGTCCGGTCTGACCAGCTTTTTGGGTATGGGACAGCTCAAATATGTCGATCTGCCCGCCCAGCCGGTTCATATTCTTCCCGGGGACAAGTTTCTCCTCATGAGCGACGGCGTATATAACGCGCTATCCGTTCAGGAATTGACGGAGGCCGCCAGCATGGCGACCGGCGCGGCCGAGACGCTGAAGGAGCGTATCGCCGCCAAGGGATATTCCAACCAGGACAATTACACTGCCGTGATTCTTTCCTGCTGAACGCGGCAGAGGAAAACGCTGAATACAGGAGGTTAGAGGATGCTTGAAATTGCAAGCTATTCGGACATCGGCGGCCGGGTGTGCAATGAAGATACAATCCGCTATACCCTAAGGGAAGGGCGGAGACTTTGCCTGGTGGTGGCCGATGGCCTTGGCGGACATGGGGGCGGCGACAAGGCGTCGAGTGCCGCCGCCGACCTAATCTGTCAGGAGTGGAATGGTCGGGTGGAAAAGGAAGCCGCGATCGCTCTCCTTAAGGAGGCAAACCGCAAGGTTCTGTCCATTCAAACTCAACGGTGCGCAATGAAGACGACGGTGGTGCTCCTGACCCTTTCACCTGAACAGGCGGTCTGGGCGCACGCGGGCGATTCCAGGCTCTATTATTTCAAAAACGGTGATCTGACCTTCCAAACGAGGGATCACAGCGCCGCACAGATCGGCGTCATGCTGGGCGAAATCACATTGGATCAGATTCGCTTTCATGAGGATCGAAATCGTGTCTTGCGCGCGCTGGGCCAAGATGACGAGCTGAACGTTGAAACACAGACACGATCCCTCGGTCCGGGAAAGCATGCCTTTTTGCTTTGCAGCGACGGCTTCTGGGAGTATGTGCTGGAGGACGAGATGGAAGAGGATCTTTGTTTAGCGCAAAGCCCGCAGGAATGGCTCGACCTCATGCGCAGACGGCTGATGAAGCGCATCCCGCCAAACAACGACAACAACTCGGCCGCCGTGGTGTGGCTGGACGGAGAAACCAATGAGAAAGCGTTGAAAACAGGGGGAATATAATCATGAAACGCAGATGTCTTCCTTTGATTCTTGCGATGCTCCTTATGGCGTGTTTGCTTACTGGCTGCGCGGCGAAAACCCTTACGCCCAATGAGGCCCGCAGCGGCGTGGTACGCGTATTGGCCTTTTATGACTGCGATATATATAGCTCTGCCGATGACGGATTGGAAAAGCTGACAACGGTGCAGTCTGTCAGCGCGGGCTCGGCCTTTGGTGTTGGCAAGGCTGGCACCGAGACCGATATTTTTGTCACCAACCGCCATGTGATCGAGTCCGAGTACGCCCAAAAGCTGTCCACGGACGAAGATGAGCTGATCCTCAAATATACATTGAGCAAGGTTTATATCCTGCTGGACGATTATGCCTACGATGAAAACGACGGTCTGGACAAGAGCCGCGCGCTTCAATGCAGCGTTCTATATGAGGCAGACGAGAAGCACGCCGATCTCGCGGTGCTGAAGGCTATTTCGCCGGTGCCTGGACGCATCGCGCTTCCGTTGCTCTCGTCGCAAGAGAATATCGCCTCAGGTGAAAATGTCTATGTGTTGGGCTATCCAGGAACAACTGATTTGGCAACTCTTGATGCCAATAACAACATGGAATACGCCGGAAGCGTCGACAAGGTGACGATTACCAATGGCATAGTCTCCTTGCTGACCACCTTTGTGGACGACAACAACACCAAGGTGGACGTTATCCAACATACCGCCACTATCAATCACGGCAACTCCGGCGGCCCCTTGATCGATGAAAAAGGCACGGTTGTGGGCGTAAATACATGGGGCTATGGTCAGGACGCCTCTTCAGGCGATCAACAGGCCTATGCCTCTTTGAAGATCTCTTATGTTGAGGATGTTCTGGACGATTTGGAAATCAGCTATGACACGACCTCTTCGGCCCTTCCCTTTGATTTCGTGATTCCAATCATCGTCGCAGCGGGAATCGTGCTAATCGTGGTCGTGGTGATTGTGTTCGTGGTCAGAGCCAGAAACTCCAGGAAGAGCAAGAAAATTCAGATGCCTTCCGAAGAAAGCGCTCAAGCCGTTTCACCTTCCATTGACGATGGAGTTCTGCGGATTCAGGGGCAGTCCGGCACCTTTGCCGGCCGTCGCTTTGCCATCAACGGTCAGGTTCGTATCGGTCGTGATCCGTCGAAAAATGATCTGGTCTACCCTGAAAACGCCCACGGTATCAGCGGAGCACATTGCGTACTTGTAACGGACGGAAGCGGCCAGCTATTCATCAGAGATTTAGGCTCCACCTATGGCACCTTCCTCGGAAACGGCCAGAGGCTTACGCCCAACACGCCAGTTCGCCTTGTCAAGGGCGACAGCTTCTGCCTTGGCTCTGAAAAGGAGCGCTTCGTAATTACCGGTAAAGGAGGCATCTAAGATGGAATACTGTCCCCATTGCATGCATCCGGCGAAGGGTGACACCTGCCCGAGCTGCGGCCGACCGGTTCATTTCGAAAACAACGCCAATCTTCTTCAGGTCGGCGTAGTGCTCAAAGGAAATTCCCACAACTACCGGATCGGCGCGGCAATCGGTCAGGGCGGTTTCGGCGTCACCTATGTCGCTATGGATCTTTCAGATAACCGTCGGGTCGCGATCAAGGAGTACTTCCCTACTCGGTGCGCGAACCGTGCCGCAGATGGGAGCGTCGAGCCGAAGCCGAATGAGGATGCGCTTTATGAGGGTGGTCGATTCAGCTTCCTTCAGGAGGCCAAAATGTTGGCCTCGCTGGAAGGAATGCCGGCGGTGGTGCAGGGGCTTGATTACCTCGAAACCAACAATACGGCGTACCTGGTGATGGAATTTTTGGACGGCAAGCCCCTTTATCAGGTTGTCAACAAGAGGGGACGTATCCTCGCGGAAGAGCTGATGCCGATGCTCAAGCCTCTGCTTCGGGATATCGGGCGCCTTCATGAGGCGGGAATCATCCATCGGGACATCAGTCCCGACAACATCATGTGGATGCCGGACAACACCTTAAAGCTTCTGGACTTCGGATGCGCGCGCTCCATGGAGGATGGTAAATCCATGACCGTGCTGGTCAAGAAGGGCTTCGCTCCGGTGGAGCAGTATCGCCGCCATGGTCAGGGACCATATACCGACGTGTATGCTCTTGCGGCAACCGTTTACTATTGTCTGACCGGTGTGATCCCTCCGGAATCCACCGCGCGTCTACTCAATGGAGAAGATCTGAAATCGCCCATTTTGCTGGGGGCGGCGTTGACGCCCGATGAGGAAAGTGCCCTTCTATGGGGCCTTGAGATGGATCCCAAGACCCGTCCTGCCAATATGGATGTGTTCAGCAAACGACTATTTCCGGTGGAAGACTCCGCGTTCATTCCTAGCGAGCAACCCGCCGATCCACTTGTTGAATCACATGATTCTACATCCCGCAGTCCTAAGAAAATCAAGGGATGGGTCATCGCGGTATGCGTCGCGGCGGCGGTACTGGCCTTAATTGTCGTATCGGGGACGGTCATCGGTTTGATGGACGCCTTTTGATGGAATCCTTAACCATTGGGACAGAAAGCGGCGCGGCAGCAGGAAATAAAGGAAAGAAGATGGCAGAATGGCTATTGTAAAAACGTGGCGTTTCGCGTATGATCAGAAGCGCGGGCTTGCGCGTGAAAGCGGCAGAAGGGGGTGAGCGTATGGAAAAGCAATATTGTCCTTATTGTATGACGCCTGTGGAGCCGGATACGGCCTGCCCGACCTGCGGTCTGACCTACGGGGCGTATTCTCCGGCGGCGCATCACCTGCCGCCCGGCACGGTGCTGAAGGAGCGCTATATCGTCGGCCGAGTGCTGGGAGAAGGCGGCTTCGGCATCACCTATATCGGCTGCGATATGCGGCTGGAATTGCGGGTCGCCATCAAGGAATATTTTCCTACAGATAAGGCCAACCGTGTTTCGAGTGCTTCCCTGTCCGTGTCGAGCTATTTTGGCGCGGCCGGAGAGCGCTACGAGGAAGGCAAGACGCGCTTCCTCCAGGAAGCGCGCACGATGGCGCGAATGGATAAGCAGCCGGTGATCGTCAGCGTCCGTGACTTCTTTGAGGCAAACAACACGGCCTACATTGTCATGGAGTATATCGACGGTACCACGTTTAAGGATCTGGTCGAGCAGCGCGGAGGACGGATTCCGGCGGGAGAACTGCTCTATACGATCGAGCCGCTGTTCTATGCCCTAAGCGCGATGCACGAGCAGGGGCTCATCCATCGGGACATCAGTCCCGAAAACCTGATGCTGGAAAACGGCGAAATACGCCTGCTGGATTTTGGATGCGCACGTGAGGCGCAGAGCGGCGACGCGACGCTGACGATCGCGCTCAAGCACGGGTACGCGCCCGTGGAGCAGTACCAGAACAAGGGGCAGGGGCCGTGGACGGACGTATACGCGCTCTCCGCGACGATCTACTATTGCCTGACGGGAAGAAAACCCCCTCAGTCGATGGACAGGCTGGTGGAGGACGAATTGATTCTGCCCAGAAAGCTGGGCGTCGATCTGACGGAACAGCAGGAAAAGGCGCTACTTTTCGGTATGGGGGTTCGTCCGCGTCGGCGCTACCAGTCGGTGCAGGAGCTGCATACGGCGTTGTATGAGGGCGTGGAGCTGGGAGGAAAGCAAATTGCGGACAATAAACGCGAAACGGACGTCTCTCGAAACGATCAGGATGTGCAAAGCGATGATAATTCTAAAGTATCCGGCCATTCGATAACCAAAAGCTATAAAACAGAAGAAACGGTTTTAGAGGACAAAAGGACCTTTGGCGGCTGGGTGCGGAAGAACAGAGTGCTGACGGGCGGCATCGCGGCTCTGCTCGTGGGCGGCGTTATCCTTGGCATCGTGCTGTCCCAAAGAGCGAGCATACCCGTGTCCGTGCCGGAAATCGAACCGACGGTCACCGCGACGGCCGCACCGACAGTGACGCCGACGCCCCGTCCCACCCATGTTCCCACACCCGATCCGACGCCGGAGCCGTTCGCAAACGCGGCGCATCTGCCCGAGGACGGAACGCTGAATGAGCAAGTTTTCAGGGCGTTTATGAACTCCGAGCAGATCGAGGCGGTCGTAGTTCCCTCCGGCAGCGTTCTAAACCTTGAGAACGGCGCGCTCGAGGTCACAAAGCCTTTGCTGATCGAAGAGGGCGCGTGCATCTGTGACTTGCAGCCCATCACCGTCAGTGGAGACGGCATGATCCGTATTGAGGGAACGCTTGTCCTGGAAGGTCCGCTGCATATCATGGACGAAGGTAGCGTGACCGTGGCCCAGACGGGCAGCCTGAACGGCACTGCGGCCGTCTGGATGGAACGTGAGGGAGCGCTGAGTGCCGAGGAAGGCGCGGGCTGCTCTATGTACGGCATCGAGTACGGCAGCGAAGGAAGCTCCGAAAGGTTTATCGTTTTGAATGAGGAAGCGCTCTTTGCCGATGCGACGCATGTAAGCAGCGTCGGCGAATACAGATTGGCATGCTTAGATCAGGAGACAAAAGCCATCGTCATCGACGCTGATCTCAAACTGGGCTCTATCACGCACCGCATTCCCGTCATGATTAGTGAAGGGGTAACGGTCGAATCGTTCAGTGGCCGGGGATGGTGTACTGCCGGCACAGTCTTTATCAATCGCGGGACGCTGACAGGGAGTATGGAGGCAAGTGAGGGCTTCACCGTCATCAATTACGGCACGATCGACGGGCAGGTTGAAATGATGAGCACGGGAGCCTTTATCAATCTGGGCGACATGACGCTCTCCAACTGTCAGATGCTTTATGCCAACGTCTATAACCTGGGAACGATGACGGTGAGCAACTCCAGCTATTTGGATGTCCTCTGCTCCACCTTCTACAACGGCGGTGAAATCAGAGTGGACGGAGAGGATGAGCAGGAGAACGTTTTCAGAACAAGCAACGGCGTCATATTCACTAATGTCGGCGTGATGCGTTTTGGCAAGGGAGGCACTCTGAGCAACAGCGCCTATTTCCGAAACGCGGGCCAGCTTCTGTTTACCGATCCCGAAAGTCGTTTGAATAACGGCGGGTATCTCTGCTCCATGAGCGCGTCAAGCGTGCTGGACATGCACGAGGATGCCGTATGGAATGACGCGGGCTTTATCCAATACGGCTTGGACAATACCGTCAACCTTTCCAATAATAAAGAAGAAGGCGGAGGCTCTCAGCTAGCCTTCAGGTGGGGGGATACGGCTCAGAAAGCGGTACGATACGTTAAAAATATCGGGAGTGAATTGATCACGGCGCTTGCTGATGATTCGTGTGAGCTGGTCGTTGTGTTAGATTCCAAAATCGAGGTGGTGGGTGACCTGACCATCTCAAAGGGTGTAGCGCTTAACAGCGAAAGCCAGTTAACGATTGTAGGCGGAGATCTGACCGTTGCGGGTGAGAATGCCTTTATGGTCTGTGACGGAAACCTGAATCTGGGCGGCGGCGCACTGAAAATCGAGGACGGAGCATCCGTGATCCTTGATCAGCTATCTAAGTGCGGCGGTATCAGCCTTGGCGACTCATCCGCGTCCGGCCCTTCCTGGCTCGTCAGTAGAGGCTCGTCCGAAATAATCCAGGGCGCGACGGTTGAGCTTGGCGATGGTAGCATTCACGGTCATTTGTTAAACCTTGGATATTTCGCGATGAAGCAGGGAACGCTGGAAATAAACGGCGGTGTGTTCCGTTCGACCAACTCGTTGTATCTGCGCGGCTGTCATGTCGAGATAGGAAAGGACGGAGAGCTTTTTAGCGATGACAGCTATGTTTCCATCGACTCTGCCAGCGAGGTTGTCAACCAGGGAGATATAGGTCTGAATGGACCCGACAAGTCGCTGGTGTACGCTGACATAACCAATAAGGGCAGGATATCGTTCGGCAACATCTGGTATAGCGGAAACCTTGTCAACAGCGGAAAGGGCTATATGTACGACGAGACGTGGGTCGGCGGGACTGTGAATAACAGCGGAACGATATGGGCCGATCATAACAGCAACATGAAGGCCGAGTGGAGCGGGAAGGATCCGATCTTTGTAGACGAGGTCTTTAACGAGATGGAGTGAAGCCCGTCCGCGTGAAAATTGCATTTTCATTCAGAGACGCGCGGGAAATGATAGCGTGGGAACGCAATAAGCAAAGGCAGAAAGAAAAAATAGAATGCCTATTGTGAAAACCCAAAGCTTTGTATATGATAAAAGGCACGAATCCGTGTGCATGGCTGGAGCGAGAATGTGAGTGCATGGAAAAGTAATATTGTCCTTATTGCATGACGCCGGTGGAGCTGGGCAAGGCATGCCCGAGCTGCGGGCTGACCTACGGCGCATATTCTCGCACCATCTGCCCCAGGGCACGGTGCTGAAGGAGCGCCTATCGTCGGCCGAGTGCTGGGAGAAGGCGGCTTCGGCATCACCTACATCGGCTGTGACATGCGGCTGGAGCAGCGAGTCGCCATCTCCTTCACAAGAAGGCTCCCCTTGCAAAGAACTGGATTTTCTCTTACTTTCTCGCGGCGCTTAGAAGCTCGGCGGGAGCAAACGGGAAGGTCAGAATTCCCGCCATATCGCCCGCTATCTCCCCCGCCTGGATGAAAAAGACGATGTTTCCATCCGCGTCTAAATAAAAATCGCTTTCGGGATAAAACGATTCGCTCACCCGTTCCTCTGTCAGTCCGTCGAGATAACCCGCGTCGGCGTTTTGGCTCTCGTGTTCAACGATCTGCCAAACCAGGCTATACGCAAGCCTTTCCGCCAGGCTGGTCTCTTCGCCCAGCTCATCGTCCTCCTGCTCGAGGCCGAGAATCTGGGAAAGCGTGAGCGGCTGACCCGCGTACACACCATCCCTAGCAAAGGTAGTGGCCTCAATGGACATATGCTCCACGCCACTGTCCGAATAAAAGCACTCCCCGCTTATAACGATACTGACATAGTGCTCTGAATTATGCATGAGCGTATATGCCAAGCTCATCAAATCCGTTTCAACAGACGCGGATTCCGTTCTTTCGGGTTGAGCGTCTTGGATGAGGTCCGATAGAAGATCCTGCGCGTATGCCTGATAAAAGGCGTTGATTTCCTCATCGGTGGGAAGCTGCGCTACAAACTGAGGGAGCGAGTAGGAAAAGACAATCTGTGACGCAGCACCGTCTGTGCCGCCCGTCATTCGACCCTCGCCCTTCAATGGCTCAGAAAGCAAAAGTGCGCCTGCGGCCGCATCCGTGCTCTGCGGCACGGATGCGGCGTAGGCGCAACTTACCATGAGCGGCGCCATGCACAGGACGAGAAACATTGCAAAAACGCGCTTCATGGCTTCTCCTTCCTTTCGGTTCAGCCCTGAGACAGCTCAAGAACCGAGAAGCTGTTCTTCAGGTAGGAATTATAGATGATGTACTGCGAGGTGAGCGATGTCAAATAGCGCAGCTCCGCCTGATAGATGTATTTATCCGTCAGGACATAGACGTCATACACCGTGTAGCCCTCGTCGGTAGTGTAGGTCACGGTGCCGCATTGCAACTCCTCATCCACAGAGGACACAGACCCGGTGATGCCGTTGGCGATGATGCTCACATAGTCGGTCAGACTCGCACTGTTGGCGTTCTCCACACGCTTTGCAAAGAAGGAAGCGCTTCCGTCCTCAAGCTCGGCGGATACGCCGTCGTCGCTCTCGACCAGAATCTCGTCCGTAAACACGGCAGGATAAGACAGCATAAAGCCCAGCTTGCTTTCGTACTCTACGCAGACCTCCTCATCATAAACCTGCATCACCTCTTCAAGCGCCAAATCCGTTCCAACGGAGAAGCCCGTCAGACGGAAGCCGTTCATGGCGGTGTCGTCGCTCTGGAAGGTGAAAACCGCGCGGTCGATCAGGTCAATATTGGGGTAATCGGCCTCGGTCATCTCGCGCATGGGCTTGTCCGCAAGATAAATCTCGCCGATAATCTGGATACTGGAACCGTCGGCGCCATTCTTCACAGAAACGGGATGGAAGCCGATGAAGCCATTGACGTCATCCGTCACGACGACGGGAGCAAGCTCCGGCACCTGAGCGGCAAAAATCTTGCCAAGCAGATCCGCCTGCGCGTTGACATCCTCGACCATATCGGCGGTAACGCCCACATCCTGTCCAAAGAGCTGACCAACCTTAAAGAACGTCTCAACAAAGGAGGCGGAGAGTATTCCCTCCGCGCCAGGCACGCTTTCGGGAGCGTTGGGCGAATACTGGGAGGCGGAGCATACCAAATCCATCAGAGGAACAAGCGCCTCAAAATCGGCCGTACTGGCGGCGCCCTGCGCAAGCGCGCCCGTTGACAGAGCCATCATGAGGCACAGCGACAATACCACAGAAAGCACCTTTTTTACGTTTTTTTTCATCATTCCAGTCATCCTCCTCATATCATGCAGATTGCGGCGGACGCCGCATCTGATTCATCAATAGAACGAATGAACCTGTTCAATTCATCCACGTTTTGAAATATATTCCGCCGCCGCAATCGCCGCGATGTTTCCCTCACCCACGGCCTTAGGAACCTGAAGGGGCTTGCCCGTACAGTCTCCCGCCGCGAACACCCCGGGAATGTTGGTACGCATGTTTCGGTCAACGAGAATATAGCTGCCTTCGGTCTGAAGATCGGCGATGAGCATCTTTAGCGGCATCGCGGCCCGAAAGATGAAGATGCCGTCATAGCAACGCGTCCTCTGATCGGTCGTCAGCGTCATCCCCGCGTCGTCCCGTCCGATGGCGCGGGGCTTTTCCTCCATCACAAGGACATTGCCCGGCAGCGATTCGGTATTATGGGCCCTTAGGGGATAATACTCGATCTCAGACGCCAATCCGGCAAGGAATTTTGATTCCTCCACGCCCTGCATGGAGGTTGAAAGAATCGCGATGCGCTTTCCGCGATAAAACATACCGTCGCAGGTCGCGCAATAGCTCACGCCTCGCCCAACCTGCTCTTCCTCGCCAGGCAAAAGCGACGGTCTGGCGGCTCCCATGGCCAAGACGACCGTTCTCGCCTCCATTACGTCGTTTTCCACCAGCAACATAAAGCCGCTTCCCGAAGGCATGATCTGTCCCACAAGTCCCGTGCGCTCCTCCGCTCCCAACGACAAAGCCTGCTCCCGAAAGCTCCTGAGCATGCTTTCACCGGACGTCTGCGGCAGGCCAGGATAGTTGTCTATGCGTTCGACCGTGTGCAAAAGTCCTGTATCGTTCATTGGGGCGATCACTACCGCGCTGAGGCCGCGCATACGGGCCGTCATAGCGCAGGACCATCCTGCGGGTCCTTTGCCGATAATCGCGATATCAGTCATTACTGCCTCCCATGGCGTGTCGGAAAAGGCTGTCTCACGCCATGATCAAGTATATCAAAATCATTAATGAAATTCAATAGTTTTCGCCAAATATAACAATTATGTTACAAAATAATACCCAACATGGCAAAAGCCGCCCGCATCTAACGAACGCGAACAGCTTTGATTGGCCCCAAAGAGAGACGAGCCGTCAGAGAATTGGCTTGCTCAGGCCAATCCTACATCAAAAAAGAAATGTCCGGAAACGGAAGCGCTCATTCAAGGGATTCAAACAGCAACAATTCAAAGCAGGGATAGCTTTCCTCGCCGTTTTCATCCTCTCCCTCGATTCCCGTGCTCAGCGACATGCCCGCACATGTGCCATACATAGTAACACGCTCGTCTACCTGGAAGGAGGGCTTCTCGCCAGTCGTGACGAGAATGATATTGGTATACTCATCTTTCTTCTTATTCAGCGCCATACGGACGATATATTCATCGCCGCTCTGTCCGATATCCACAATGTAGGCGGTATATCCCATGATCCGCCCCTCATATCCCTCCATTTTATTGATCAGCTGCGTATAAGAGGGCTTGATCGCCTGCTTTTTCAAATAGGCAAGCATGTCCGCTTCCGTCCACTTCCGCGTAAAGTTGAAGGTGAACCGACGGTCGGCAAGTCCCTTCTTTCCGAACGAAAGAACCAGCTCATATTCCCCCTCCTCCTCGAAGTCCAACGTAAAGGAGAATTTTCCAGCACTGGTAACTTTTTTGTTAGGCAATGCCTCCCCGTTCAAAAACATCTGAATAGTCGCCCCTGGCTCCGCTGTACCGGCGATCTTCAGCTCGTCCTCCATGAGCGTTTCGCCAGGCTCGCTGGTAAAATTGACCGTCAGAAGTGTACTCTGATAGGTGACCGGATAGGCAAGCTCGATGACCTCCTGACCCTGATATTCGCCCGTGATGGTGATCAGGAAGACGCCCTCCTTGGGAAGCGTAATGGGCAAGTTGATTTTTCTGTTCTTCCCAACTGTCACATCCGTCACAACAGGTTCCGGAGAACTCAGGCCCATTACGACCGCCGTGAGCTTCACACCCTCGACCGCCGTTCCGGTAATCGAAAAGCTTTTTTCGTTTGTTTCCGTAGGAGGCGCGCCGGAGATATTGATCTTTGCAGCGGCGGAAGGAGGAAGCGGCTTTACCTCGATAAAATGAAAAGTTTCCCATATTTTGTTGAGGTTGGTGTTATCCTTGTTAGTCACTGCGCGGTCATAAATCTTCATATCGAAGTCAATCTCATAGCCGTTTCGGATGGTACGCCGCATAAATCCACGATAAAGCACCTCTCCATTGTCACGGCGGGTATAGCGCAGGACAAGGAAACGACCCTCGTCGGTATTTTTCCATTCCGATGTCGTAAAGTCATAGCCCTCATACTCGTTGTTCGGATAATGGCTGATGCGATACTGTCCGCGCACCTCCGTAGATTGCTCGTTGATATCAAAAATCTGCTGGGATTGCTCGCTCTGAAGTGCTCGCAGCTCAAAGCACGCGTCGTACTCTTCGTTCCATGCCTGCAAAAGGACGCCTCGCTTGATAAAATCGTTGGAGGTCTCCTCCGTGGAGCTTCCGCGGGAGGAAAGCCAGTCCGCATAATCTGTCAGGTTCTTTTCCGTAAGGACAATGTATCCCTCCGGAATCTCTATGCTTGCGTACAGATCGTCGAAAACGTAGGTCTCCGCGAGCACCGGAAGGCAGATCAGCAGAAGGAATAATGTCGTAAGGCCGATCAGAAGCTTGCGCATAACGTCACATCCGTCCTTCATCACATCATCGTATCGCGTCATCACAAATTGTGAAACGCACACAATTAACTATCGTTATTGTATCACAAAGCCAGCGCAAAAGGCAACCGATGGATTTCCAATTGCGGTATGTGATATTGTAAAAAAGGCGCTTTTGGGTTCCAAGCATGTATTTCCTTTGTATCCCGCTTGCCAAGGAGCGGGCGCTTATGTATAATACATGTACACGCTCAAAGAGGAGGTCTTTTTTGAGCGTGTCTTTTTGGGCCCGCATAGAAGGGGTCAGCGAACAGGGGGCTGAGCTCATGACCACATTGGACTATCCCCAGCAGCAGGGGCTATATTCTCCCAAATTCGAGCATGACGCGTGCGGCATCGGTATGATCGTCAATATCAAGGGCGCCAGGTCGCATCAAATCGTGACGCAGGCGTTAAGCGTGCTTAACAACCTCGCCCATCGCGGCGGGACGGGCGCCGAGGTCGACACCGGTGACGGCGCGGGAATCCTCACGCAACTGCCGCATCACTTTTTTGAAAGGGAGTGCCGTCTAAACGGCATGGTGCTTCCAGCATCGGGCGCCTACGGCGTGGGCATGCTTTTCTTAAGTCAGGACGAGGCGCGCCGCGAGAGGATCGAGAGGACCTTTGAGGAGATCGTCTTATCCGAGGGGCAGCAGTTCCTTGGCTGGCGCAGTGTGCCGGTTAACGTGACGACGCTGGGCAAAACGAGCCGCGCCTGCATGCCTTGTATTCGTCAGGCGTTTATTCAGAAGAGCGCGGATATCCCCGACGAGGACGCCTTTGAGCGAAAGCTATACTTGATCCGCAAGACGGCTGAAAAACGGCTGCGCTATTCACCAGAGGCCAAATCGGGCGATTTCTATGCCGCCAGCCTCTCCTGCCGCACAATCGTGTACAAGGGCATGCTCTTAAGTCGGCAGGTTGGCGAGTTTTATCTGGATCTGAGCGATCTTGAATATGAAACCGCCATCGCGCTGGTTCACAGCCGTTATTCCACCAACACCTTCCCCAGCTGGGAGCGCGCGCATCCCAACCGTTATACCATCCATAACGGCGAAATCAACACCATCCATGGCAATCAGAAGCGCATGAACGCCCGTCAGAGCCAGGTTCATACGGACCTCTTCGGCGACAGGCTCGAAAACGTATTTCCCATCGTCAATGACGACGGAAGCGACAGCGCCATGTTCGACAACGCGCTGGAATTCCTGCTGCTCACCGGCCGTACTCTGCCGCACGCCGCGATGATGATGATTCCCGAGCCCTGGGAGAAAAACACAACCATGAGCCGTGAGCTGCGTTCCTTCTATGAGTTCCACAGCCATGTCATGGACGCCTGGGACGGCCCCGCCGCCATGGCTGTGACCAATGGCGTCCAGGCGTTGGCGATGCTGGATCGAAACGGCCTACGCCCCGCGCGGTATTGCGTGACCACGGACGATCTGTTGGTGATGGCCTCCGAAAGCGGCGTTTTGGAAATTCCCGCCGAGAAGGTGGTTTATAAGGATCGCCTTCGTCCGGGGCGCATGCTTTTGGTGGATACGGCCGCGGGCCGCGTCATGGGCGACCAGGAGATCAAGGAGCGCATGGCCGCCCTCTATCCCTATTCAAGGTGGATTGAGCAGTTCAGGATCAACATTGAGGATTTACCTGAAAAAAGCGGCACCGTCGTCAGCTCTGATCCGCCCCTTTGGCAGCTTCAGCGGGCCTTCGGCTACACCTGGGAACAGGTGAAAAACGTCATTATCCCCATGGCGGAAAAGGGCATGGAGCCCACCGGCGCGATGGGGGCCGACCTGCCGCTGGCCGTTTTGAGCGACAAGCCTCAGCTTTTGTTTGATTACTTCCATCAGCTCTTCGCGCAGGTCACCAATCCGCCGATTGACGCGATCCGTGAGGAGATCGTGACCTCTACGCGCGTCTATATCGGTTCCGAGGGCGATTTACTCGCGCCGTCCCCTAAGAGTTGCCGTCAGCTGAAGCTCCCCTGCCCCATCATGACGGACGCGGAGCTTGAAAAACTGCGTGCCCTGGATGCGGAGGGCTTTCGGGCCTGTACGCTTTCCCTGCTCTACGATCCCTCGGAGGGCGAGATTGGTATCGAAAAGACAATGCAACGCGTCTATCAGGAGCTGGACGACGCGTTTGACAATGGTTATAACATCTTTATCCTCAGCGACCGAGGCGTGGACGCCACGCATGCCGCCGTTCCCTCTCTCCTGGCCGTCAGCGGCGTTCAAAGCCATACCATTCAGTGCTCCATCCGCACGCAGCTGAGCATTGTGCTTGAAAGCGGTGAACCCACTGAGGTGCATCATTTCGCCCTGCTGGTCGGCTATGGCGTGACGGCCGTCAATCCCTATCTGGCGCTTGAGACGGTCGCGCAGGCGGTCAGGGACGGCGTGATTGGGGACCAAAGTGTCGAGGAAGCGCAGGCGCATTATATCAAGGCCGTGGTCAAGGGCATCGTCAAGACCATGTCCAAGATGGGCATCTCCACCATTCAAAGCTATCGCGGCTCCCAGCTCTTTGAAGCCGTGGGGCTTGGCAAGGAGCTGATCGACGAGTATTTCCCCGAAACGGTCAGTCCCATCGGCGGCATCGGCCTGGACGGCGTGGCCCGCGAGAACGCTTCCCGCCACGCCTCCGCGTTCCGCGATCCGCTGGGCGAGGAAACGCTCGCACCGGGCGGCGTCTTCCAGTGGCGGCGCGGCGAGGAGTATCACCTTTACAATCCTGAGACCATTCATATGCTTCAGGAAGCGGTCTGGAACGACGATTACAGCCTCTTTAAGCAATATTCCAATCAGCTGGACAACAGCGAGCAGAAGGCCACTCTGCGCAGCTTGATGACCTGGCACAGCGACCGGCCTCCCGTTCCACTCGATGAGGTCGAGAGCGTCGACGAGATCGTCAAGCGATTCAAGACCGGCGCGATGAGCTACGGCTCCCTGAGCAAGGAAGCTCACGAATGTATGGCCATCGCCATGAACCGTCTGGGCGGCAAGAGCAACTCCGGCGAGGGCGGCGAGGACGAGGAGCGCTACCTTCCAGACACGAACGGCGACAGCCGCTGCAGCGCCATCAAGCAGGTGGCGAGCGGCCGCTTTGGCGTAACGATCCATTATCTTGTCAACGCGAAGGAGATTCAAATCAAAATGGCGCAGGGCGCGAAGCCCGGCGAGGGCGGACAGCTGCCCGGCGGCAAGGTCTATCCATGGATCGCCAAGACGCGCCATTCGACCACCGGCGTGGGCCTCATCTCCCCTCCCCCGCATCATGACATCTATTCTATTGAGGATCTCGCCGAGCTGATCTATGACCTGCGCAACGCCAACCGCAAAGCGCGCATCAGCGTCAAGCTGATCAGCGAGGCGGGCGTGGGCACCATCGCCGCAGGCGTGGCCAAGGGCTCGGCGGACGTCATTCTCATCAGCGGCTATGACGGCGGCACCGGCGCAAGCCCCCGCTCCTCCATCAAGCATGCGGGCCTTCCGTGGGAGCTCGGCCTGTCCGAAACGCATCAGACGTTGATCCTCAACAACCTGCGCAGCCGCGTTATTCTGGAGACGGACGGCAAGCTGATGACGGGCCGCGACGTCGCCATCGCCGCGATGCTGGGCGCGGAGGAATTCGGCTTTGCCACCGCGCCGCTGGTCACGATGGGCTGCGTCATGATGCGCGTGTGCAATCTGGACAGCTGCCCTGCGGGCATTGCCACGCAGAAGCCCGAGCTTCGCGCGCGCTTCAAGGGCAAGCCGGAATATATCATCAGTTTCATGCGCTTTATCGCCCAAGAGCTTCGGGAAATCATGGCCGAGCTCGGCTTCCGCACGCTCAACGAAATGGTCGGGCGCGTCGATCTGCTTGAGAAAAAGCCCTCCGACGGCAACTGGAAGCACGACAGCATCGACCTGAGCGCCATTCTCCACGCTCCCGAGGCGGCCGCCTCCACGCAACGCTATGCCTGCGAGAAGCAGTCGCATGACATGAGCCGGACGCTGGATGAAACCCTGCTGTGCGTTCTGGCGCGCCCCGCGCTGCAAACCGGCCATCCCGTAACGGGCACGCTTCCCATCCGCAATACGGATCGCGTGACCGGTACCATCTTGGGCAGCGAGCTGACGGAGCTTTACGGCGATTCCGGTCTAAAGGACGGTACCATTCACTTCACCTTCTGCGGCAGCGCGGGACAGAGCTTCGGAGCGTTTGTACCGCGCGGCATCACGCTGGAGCTAGAGGGAGACTGCAACGATTATATGGGTAAGGGGCTGTCAGGCGGCATCCTTTGCATAAAGCCCCCGAAGGGCGCGACATTCAAGCCGGAGGAAAACATCATCACCGGCAACGTGGCGCTATATGGGGCCACCAGCGGTGAGTGTTATGTATCCGGCATAGCGGGAGAACGCTTCTGCGTGCGCAACTCAGGCGCGCTGGCGGTCGTCGAGGGCGTCGGCGACCACGGTTGCGAATATATGACCGGCGGCTACGCGATCGTGCTTGGAAAGACCGGCCGCAATTTCGCGGCTGGCATGAGTGGGGGCATCGCGTATGTCTATGACGAGGACGGTTCCTTCCCCGAAAACTGCAACCCCGAAATGGTCAATCTGGAAGCGATGGACGATCCCGACGAGGTCATCCGTCTGAAAAAATGGGTGGAAAATCACGCCGAGCGCACCGGTAGCCCGCTTGCCAAGCGACTGTTGAGCTCCTGGGGCACCTCCGTCAGCAGATTCGTGAAGGTGATCCCGATCGAATACAAACGTTATTTGATGCAGCAAAGGAAGGAGGCGTTTCAGAATGGGTAAGCTGTTTGGATTTTTGGAATATGAGCGCGAGCTCCCGCAGGATCGTGATCCCATCGCGCGCCTTCAGGACTGGGACGAAATCCATGAGCTTCTGCCTCCGGAGGAGCAAAAGCGGCAGGCTGCGCGCTGCATGAGCTGTGCTGTTCCCTTCTGCCACAGCGGCATAGTTCTGAAAGGTACGCCCACCGGCTGTCCCCTGAACAATCTCATTCCCGAATGGAACGATCTGCTCTATCGCGGCGAATGGAAGCAGGCATTAGCGCGTCTTTTGCGAACCAACAGCTTTCCGGAATTCACCGGCCGCGTCTGTCCCGCGCTTTGCGAAGGGGCCTGTACCTGTGGGATCTATCAGCCGCAGGTTACCATCCGTCAAAATGAATTGAGCATTATCGAGCATGCCTTTGAAAACGGCCTGATGGAGCCCCGAGCGCCCGAAAAGCGGAGCGGCAGACGGGTCGCGGTTGTGGGCAGCGGCCCTTCCGGCCTTGCCTGCGCGGAGCGCCTGAATCGCTACGGTCACAGCGTTACCGTCTATGAGCGCAGCGACCGTATCGGCGGTCTGCTCATGTACGGCATTCCGAACATGAAGCTGGATAAGCGAATCGTAAAGCGCCGCGAGGAGCTGATGCGCAGAGAGGGCGTTTCCTTTGTCACGGGCTGTCATATCGGCGTTGACAAATCCGCCGACGAGCTGCTTTCGGAATATGACGCCGTGGTGCTGTGCTGCGGCAGTGGCAGGCCGCGCGATCTCAAGGTAAAAGGGCGTGAGGGCAAGGGCGTCGCCTTCGCGCTGCAATATTTGACCGCCGCAACCTGTCATGTGCTGGACGAAGCACAGCCGGTTCCCGAGGAGTTGAACGCCAAAGACAAGCATGTCATCATCATCGGCGGAGGCGACACTGGCACCGACTGCGTGGGAACGGCGCTGAGGCAGGGGTGCCGAAGCGTGCATCAGCTGGAGATCATGCCCCGTCTGCCCGAGGAGCGCACGCCGCAGAATCCGTGGCCGGAATATCCGCGCGTTTTAAAGGTCGATTACGCCCAGCGGGAGGCTATCGCGCGCTTTGGGGCGGATCCGCGCCAATATCAGGTTCAGACGAGCGAGATTCTCCGTGACGGAAAGGGCGATGTCTGCGCCGTTCTGACCGACGCGCTTGAATGGTGCAGGAATGAAAACGGCCGCATGCAGCCGAAGGTGATCGCGGGTTCCTCAAAGAAATGGCAGGCCGACCTGGTGCTCATCGCCATGGGCTTTACCGGCCCCGAGGACACGCTTATCCAGGCGTATGGACTCACACAGGATGCACGGACGAACGTCGTGACGGATCACTTTCAAACTGAGCGCAAGGCGGTTTTCGCGGCGGGCGATATGCACAGCGGACAAAGCCTTGTCGTGCGCGCGATCAACGAGGGACAGCAGGCGGCTCAGGCATGCCATGAATATCTGATGGAACAGTAATCACCCGCGCCTGTTCCCGCCTAACGGAGAACGGGCCTTTTACGGAAAGGAAAAGGCCCGGAGGCGTTCATCCGCCTCCGGCCGCTTTTTGATCTCATCGAATCCTCGTGAGTCCGCTTATTTTGCCAATTCCGTGCCCAGCGCCTTGCACTGAGCCAGCACATCATCATCGGGCGCCTCCATGCAGATAACGCTTTCCGCCGCGAGCGTAATTCCGTCCGAGACGCAGCGCTCTTCCCAGGAACGCATCCACTCACCGTCGCCCCAGCCGTAGGAGCCGAACAGAGTGACCTTCTTACCGGCCAGCTTGCCCTCAACAGCCGTGAACATCGGATCAAAGTCGCTCTCTTCCAGCACTTCGGCGCCCATAGCGGGACAGCCAAAGCCCAGCGCGTCATAATCATCGACCTGTCCGTCAAAGTCGGCGCAGCTCAGCAGGGAAACCTCAGCACCCGCCTCGCGTGCTCCATCCGCCACCGCGTTCGCCATGGCCTCCGTATTGCCGGTACCGCTCCAGAAAACAATTCCAACCTTCATGAATCATGACCCTCTTTCTGTAAAAATCTATATCAAACAGCCACGGTAAGCTGTTCAACGCTGCTTCCCTCGGACCATCGTTTCAAATAAATGTCCGAGCATTTTTGATAACGGGCAAATATGCGCATGGCGGAATCGACATCGCCATAGACCTTCCACAGCCCGCTGCACTTTACTTTGCTTCTGTGGTAGATAAAGCCATAGACATCCTCGGGAGGATAGCCGAGAAACAGCCCGATCTCATGCGGAAACTCTTCCTCCGCCAATCGTCCAATCAGTCTGCGAATGCAGCAGCCCGCGCTTTCACAGGAATAGCCGCATTGCCTCAGAATTGTGCAAACCGATTGATTGCACAAATCCTCCGACAGCTTTGAAGGTCGGTACACATAGATCAGCGCGTTTCCATTCCGATAGCGAAGAGGAAGAACCCGCAGTCCCTTATTCAGGAGCCTGCGATTGAGGCAGCGGACGCTGGCGTTGAGCTCCTCCCTCGTCGCAAAGGGGCAGGCGATAAGATTTCCCGTTTTGATGGACGCCAGCGTCGGAGCGCAATGGCGTATGAGCAATTCGTCCGACATAGTTTCCTCCACATAGAAGTTAGTTTCGGCTAACTCACGTCTTAAAAAGAAAGATCCTCTTCCAGAATAAAAGATCCCTCAATCGATTAGAATAAACTAACCATTGGCCACTATATCACCCTTTTTTCTTTTTGTCAACACAAATCCAGATGAATTTTCTCCTTTCGCTCTTCACTCAAAATACGAGAAGCTTTCCCAGGGAATATCCGCAGACGTTTTGTTGTTAAGAAGATCGTCAATGTGCTGAAGCAGCGGCAGCTCATCCATAGACAGCTCGCCGCGCTCCGCGCGGATCCGCATCGCCCTTGCCACACGATTCGTAATCACCAAGGATTCCAGCGTAACTCCGCTCAGTTCTCCGCGAACCTCGTCAATGGTCATTCCGCGTCCCAGTAAAATTCCCGCCAGGCGTGTTCTGCCGCCATAAACGGTCACATATAGATCGCCAATGCCTATCCACAGGCCCTCCTCCGCTCCCTGAAGCTTAAGCAGCTTTTCCATCTCACGCGCCGCCTCGCCAAACACGGCCGCCTGGGAATTGAAATGAAGCTCGCTTTCCATGCCAAATCGCTTCTGGTTCATTCCAATGGTCAGCGCTATTCCCAATGCAAAACCGTTTTTCAAAGCCACGGCGCTCTCAATGCCCGTCACATCTGTGGACAGGCTGATATGATAGTATTCCGTTTTCAAAAGGGCTCTGGCCTCTTGAAGAGCGCTTTGATCCCAGCCGCAGAAGGCAACCGAAGTGTGATCATGAGCCACAAGCTCATAGCTGGTGCAGGGTCCGCCTATCGCCATCAGCCTGAGCGTCTTCCCCATTTCCTTCAGCTTTTCATTCCACACAAATGGATACGTCAGAAGGCGTCCGTCAGGAGTATCCATCAGGCCCTTTGTAACGCTCAATACCTTTGTTCCGTCCGCAATCAGCGGCAGAACCCGCTCTCCAAACCATTCCACGCCAAAGCTGCTCACGCCGCCGATAACCAACTCCGCTCCTTTCAGCGCCTGAGGCAGCTCTTCTATCTGATAATAAAGCGCCCCTGGGGGAAACTTCCTTGTAAACTTAGGATGACAGCCATTCTTGCGGCAGGCGCAAATGATCTCTCTGTCCAGATGCGTTCCTACCAGGCGCACCTCATGTCCATTCTCAAGCGCCGGAAACGCAAGCGCCGATCCCATCATTCCCGCGCCGACGATCGTTATAACGGCCATTGCTTCCCTCTCCTTTGCGGCTTTTAACGGATCCTTTCAATTGTGATCTCAGGATATAAGCGCTCATAATCCTTCTGGGAAAAATCTCCTGTATAAAGGCTCAGGGCGTTTGCGGCGGAAACGGCAAGCGCCATACGGAAGCTCTCACAAATGGGTTTCCCTTGTGAAAAGCCAACCGCAAAGCCCGCTACCATGCTGTCCCCGCAGCCTACTGTGTTCTTTGGCTCAATCAGCGGCGGCCTTCCCCAAAAAACGCCGTCATCACAGACTAAGAGCGCTCCGTCCGCTCCCATCGAAACGACGACATATCCAATCCCCTTTCGATGAAGGTTTTCGGCGGCTGAGACGATCTCTTCCCTGTCTTTCGGCTTATAGCCCAAGAGCTGCTCTATTTCATCCATGTTTGGCTTCATGAACGTCGGACATTCAGCGACGGCTGACGCCAGTCTTTCTCCGCTCGTGTCCACCATGACGGGGATCTCCGCCTCCTTACAGAGCCGGATCAGGCGAGCGTATTCGTCCGCGGGGACTCCTTCAGGGGTGCTTCCGCTGATGCAAACCACATCTGCCTGACGAACCCACTCCTTAAAATCCTGATCAAATCTCGCAACCTCCTCTTTTGTTATGGAGGCGCCTGGCTCTAAATATTCCGTTGAGATGCTGTTGGAAAGGTTCCAGCAGTTGATACAGCAACGTGTTTCTGCCTGCACATGGGTAAAGGCGCATTGAATTCCCGGCTGGCAAACCAGCGACTCCAAATACCGTCCGTTCCAGCCGCCGACAAATCCCATCGCGATGACATCCTCTCCCAGCTTCGCGGCCACCCGACTGACATTCATTCCCTTGCCCCCCGCCGAGTTGTATACCTTCTCAACCCGCATAACCGTCTCTGGACGAACCGAGGACAACAAATACAGCTTATCAACTGAAGCGTTGAGCGTAACCGTTAGGATCATCTTTTTTCCCTCACTCATTGACCAGCATGATCTTTCCATGCACGCCGGAAGGATCGTCGAAAAGCTGGAACGCCTCCCAGGCCCTGGACATAGGGAAGGTACGGAAGATAAATTCGGGATCGAATTTCAATTCGCCCGTGGCAAAATAGTCCGCCGTCAGCTGCCATTCTCTGCCCGGGAACGGCGCGGAATAGCTCATCCAGCTGCCCGTCAGGAAAAACTCCTTGCGATTCATGTTCTCCCACTGCTTTGGCGTGAAAGCCAGATCAATATGCGGTGTGCCGATAAATGTTACATGCGACTTGTTTCCCGCCACGTCAAAACAGATGTGTTCAGTAGCGGGATTTCCCCCTGTCTCAAATACATGGTCATAACCCGCGCCATTCGTTAAGTCCATCGCCTTTTGAAACCAGCCCTGTTCCTGCGTGTTGATCAGCTCATCGGCTCCCATCCGTTTGGCCAACGCCAGGCGATTGTCGTCAACATCAAATACCACCAGCTTTCTGGAGCCAAAGATTCTGGCCCACTGCGCCGTAAAGATGCCGATTGTGCCGCAGCCTACAATCGCCACATTGCCGCCGCCGGTATAATCTCCTTGAAACAACCCGTGCAGCGCGACCGTGGAGGGTTCAAACATCGCCGCCTGCTTATAGGGGATAGACGGATCATATTTGATTACGTTCATTTCCGGCACGACGACATAGTCGGCAAAGCTGCCCTGCTGCCGGCTGCCAATGAAGCTATAATGCTTGCACAGCGAATAATTTCCTTTCTGACAGTCGTGGCAATGCATACAGGGAATCAACGGCGCTGCGGTAACCGTATCGCCAACCCCGACGCTCGTAACGCCCTCGCCAACTTCTACGACATCGCCGCTAAATTCATGTCCCAACACAATAGGATAAAAGTGAGCGCCATTGTGCAGCACCCGCGGAACATCACTTCCGCAAATGCCGGTTGCCCGAATATGCACTTTCACCTGTTTCGGGCCACAAACCGGCGTTTCCCAGTCCGTATAGCGCAGATCACGATTCTTGTATAACACAGCCGCTTTCATCATCCATAGGCTCCTTTTCATCATTATGCTATCTTTTATATATCGGCTCCATCGCTTCGATCAGCCTGCGATATAGCGCGTACCGTTCCCGATACAGACCTTCTGTCTCCGCCTGGGGCAGATAGCGCCTAAGGGGCTTTATGCCCCTGACCGCTTCCTGGGCATTGCGAAAAACGCCGGTTCCGATTCCCGCCAGGATCGCCGCTCCCTTTGCCGCCGCTGTTTTGGATTCAAACACTTCTACGGCATGCCGCGTCACATCGGCCTTGATTTGCATCCACACAGGGCTCTTTCCGCTGCCGCCCGTCGAACGAAGCGTGCCGATTGTATCCACCGTTTCGGCAGCCACATCCAGGTTGTGCCGCAGCGAATAGGCAACACCCTCCATAACCGCCCTGATCATCTGTTCTCTGGTGGTTGAAAAACCAAGTCCATAGAAAACGCCCTTTGCATCAGCATTCCATAACGGACTCCGCTCACCCGCCATAAAGGGAAGAAAGATCACTTCCTCATTTCCGAGGGGAACGGCAGCCGCACTCATCTCCTCAAAGCTCCATTCCGGACAGAATTGCTCTCGGAACCATTTCAGCGCTCCTCCGCCGCCCGTTGTTCCCCCCTGCAGCAGCCATCTTTGAGGGATGACGTGCCGACTAAGGATCAATGACGGGTTTTGCCTGTATTCCTCTATGCAAATGCTCATGCCTCCGGCCTGCCCGCCCTGCTCCTGGGTCTGCCCCGCGCAAATTACGCCGACGCCCAATGCGCTGCACGCGGCATCCAAACCTCCCGCTACCACCGGCGTACCGGCCGCCAGTCCCGTCAGGGAGGCGGCTTCATCCGTCACATAGCCGACCGTGTCAAAGCACTCGTGAAGGTCGGGAAGGAGATTGGTTTTGAGGCCAAGCTCCTTGGCAAGTTCGAAATTCCAAGTGTTTCCTGCCATATTGAAGCAATGCCAGCCATACCCCTGTGATGGATCCTGTGTGAGGGCTCCGGTCAGGCGATAGACAATAAAGCCGTTGCTCTGAAGCACCTTCTCCGCTTTTTGATAGAGGCTGGGATAATGCCTTTTAAGCCATAAAACCTTGGGCAGCGTATAGCTTGGCGAGGGCGGATTCCCTGAGCAGCGAAACAGCGCTTCCCTTCCTACCGTCCGCAGCATCTCATCGCATTCCCTGCGCGCACGGGTGTCCGTCCAAATTGGAGAGGGACAAAGAACATTGCCTTCTTTATCTATGGGAATCATAGACCAGCTTTGCCCGTCAACCCCTATCCCCGCAATAGCCTTGGGATCCGCGCCTGTTTGTGAGAGAACCGCCCGCACCGCCTCAATCGCGGCACGCCACCATTCCTGCGGATCCTGCTCCGCCCATCCCTCCTGGGGGTACCGCACTTTATATGCGCTGTCCGCCTCTGCGGCCAGCGTGCCGTCCGATCGAAAAAGAGCTGCTTTGCATGCCGAAGTACCGATGTCAATCCCTAAAAGAAAGCCGTCCATGTCACGCCTTTCCGTCACTGCCGCATACGCTGATCAGCTCGCAGACGCGATCCGCCACGGCCGTTCTGGCCGCATCAAGATATTTCTTGGGATCAAAGGCGTTGAGATGATTCTCGATATACTTTTTGAGCGCGTTTGTGAAGGTTATTCGCAGATCCGTCGCATAATTCACCTTGCTGATACCGCGGCAGATGCATTCCCGAACCGTTTCATCCGGCACGCCGCTCGTTCCGTGAAGCACCAGCGGAATCCTAACCTTCTGCGCAATTTCACTCAACCTCTCCAAATCCAGCCTCGGTTCGGCCTTATAGATACCGTGTGCCGTCCCGATGGCAGGGGCGAAGCTTGAAATACCGGTCCGGCGGACAAATTCTTCCGCCTGCTGCGGATCGGTATACGCCACGTCCGCCGAATGGCCGTCCTCCTTTCCGCCGACCGTCCCAAGCTCCGCCTCCACGGGAAGGCCCTCCGCCATTTCCACAACGCGTCGGGTCAGCGCAACGTTTTCTTCAAAGGGCAGCAAAGAACCGTCGATCATAATGGAGGTATAGCCCTGCTTGACGCAGTATTCGGCCAGCTCAAAAGAGCTGCCATGATCAAGATGCAGCGCTACCGGCACCTTGGCCGCCTGGGCAAGTCGGCTGACGCAGCCCGCAAAGATCATCGGATCCGCATATTTCAGCGTGCCGGGTGTGGTCTGAATCATCACGGGCGCGCGCATTTTTTCCGCTCCCGCAATAATCGCCTGTACCATTTCCATATTCTCCGCATTAAAGGCGCCGATGGCGTAATGCCCCTCACGAGCCGCGACGAGCATCTCTCTTGCGGTCACAAACGGCATAATGGATTCCTCCTTCGCAATGTACATTTTTTTGGATGAATTTCTGTTATGCCGAAGACATCAGCGAAGGATTTCACTGACGACCCTTCCATCCGTATCCGGCATCTCAAATCCAAGGCTGGAAGCCACCGTAGGAGCAATATCTACGATTCCCGCTCTCTCTATAATTGCTCCCGCTCTGATATCGGGTCCAAAGGCGAACAAAGTGGGCTGAGGCCCCTTATCGGGATGATAGCCATGGGTGCCGTGGGCCAGCTTGTAGTCACTCGTATCAATCGGCCGGATCACGGGGCCCCGCCACTCATTCCCGAAAGAATAGGTTCCGTTTGTTTCAAGCACAAAGCTGAAGCCGCCCGACAGATGCTCTTCTCTCTCGGTCTCTTCCGCCGTCCAAACGCGCTCGATTCCATAAGCGCCCTCTGCTTTGGCCCGTTCGAGCACAGCGAGGGTTTCCTCCCATACCGAACGATCCTTTGGTTCCTTCAGCCAAACCTGGCACGATGTCCCCGTTGATTTGCAGATTGCGCGGTAATCCTTGACGGTTCCGTCCGGCCGCAGGTCAATCAACCCCGCCCGACAAAGCAGCACGTTAGGCTGTACGCTTCCGCGAACATCCATCTGTCCATGGTCGCTGACGATGAATACATTGGTCTCTTCCCTTATGCCGGCCAAATCCAAAGCCTGAAGAATATCTCCCAGCCACAGGTCGCATTCATGCAGACCGTGAATGACCTTTTGGGAAAAGACGCCCGTTTCATGACGATAGCCGTCGAGGTTGCCGGGATGCATCATCAGCAGGTTGGGACGAAATTCTCGAATCATGTCGCACGCGCAGGCATTGATAAATTCATCCGTCCAGGGATGAAAGCGCAGATGACCACGGGCAAGCGCGATGTTGCGCCTCACGATCTCCATCACCTGTTCATTGGCGCCGGCTTCACGAAAGCATTCCGCTTCATCCTGCGCATCATCCTGCGGCCAGTATTCGTCAATCAGCCAGTCGATGTGCGGATGATTGCCCGTAACAGGCCAAAAGACAGATGCTGTTGTGAGCCCATGCTCTTTGGCATAATCGAAGATATCGGGCACTTTCACAGTCTTCTGGAAATGCTCCCATTTGGAAGAGGTTTCCGTAAGGATCGTCTGTTCATTGTTGATAATCCCATGGCGATCCGGATAGCAGCCTGTTCGCATCGTTGTGTGACAGGGATATGTAATCGTAGGGTAAATAGAGCGATTGTGCTTGATGATCGCCGCCTGATCCCATATGGAGCCAAACGCGGGCAGTTCCTTAAGGACCGAGAGATCCTCATAAATCATTGCGTCTTCCGAAATAACGATGGCATATTTACCCTTTCTCATGAAAAGCACCTCTGTTTTTAGGAAGTATGTTCAAAGCAGTCCCATCAATAAGCATGACTTTCGGTTGTCTCCTTAACAATCGTTCATTTAATACCGCTGTAAGCAAACGCCCGCACAATGCGCTTATGGAACAAAGCATAGACAATAATAATCGGAACGACCAAAATGACGTTGCCAGCCATGATGATATTCCAATCGTAGGCTCCTTCCACATCACGAAGCGCCGCAATTCCCATGGTAAGAGGATACACGTTTGTATTTGACGCCATGATAAACGGCCAGAAGTAATCATTCCATGTGTTGATAAAACTCAACATCAAAATGGAAATCAATGTTGCTTTGCCCATTGGAAGCATTACCTTCATCAGAATCTGAAATTCCCCCGCGTTATCCAGTCGGGCGGATTCAAGCAGTTCGTTGGGAATCTGCATAAAATTCTGACGCAGTAAAAAGATGCCAAACGCGTTCGCCGCGTGCGGTATAATCTGCGGCCAAAGCGTCTTCAGCCATCCCAATGAGGACATCATGCTGAAGATCGAAATGAACGTAACCTGCTGCGGAATCATGAAAGCAATCATCACAATCGCGAACAGGAAGCCTCTTCCCTTAAACTCAAACTTGGCAAAGGCATAGGAGGCCGGAATCATGACAACCGTTTGAAGAAGCAATGTCCCGACGCTTACCAGAATGCTGTTGCGAAGATAGATAAGATAAGGTCCCGAATTCCATACCTTCACGAAATTGATCCATTGAGGAGACTCAGGCCAGAGAGACGGCGGGAACGCGATTGTTTCCTGGTAGGTTTTAAAACCGGTAATAATCATCCAATAGAATGGAAATACGAAAATAATAATCAGCAGTATTTTTAATAATGCACTTAATACAGAAACGATCGTAATACGCTTTTTCATATCTTGTCCTTTTCTCCTTTCCCAGCTTATTGATAGTAAACCTTCTTGGACAAAATACGAAAATACGCGATGGTAACCACGCCGATCATCAGCATAAGGATAACGGCGGCGGAAAATGCGTATCCAACTTTCCCCTGAAGGACAAACGCCTGCTTGTAAATATAGTAGACCAGAACCTGAGTGGAAGTGCCGGGGCCGCCGCGAGTCATTACACGGATGGTATCAAACACGCGGAAGGAGCCGGTGGTCGCAGTAATCAGCAGCATGAACATTTGGGGAGAGATCATGGGCAACGTAATTTTGAAGAATTTTTTCACGCTGTTGGCATTGTCCAGATCCGCCGCTTCATACAATTCCGCAGGCACATTTTGAATCGCCGCGTAAATCAGCATCGTGTTATAGCCGATGGCCTTCCATAATGCTACAATGATCACGGACATCATCGCTGTATCGGAACTGTCTATCCATTTCAGGGATGGCAATCCAAAAAAGCCAAGAACCATATTGAGCAGACCGTTGTCTTTATTCATAATCCAGGCCCATACCATCGCAACGGAAAGCAACGCGATAACATGTGGCATGAACATAATATCACGGGTCAGATTATTCAAAAAGGTATTTTTGGACAGCCAAACGGCAAACAGCGTTGAAAGTGTCAAGCCAATTCCTACCACAAAAACGGCATAGATAACAGTGTGAAGGATAGCGTCCGTAAACTCTTTTCTTCTGAAATTATATTTATAATTTTCCCACCCCACCCATGTCGGCGTGGTAATCAGATTCCATTTCTGAAAGGAGCGGACAAACACGTCAAACAGCGGATAGATTACGAACAACGCCAAAAAGACCATGGCCGGCAAGATATAAACATATGGGCGTATTTTTTCCCACGGGGTTTTATAGCCCGCAGGACGGGAGATTACTGTGCTCTTACTCATATGCGGCCTCACAACTTCTGCATTAATTCGTCATAGCGGACATCGTCCTGACGAATCCTGCACTCATTTTCATCAAAGAGCAGGATGTTTTCCTTTTTCACACCAATATAAACCTCGCTGCCCTGTTCAAAGGTATCCTCCAGACTCTTGACCATTACGGAGTTCCCTTCATATCGAATTTGGTAGATCGTTTCGGAGCCCATCATCTCCTTAGTTACTATGGTACCCTTTCGAATATAAAAAAACTGACTAGCCTCGTTGCAAAGATGCACCTTTTCCGGACGGAATCCATAGCAGACCGACTGCTCGCCAAGGCGAATGACATTCATCTGTGGAGAGCCAATAAACTGCGCGGTAAACAGATTTTCCGGATCATGATAGATTTTGCTCGGACTAGCTTCCTGCTGAATAACGCCCTTGTTCATGAGAATGATTTTGCTGCCCATGGACATGGCCTCTGTCTGGTCGTGAGTGACATAAACAAAGGTGGTTTGCAGGCGGTTATGCAGTTCAATGAGCTCCGTTCGCATGCTGACGCGCAATTTCGCGTCCAAATTGGAAAGAGGCTCATCCATCAAAAAGACCTTGGGCTTTTTGACCATAGCGCGAGCCAGAGCTATGCGTTGCCTTTGTCCGCCGCTCAATGTGCTTGGCTTGCGGTCCAGCAGCTCGCTAATGCCAACAATCTCGGAGATTTCTCCAACTAAGCGCTCCCTCTCGGCTGTGGGAACCTTGTTGTTTTTTAGACCAAACTCAATATTTTCTTTTACGGTCATAGTGGGATAAATTGCATAGTTTTGAAAAACCATCGCCACATTTCGTTTGGCGGGAGGCAACCCTGAAATATCTTCCCCGTCCAGATAAATCCTTCCGCTGGTCTGCGGACCAATGCCCGCTATGATGCGCAGAAGAGTCGTTTTTCCGCAGCCAGAAGGCCCGATCATAACCGTAAAAGAGCCGTCCTCAATCGTTAAATTCAATTGATCAAGGATCACCTTATCACCAAATTTCTTGGTAATATTCTCAAATCTGATTTCTGCCACGTTTACCTCCTGAACTCCTGTAACAGTGATTGGCGGTTAGGAACAGGGAGGCCGCAGAGGCGGCCTCCCTGCCCAGCCTGGTTGCCGTTTGCTTTTTTATTCGTATACATCCACAATGCCATTGGGCAGCACGGACTCCATGATGTCTTTCAGGTTCGCCAGCTCGTCCTCGACGGAAATATCATCGGACGCGAAAGCCTCCAGAGACGAAACGACCTCGTTGTCAATCTCGGACAAATACGCCGAAACATGCGTTTCGTTCAGATACGCCAGCTGATCGTAAGCAACACGAGTTTCAGGAGTCTCCGCCCAGGTCTCCTGCACCTCCGCGTCGTCTTCAACGCCCACATGGGACAGAATATAGCCGGTTTTAAGCGAATGGTAGATATTCGCCTCAGTGCTGGTCATGTATTTGATAAATTCCCATCCGGCCGCGGTTTCTTCGTCACTCTTGTTGCTGGCGAGCATAATGTTGGAGCCGCCTGTATAAACGCGGCGATAAATGCTGCCGTCTTCCTGGGTTTTGCCGGGGAGCATATCGACACCCAGCGTAAATACGCCTTCGCTATTGGTCAAAGCGTTGTTTAAACTTCCGGAGGAATTAAAGCAGAAGGGGAGCTTTCCTGCCATGAAATCTTCCCAGTAACCGCCGGTGGTTAAAGAGGGAACCTCATACCATCCCTTATCAATGGCCTCACGCCATATCGTTAGTGCCTTTTCCCATCCATCGTTAAGGTTCATGCAGGCGCCAAGGCCGTCCTTGCTGAGGTACTCGCCTTCTCCCCATACGGTGATGTAATAGGTGAAGTATCCGCCGGAAATGGTATGTCCATACGCGGGGGTTCCCTTTTCAGCAACCCACTTTTCGCAAATCTCCCACATTTCCTCCCAGCTCTGAGGCATGCCATAGCCGATTTCGCCCAGCAGATCCAGGTTGCAGTACATAATCTGAGTGGAACGGCCATAGGGCAGCGACCATACGTTCCCATCCATATCGGTGCTGAAGACCAACATAGCAGGAACAAACTGACTGATATCATATTCAGGATCGTTCTGAGTGATATAATCAGTCAGATTGATCATCGTGCCATACTGCAATTCGTTTAGGGTCATACAGGCGTCAATCAGGGAAACGGCAGGATTATCGCCGGAACGGAAAGAGGTATTATACTTGGAAAGGATTTCTGCATAGTTACCAATATATTGCTCGTTTACGTGAATTTCTCCCTCATGAGCCTCGTTAAATCCATTGACCAGTTCAACAAGCGCCTCATAATTGGCGCCGGAACCCCAGGCATGCCAAAAGTCAATCTCAATAGGCGCCGTTTCGGCGGACGCGATCGCCGTCATTCCCATCAGCATCATGACCGTCAGGATAATCGCCATCATTTTCTTCACAATGATCAAACTCCTCTCTTCTCATAAACATAATTCGTATACATTTGGCCAACCGGTATTTTCCATTGATCCTCCTTTCTTTGCGGCTCGCCTAAAGGGTTGCGGTTCGTTAGCGCCTTGCAAAATACCGTCTTATAAAGCGTCTCCTTCCTTCGCTTTAGGGTATAGCAAACACAGTCTTTTGCCTGCATCGCCCTTGCGAAATCGGCTTGCTTTACAAAAAACTTCTTGATGTTTATAATTATATTGTTTGGGGTTCATGGATGTCAATAGTTGATCGTTTGAATGAAAAACATTCTATTTTATTGACATTCTCGCTCATTTTTCGATCAAAGTTTATCAATTTTCGTCCGGTCAATCGACTATTTGCAAAGGAATGATCAAAATGTTCAAGACCGAAAGGATGGACGCCATTCTGGATATTCTTCAGAAAAAAAAGTATGCTACCGTCAATTATTTGGCCGAGCATGTCTATGCCAGCAATGTAACGATTCGAAGAGAGCTTAAAAAAATGGAAGAGCTCGGACTGGTCATTCGCAGCTATGGCGGCGTTTCTCTCAGAGAGAGTGAGAATCGGTTTATTCCGCTGGTGATCCGCGAGCACAACAGCAGCTCCATTAAGGATCAAATCGCCAAGCAGGCTGTTGAGCTGATTGCAGAGGGGAATACCATTTTTATGGATGGTTCCTCGACCGTGCTTAGAATGGTTAACTTTCTGAAGGAAAAGCAAAATATTACCGTCATTACCAACAGCCTGCGTACCGCAGCAATGCTGTGCGAAAAAAGAATCACCGTTTACTGCACGGGAGGTCTTTTGGTTCCCGAAGCCTTTGCCTGTGTTGGTACCTATTCGGAAAACCTCATCCAATCCGTAACGGCAGATCTGGTTTTTTTCTCTTCGCAGGGGCTTACCGTTGATGGAAAAATTTCAGATTTTTCCGAAAATGAGACACATCAGCGGCAGCTTATGCTCAAGCATGCCCTGAAGAAATATTTTTTGTGCGACAGCAGCAAGCTCGGCAAGACATTCCTTTTCACCGTATGCCACATTTCGGAGATAGACGGGATCATTTCCGACGTAGACGCCAACGAATGGCTGCACAGTCTGGACGCGAGCCAGACATAACCGTTCCTTTCTTTGTTACATGGGAGCCGGTTTTCTATTTTCTCAATTGATAAACAGGCGCGTTCTACGACTACTTTTCCAGCAAAGAGGCGCTGTACGCTTCCATTGTAGAGCCCGTAGTGGCGGGGATGGGGAGATTCATGCTGGCGCAGACTGATTTTGCCATCCTGCCCGAAGAAGATCAGCTCAGCTGTATGGGCGAGGCGTCCACCGCCTGCATGGACTGGATGATCGGCTTCATGTATGAGTATTAAGGTTCTGCGCCACGACATGCCCAAGGAGTGCACGCAAAGATTTTTATCAGCCAATTACGTGAGTTTCATACCTTCAGATGGATGGACCTATGGGACAATAGTGCCTACGCCAGAATAGAAAGCTCGTAAAAGATGCTGTCTATTCTTTTTTACCATAAGTTAATTTTGCTTAACTTCTTTATGTCAGGATATTCAGGGATGGCTGCGGTTTCCCTTGTATCAATAAATTATTTCAAGATGAGGAGGTTAGGTGCTTTGAAAAAGCAATCCAATTTATCAAAGCTGATGGGATACGCGGGCGGTCACAAAAAGCTGACGTTGCTCGGATACTTCCTGTCTGGCATCGCCGCCGTTCTGGAGCTCATTCCCTACATCTGCGTCTGGCTGGTAGCGCGGGATGTGCTGTCGGCTCATCCAAGCATGGCCTCGGCCACAGGCGTGATTAGATGGGGATGGATAGCCGTCTGGTTCGCCATAGCCAACATCGCCGTTTACTTGACGGCCCTGATGTGTACCCATGTGGCCACCTTCCGTGCCGCGCGCAACATACGCCATGCAGGAGTGGCCCACGTATTGGAGCTTTCCCTAGGATTCTTTACGGTCAACCAGTCGGGATGGCTTCGCAAGATCATTGATGACAATGCCGCGCTGACGGATGTTCTTCTGCCCCATAAGCTTCCCGATCTGACAGCGGCCGCGATCACGCCAATAGCTGCCATTGTTTTGCTCCTTGTGTTTGGTTTGAGAATGGGGCTGCCTTGCCTTTTCAGCATGATTTTGGGGGCTGTATAATGAGCATGATGCGCGGCAAAAATGCTGGATTCTTCCATCTCTATCAGCGAGAGCTTGAAAGAATGAGCGGAGAGACCGTGGAATATATATTCTCGTTGTGAAGATTTTGCAGCAAACCGTCGATTCCTTCAAAGCGTTTCACAACGCCATCATGTTCCAGTCCGATCTGGCGAGCAAGTTCTCTATAAGCTACCGGAGGGGGAAACCACCTTTCTCACCTACATCAACGGCCACTTCACTCTGCTGGTTCCGGCAGCGCTCCTGTTTGCCTCCGGCGTGGAAGGCGTCTTCATCTTTTACGCGCTGTTTGCCCCGCCTGCGACGGAATGTTAAACCTCATCAGTATGCAAGCTTGCCGCCCTCTTCTGGGATATTCAGAGCAGCAGGATCGCCTTTGGCGGTCTGGACATCTCCGCCATCGACCCTGAAACGCTTTTAAAGCACTATTCCTTTGTATTCCAGGACGTTGTGCTGTTTCGGAATACGGTTTTAGAAAATATCCGTCGCAGACGAAAGAACGCCACGGACGAGGGGTATATGCCGCGGCACGGGCCGCACGCTGTGATGAGTTCACCCGCGAACTTCCCGACGGATATCAGACGATGGTGGGCGAAAATGGCTCCACGCTTTCGGACGGTGAGCATCAGCGTATTTCCGTCGCCCGTGCCCTGCTTAAGGATGCGCTGATCATCCTGCTGGACGAGACCGCCGCTTCCCTGAACGTTGAAAACGAAACGCCGGTACAGGAGGCAATCTCCAAACTCGTAAAGGACAAGGCCCTGCTCTTCATCTCCCACAGAATGCGCGCCGCCACGCACGCGGATCAGATCGTGGCTCTTGCCAACGGCAAAGTGGCCAAGCGGGGCACGCCAGAAAAATTTTACCAGAGGGATGGCGTCTACACGCATATGGTAAAGTTGCAAGCCGAGAGCTAGAGCTGGGTTCTGGGGGCGTAAAACAAAGAAATGGCCGCCGAATCAGTGTTTTTCTCCGGTTCGGTGACCATGATATTTATTTCCGTTACATAACGCCTCTAAAGCCTTTGCCAATAATCTCTCCAGTATTGGTAATCAGGATAAAGCAATGCGGATCGATATTCTTGGCGTGCTGACGCAGTCTAACTGCCTGATAGCGATTGACAACGGTCAGGATAATCGTCTTGTTTTCATGCGTATACGCGCCCTCGCCATGTAGCTCAGTCGCGCCGCGACCCAACACGTCGACGATAAAATCCTTGATCTTATCTGGCTGGCTAGTAATGATCTGGAAGTACTTCTGTACCCTTATGTTTTCCAGCACCATATCCACGATCACGGACTTCAGCACAAGGCCCAGGGCATTGAACAGGCCCGTCTCGATGCCAAAGGCAAAACACGACACGACCGTAATAAGGAAATCCACACACAGGAGGCAATTCCCGATATTGATGTCGGTGTGTTTTTTCAGAATCATCGCGACGATGTCCGTTCCGCCGCTGGACGCCTGCATGTTGAACAGGATCGCGCTGCCAACAGCGGGAAGCCCGACGGCAAAGATCAGTTCCAAAAGCGGCTGGCTGGTCAATGGCCGACCCATCGGGCAGATATATTCCAGCCCCCAGGTCACGCCGGAAAGCAGGAGGCTTGCATAGCAGGTGCGAATCCCAAAGGACTTGCCAAACACCGCGAAGCCAAGCACCAGAAGTGCCTGATTGATGATAAAGACAAATGCGCCTGCCGAGAGCGTCGGCGCATAATGGGCGAGGATGATCGAGATGCCGCTTACGCCGCCTGTCGAAAAATTGTTAGGAAATTTGAAGAAATACACGCCAAACGCGGTCAGCAACGTTCCCACGGTCAGCATTCCATAATCCTTAAGGGTCTGTATTTTGGTTTCCTTTTGCATCCTTTTCCCTCCAGCATCGCGCTAAAGTACCACTTGCGCTATTTTATGCAATCTTGAGGTGAAAAGCAAGCTTTTTTCAAAAAAAGAAAATTGTATACATTTTCAGGTTCAGAGCGTAAACTCCACCCTTACCACGCGGCCTATAAAGCTGACGTCCGGCAGCGCACATGTCTCCGCCGCATATTCTCGGTCATAGCTTTGCAGGAGCACGTTGAGAGCGTCCAGCTTCTTAACCTTGCGCAGATAGCGGTGCTGGTTATGCTCTACCAGCATAACGGCACCGTCGATCGGGCTGTTGGATGGCACAATCAGGCAGAGGTCATCCTTGAGGATACGGAAGCCGCGCATGCTGTCATCCGGTGCGGAAAGATAAAACACCTTATCCGGCGCGGCACCCTCAATGCGGCCGTCCAAAACAGGCAGCAGTCTGTGGTCGGATTCCTTTAGGACGGCGTTATACACGGGTACGCGCTTAAGAACGCTGGTCAGCGCGTCCAGCCATACGCCGCCCGTGACCCGTTCCCCACCCGCGCTTTGATAAACCGCCTCGCTTTCGACCTTCTCCACGGCGGGCTTCGGTGCAGAGGACTTAGGCTTTACCGTCTCAAGATCGACCGTTGCGGCAATATCATCAAGCGTGAAGCCCTCCTCGTTGTGCTCCTTAAGCCCAATCTTTTTCAGGATACGCCTTGCCTGATCATCGGCGATGATGCGCCGACCCTCCTCCACATCCTTGAGATACCCCTCGCTTACACCGCCAAGCTTAGCCACCTGCTTCAGCGTCATCTTTCTGCGCAGACGTTCTGTACGCAGTAAATCTCCCAAACGGCTCATCGTCCAATCTCCTTCATATAAAGCTCTTTCGGCAAGGATGAGTATAGCACACTTTGATCTAAAAAGCATAGTGCTTTGCACAGGCACCGTATTTTTTAGGGATTGGCGGTCTTTTTTCACAGTCTTCCAAAAAATAGCAAAATCTTTCAAGAATGTTGAGTTACAATAGAACGGTAACATCAAGGATAGAAAAACAGAGAGACAAGAG
>CAYQCL010000013.1:0-51344 GCA_964416065.1 uncultured Oscillospiraceae bacterium | reverse complement strand
ATCAAAAAGTCTATGGCATTGCACAGAGAACCAATCTTTGCTGTAAAAAAATTTATAATTTGTGTCCAGTTTTTGTTGACTAGTGCAGAAGGATGCTGCTTATGAAGGGTGGTCACAATTCCCGTATTGCGCAAAACGCACCCTTTCAATCTTCGTATGACGCAAAGACTGTCGGCGGCCGCATCCGCCGCTATCGGGAGATGCGTGGCCTTACCCAGGAGGAGGCCGCGGAGCTCGCCGGACGGTCTCTGCGCTTCTACGCGGACATCGAGCGCGGCGCCTGCGGCATGTCCGTCGATACCCTGCTGGTGCTCTGCGCGATGTACGAAATCACGCCAGATTCCCTTTTGCTCCCCCAGAAACCGACGCTGAACGGAGCCTATCAGCACAAGGTGATAAATCGTCTTTCCGCGCTTGACGAACGGTAGAGAAAATACGCGCTGATGCTCCCCGAGCTTTTTCTTGAGGCCGCCTCTGCATCCGATTGATTCGGCATGCGCCCCCGATTTTCCGCATATCCTCCTTTGAACCGCGCTTCAAAGGAGGCCTTTTTTATATGCTCGATCGGCTCAAGCGTGCGGACATTCCGCAGGAACTGGTCTTTGGCTGGCCGCGCTCGGTGCTTTTGGGAGATGAGAAGCTCATCGTGGAGCAGCATCAGGGCATCTATGCCTGCACCGAACAGGAGATCATCTTAAAAACCCTGTGCGGACACCTGGTTATCACCGGCGAGCGGCTTTCCCTGTCCCGATATGATCGGGATGGCCTGGTGGTGTTTGGCAAGATTGAAAAGCTCAGCTATCGCCCGAAAGGATGACCGCGCCGTGAAAGTCGTTCGTTTCCCCCTGCTAACCCACCGCTTTGTACTGACCGGTCTAAACCTGGAGCGGTTCATGAACACGATGCGAAAGGCGGACATTCCGCTTTTAAGCGTTCGGCGGAAGGATCGCAGAGCGCTCGAATGTACATGCTATTCCGCTGATCTGTCCCACATACGCGCCATCGCCGAGGAAAAGGGCTGGAGGCTCCAAAACGAGGAGCCCGCGCAGCTCTCCGCTTTTTTTCTTTCGCTCCTTCATCGTCCGGGCATCCTGATCGGCACGGCGCTTGCCATCACCATCGTCATGGTGCTTTCCCAATTCATCTGGCGCATCGACATCCATGACGCGGGGGCGTATCGCGCCGACATTGCGGCCTACCTCGAAGAGGAGGGCTACCGTCCCGGACAGCCGCGCGCTCGAATTGACGCGCGGGAGTTGGAGCGCGAGCTCACCTATCGCTATCCCGAAATCGCCTGGTTCCATGTCTATGTTTACAATGTAAGTCTCGTGGTGGATGTGTCCATGGGCGTGCCTATGCCTGAACTGCCCTCTGACGAGCCAGGGGATGTAGTGGCGCAACGCGGCGGCATCGTGGACTCGGTAAGGGTCTACGTCGGCACGGCGCTGGTCAAGGAAGGCGATATCGTTCAAAAGGGACAGGTGCTCATCCGAGGGGTGGAGCGCGCGGCAGATGAGCAGCTCACGCCGGTTCATGCCTCCGGAGTCGTCATGGCCCGCTGTTGGCTGTCTCGTACCGTCCGGATGCCTCTGTATGAAATTCAAAGCGAGGAGACGGGTCGTGAGATTACGCGCACACAGCTTTCAACGCCTTGGCTGAATTGGCCTCAAAGCCTGGATTCTCCCGAATTTTTGTCTTACAATACCTATATTTCCACCGTGCCCGTAGTGGGCAGCTTTTTCCCCATGCTCCAAAAAACCGTCACCCAGCGCGAAGTGAGCATGCATTACGTGCCGCGTGACATAACGGAGGTTCGCGCGGAGGCGGCAAACGCCGCTCTTCAAAGGCTGAAAAGCGCATTATACGGATATGAGATCATTGACAAATGGGTAGATTATTGTATGATAGAAGGTGAGACATTGGCCGTGACCGCGACAGCGGAATGGCTGATGGACATCGGCGGCGTCTCGTCGCCGTGATCGGAGGCATGTGCTTTTGACTTTGACCCCAACCATTCGCGTCACGCTTGACAGCATGGACGCATATCTTTCCCTCTTTGGCGCAAACGGCCGCAATCTCCCCATGATCGAAAGTGAGCTCGACGTCGGGCTTAGCGTCCGCGGCTCGGAATTGTTCATCTCCGGAAATGAGGAAAACGCGCTGATGGCCGCCCAGGTTGTCGAAAAGCTGATGGATCTGCACGCGCGCCGCGCCCAGATTGACCGCACCACGCTCAGGTACGCGCTCAGCCTCGTACGCGAGGACAAACTTGATCAGCTGGATGATATCGCCTTTGAGGTCGTCGCTATCACGCACAAGGGACGTCCCGTTCGCTGCAAGACGCTCGGACAGTATGAGTACGTGAAGGCGATCCGCGAGCACGAGCTCACCTTCGCCGTAGGCCCCGCCGGCACAGGCAAGACCTACCTTGCCATGGCGCTGGCCGTCGTGGCGCTTCGCAACAAGGAGATTGAACGCATCGTGCTTACGCGTCCCGCTGTGGAGGCCGGCGAAAAGCTTGGCTTCCTTCCGGGTGATCTGAGTCAGAAGGTTGACCCTTACCTGCGCCCGCTGTTTGACGCTCTATATGATATGATGGGCTCAGAGAGCTACCAAAGGCTTCAGGAGCGCGGAGTTTTGGAGGTTGCGCCTTTGGCCTACATGCGCGGTCGCACGCTGTCGGACAGCTTCATCATTCTGGATGAGGCGCAGAATACCACGCCTGAGCAAATGAAGATGTTCCTGACCCGCTTCGGCGCGGGCAGCCGCGTCGTTGTTACCGGCGACATCACGCAGACCGATCTGCCCGTGGGAAAGCAAAGCGGCCTATTGCAGGCTCTTGAGGTGCTCCGGGGCATTCCCGCAATCGCCATTGTAAAGCTAGGCCGTTCTGACGTGGTGCGTCATGATCTGGTACAGACGGTTGTCAAGGCCTATGAAGCTTATGAAAGTAGCAAAAGAGGTGGAGGGCATGATGCAAAGTAAACATTCCATCCGCAAAAAAAAACAATGGCATTGGGAGACGTTCGCTGCGGCGCTGCGTTCGCAGGGTGCCCAATGCGTCTACGTCCTTTTAGGCGGCACCTTCCTTCTGTGCATCATGTTCCTGCTGGCAATCACGCCCCAGCGCTATAACCTCAAAGTAGGCGACATTTCCTATAGCACCATCACCGCCAGCAAGGACGTCGTGGATGAAATCAGCACCACCAAGCAGCGTGAGGATGCGGCTAACCAGGTGGAGCCCATCTATATATTCAAGGAGGACGTGGCTTCTCAGGTCATGCAGGATCTGCACGTTGTACTTGCTCAGGTGCGCGCCGTGCAACAATATGGACGTAAGGTATTGGAGCAGTACGCGCCAGAGGATAACGCAAAGCAGGCGGATTATGTCTTTGCCTCTGCGGAACTTGAATACGCCAGCTCTCTTCTGACGCAGATCTCGCTGGCGGATTACCAGCTGATAACGCTCCTCTCCACCAGCGATCAGGAGATGACCGATCTGATTGATAATCTCACCTCGGCCGTTGAAAACACTCTCAACACAACCATCCGAGAGGGATTCGTCAACGAATCTATCCAGTATTTACAGCAAATTATGGGCTACAAAACCAATATGGATCTTTTGCAAAACGTTGTCACACCCATTCTTCGCAAGGTCATTCAGCCCAACATGATCATAGATCATGAGGCGACGGAAAAGCTTCGCGACGAAGCGCGCGCCGAGGTCGATCCGGTGATTTATAAGCAGGGGCAAAACATCGTGCTGGCCCGAGAGCGTGTAACCGCCAACCAGCTGGAGATGCTTCGAAGCCTTGGCCTTCTGGATAACGCCAACGTCGATATCATGATGTATGTCGGGGGCGTTCTGTTGGTGCTCTTGGGCACCTCCGTGCTGGTTGTCCTGCTGCGCATGTTTGACCGCGAAACCCTCCGAAGCCCCAAGAGCCTGATGATCCTTATGATCATTCAATGCGTAACCCTGGCGCTTTGCATTTTGGGCCAGCTCATCCATACCTACATGACGCCCGTCCTTCTCAGCGCCATGATGCTGACGGGGCTTCTCAGCACCAACGCGGGCTTTGCGGGCGCCATGAGCATGAGCGTGATGGTAAGCGCCCTGATCGCGGGCGGCGACAGCACCTATGGTTCGGCGATGGTCAACCTGCTCTGTACCGCCTTCATCAGCGGCATCCTCGCCGTTTCCGTTATTCGACGCAAGCCCTATCGCCAGCAGGTGCTGCTTTGCGGCATCTTTACCGCGCTTTCCAACATCGTGATCATCCTCACCATCGGCTTTATGACCAATACCTCTGTCGCCGACGTTTTTGCCAATTCCCTTTGGAGCGCCGGAAGCGCGCTGATCGCTTCTATTCTTTGCATCGCGCTTGACCCCCTTATCGAGGCCGTTTTCCACCTCGCGACTCCGGCCAAGCTACTGGAATTGAGCAATCCCAATCATCCTCTTCTTCGCAGACTGCTCATCGAGGCCTCCGGCACCTATCACCACAGCATCATTGTGGCCAATCTGGCCGAGGCGGCTGCGGAGGCCGTCGGCGCGAACCCGCTGCTCGCCCGCGCGGGCGCCTACTTCCATGACATCGGAAAGCTCAAGCGTCCGCTATATTTCAAGGAAAATCAGATCGGAGACAACCCGCACGAGCATACTAATCCCTATGTAAGCGCCGCCATTGTGACCGCGCATACTCGCGACGGGCTCATTATGGCGCAGCAATATCATCTTCCGCAGGAGATTCAGGATATCATCGTCGAGCATCACGGCGACACGCCCGTTATGTTCTTCTATCACAAGGCTGTACAGCAGGCGGACGGACAGGCCGTGGATATCGCCGATTTCCGCTATGACGGCAAACGTCCGCACAGCAAGGAAAGCGCCATCATCATGCTGGCGGATACCGTTGAGGCCGCCGTGCGCAGCATGCCCGATCCCACGCCGCAGGCAATTCGGAACTTTATCGCCAAGCTTGTTCGGGGCAAGCTGGATGACGGTCAGCTGGACAACGCTCCGCTCACGCTGAAGGATATCACGCGCATTTGTGAGGCCTTTGCTACCGTTCTCAACGGCGTCTTCCATGAGCGTATCGAATATCCCAGCATCAGTCCCACCGCTGCGGCGCATGTGGCTGCGGCGGAGCAAAGCGCTCACCTTATGTCGGCGGAGGAAAGCCCCGTGGAGGAAAAGGAACTGCGTAAGGTCACGGAGACGCGTGATACGTCGGCTGAAGCGGAGGAGACGCGGGGAGGCGACGACGAGTGAGACTTGAGTGGGAACAACGTGTTCCGGTTCAGGCGGACGCTCCTTTCGCCATGGTCGCCGCATGCTGCGAAGCCGTGGAGGGCGTCAGGCAGCCCCTGGCTGTGCATGTGCTTCTGACGGACGACGCCCACATCCGCTCTGTTAACGCGCAATATCGCGCGACGGATCGCGCCACTGATGTGCTGAGCTTTCCAACCGTGAATTATCCGCGCGGCAAAACGGCGAAGGACTGCGAAAAGCGTTTGCGTGGCGAAATGGATCCCGAGCTTGGCGCGTGTATGCTGGGCGATATTCTGATCTCCTATGAGCACGCGCGGGAGCAAGCGAGGGAATATGGGCACAGTGTCCGTCGCGAGCTTTGCTATTTGTTTGCCCATGGACTGTTTCACCTGATGGGCTACGATCATATAGAGCCCGACGAACGAAAGGAGATGCGTACAATGGAGGAAAAGGCATTGCATATGGCGGGAATTTCCCGCGATGAGGCCGTCTCGCCTGTGAGCGATGAGGAGCTGCTCACCCTCGCACGCAAGGCGCTGGAATTCAGCTATTGCCCCTATAGCCACTACGCTGTCGGCGCCGCTCTGCTATGCGCCGACGGACGGATTTACCAAGGCTGCAACATCGAAAACGCAAGCTTCGGCCTGACCAACTGCGCCGAGCGTACCGCGCTGTTTAAAGCGATCAGCGAGGGCGAGCGGGAATTTGTGGCTATCGCTATCGCCTCAAACGGCTCCGCGCCCTATCCCTGCGGCGCATGCCGTCAGGCGCTTAACGAATTTGCGCCCGAGCTTCGCGTGCTGCTCACTTGGGGAGATCAGGTGGCAAAAACCACTCTTCCCGAGCTTTTGCCGCACGGCTTTGGGCCCAAGGATATACCAAATCAAGCGCAACAATAGAAAGGGATCGCACATGTCAGCATTTCACTCCGGCTTTATCGCCATCATCGGTCGTCCCAACGTCGGCAAAAGCACGCTGATGAACGCCATGGTGGGCGAAAAGGTCGCCATCGTCTCCAATCGTCCACAGACCACACGCAACCGTATCATGGGCGTGTGTACGCAGGAAAGCAGTCAAATCGTCTTTCTGGACACGCCCGGTCTGCACACGCCGCGCAACCGTCTGGGTGAATATATGATGAAAACCGCCCGAGACGCCCTCACCGGCATCGACGCCCTGATCGTCATGGTGGACGCGACCGCCGTTGGTAAGCAGGATCGGGCCGTAGCGGAGGAAATGAGCCGTCACAAGGTCAAAAGGGCGCTGGTGCTCAACAAGATTGACCTTCTCCCCAGAGAAAGCCTGCTTTCGCTTATCGCCGACTTTGCCGATGCGGGATATGACGACATCGTTCCCATCAGCGCAGCCAAGGGGGACGGCCTTGCGGAGCTCAAGGAACTGCTGATCAGCTATCTGCCCGAAGGACCGCGATATTTCCCCTCCGATGCGATCACGGATCAGCCGGAGCGCCTGATCTGTGCCGAGCTGATCCGTGAAAAGGCCCTTTTGCATTTGAAGGATGAGGTTCCCCACGGGATCGGTGTGGAGATGATGGCGATTAACAGGGTCAGCGACGAGCTGACGGAGATCCATGCCACCATCTACTGTGAACGCGCCGCTCACAAGGGAATCATTATCGGCAAGCAGGGCAGCATGCTCAAACGCATCGGACAGGAGGCCCGAATGGACATCGAATCGCTTCTTGGCACGCATGTGCATCTTCAGCTTTGGGTCAAGGTGCGCGAAAACTGGCGCAACCGCATGGAGGATCTGCGAACCCTGGGATATGAGGATGAGCCATCATGAATCGATGAGCATTGAAAAGCGACGGGGTGTCATGCCCCGTCGCTTTTCAATGCTCTGAGGCCCTAAAACTCCATCTATTTTTGTTCAAAAATTTCATCCGATACAATCATATACTTTGTTTCTTCCGTTGCCCTTCCGTCCAGCATGTCGGGGCTGATGGTAAAAATCAGGGCCGTCCTGCCGTCCGCGAGCTCATTCAGGCGGACGGCGTCTATCGGTTTCTCAATGTCATAAGCAACGCTGGCTCTCACACCGCCGCTTTGGTCAATCTGAAGAAGAGTGATTCCTTTGTCAGTCAGACCGGCTCCCATTATTCCGTCGTTCCATTCGCACAGCGCATTCAGAACGATCAACCCGTATTCCTCAAGGCTTTCTTCCCATTGTAGGTATCCGTTCTGATCAACCTTCAAAAGCATCGCCCACGTCTTCTCATCTTTCCCCGCAAGATACGCCGTTCCTTCATCGGTTACGAGAATGTCCTTTGCCCTGAAAGCCTCTTTTTCATACATCCAAAGAATTTTGCCCTCCCTGCTGACCTTCATAAGAGCCGCGTTCCATTTTTCCCTCCCCCTCTCTATGCCAAAGTAGAAGGCGTCCCCCGTCTCCCTTACTTTATCAAACAGGCACCCGTCCAGTCTCTCGTCTTCTAGCGTCCAGATGGGCGTAAAGCTTTCATCCAAATATAGGATCTTATCCTCGTCGCTCATGGGAGAGACGTAGTCATCTCCAAGCTCAAAGCCCCCGATAAGATATCCGCCTGAGACCTTGTGACAAACATCATACTGTCTCCATTGTTCCGCAAGCAAGTCGCCAACGGTCACATTCTCAAACATTTCTACTTGATGTATGTTGAAAAACACCGCTGCCAGCGCGGCGGCCGAAAGCAGCAACTTCACGACGCAAACAGCCACCCCAATCGAAAATCTTTTCCGTACCTTTCTCCCACTCTTTGCCTCGACGAGCGCCTTCTGTGCCAGCCATGGATCGTCCCTCAGGCCGGAAAGGGCCGTGTTAATCGTATCCCGGACTCTTTCCATTTCTCTCGTATCACTCATATCGATTCGCTCCCTTCCAGCAAGCGCGCGCAGCCTGGCCCGCGCACGATTCAGCCGCGTTGAAACGGTTGTCTGAGAAACGCGCAGCGCCCCGGCGATCTCTCTTGTCGTCATACCCTGATAGTAGTGCAGCAGGATGACCTCCTTCATATGCCGTGGGAGACGCATAATAACAAGCATAAGCTCCAAACGCTCTTCTCCTGCCTCTTGATCTGACGGAGACAGTTCCTCCGGTGTGACCCGCCGGTCAAGATGACGAAACCACGAGCCGCGCTGGAAATCACGGCATGTGTTGATGGCGATGCGCATCAGCCAGGTCTTTTCGCTGCACTCTCCCAGAAATGTACTCATGTACGCCTTGAAAAACGTCTTCTGTACCGCGTCCTATGCCTGGCATTCATCACGTAGGATCGTATAGCACATGCGGTGCAAAGAGGTCTGATACGTTTCGACCAGTCGAACAAAGTCCTGCTCACCTCGCCATTGGGGCTTCTTCCTTTTCTCATCCTTCAATCACCTCCCTCATATCAATAGACGAAAGCAAGGGTTTTTTGAACAGGGGATCTTCATTTTTCACTATGATTCCTATACCGTCTCCTTCAATCCTGTCACGCTTTCAGATTCAATGGGTTGGGGATATCCAAACGTTTTGAATACACATTTTTTTATGCAACAGCGACAAAAATCCGCTTTCAAGCGACGCTTGAAAGCGGATTTTGGGTCTTGATTTTTAGTCTTTCCGCGACACAGGGTCCCTTATCATGCCTCCTCAAATGATCTCCATTTTATATCCGCAGGTATATGCCTGACCGATCCCAAGCTCCACATGATAGGGCTTGTCCTCGAAACGGCCGCTTTCGTCCGCGTGAGCGGGCATACCCTGCCATGGCTCGATACACACATACGGCGCGTTTTTGAATGGCATCGACCAGATGGCAAGCACGTCCATATCAAACGAGAAACGGATCCCGTGACCGGTGGCCTGATGTACGAGATCGACCCTGCGGCTGTTCAGGCCCGCAAAAATATAGGTGTCCAGACGGTCAAAATCCGCATGGTTCAGCCTGAGCGTACGCTGATCCTCCCCCAACGGTACGATCTCCGTGCCACTGACCAAATGCTCCTGTGACGTACACAGGCTGCATTCCCCCGTCTCAGCCTTTTCAAAGCGCACGATATAATCCTCAAAGCGCTCGCCGCTGTTCATCGGACAGACAAAACCCGGATGCCCGCCAAGAAGGAAGGGCATCACCCTGTCCGAATGGTTTTCCACAATAAAGCGCGTCTCAAAGCCGTCCCTGAGGAAGCGGTGCATTACGCTTAAGGCAAAGCTGAACGGATAAACCTTTCGGCTTTCCTCGTTTTCATGTGCCGTCAGGGTTACAAAGTCGTCACCCTGCTCCGTCACCTCAAACATCATATCCCTTGCAAAGCCGTGACGCGGTATAGCATATTTTTTCCCCGCGATGGTTGCGCCGCCGTCCTTTACCGCTCCGATCGCGGGAAACAGCACTGGCGAGACGCGGCCCCAGACCGTCTTATCGCCGCTCCAAAGGCGATCGCGTCCATCCTTTCCGCGATATTCCAGCAATTCCGCGCCCTTCAGCGCGATTTTCATTTCGGCTCCCTCATGCTCCATGCGGATCATCATTCTCTATCTCCTTTGTAAGAAAATGCGGATTTTGCCTTTTTATCATTCGAGATGGAAGCCTTGATTCCCTGCCGACATCAAAAGTATATCCCGCGCGCGGATGCGCATACTATCCCTGCCAATAAAATGCCATGGGAGGGATTTCAATGAATCCATTCAAGGAACACGCCAAGCGTCTGGATGACTGCCTCATGGACTGGCAAGCCATGAAGCCTGTTTCCTACGAAAAACATACCGTTGACCCCTATACGCGCACGCGCGTCATCCTCATGAACGGCACGGAATTTGAGAACGTCTGGTTCTCGCATCAATTCAGCCGCAACTGTCCCGACGGCGATGTCCGACGCGCGCTGGCGCTTATCCGCCGTAGTGAGCAGCAGCAGCAAAAGCTGATCGCCGCGCTCAAGCCTGCCGACGAAACGGTATTGGAGCACACCATCGGCTATGAACAGCTGGCGGTCGATCTCACAGCCCATCTGGCCAAGCGCGAGCCGGATGAACATGTCCGCAACGCCCTCAACTTTGCCCTTCTTGAGGATTTCGACCACCTCTATCGCTATGCCGATTTCCTCGACATGGAAACCGGCACCCGTGCCGAAAGCCTCGTAGGCGGCTATACCGAGATCATGCCCGGACGGCCCACCATCGCGCATCACCGTTATCCGTTCGACTCCATTAAGGCGCCCATTGACTCCAAGACCGCTGATCCCCAGACGCGCCTGTGCGTGGGCATCATCACCGCCGCCGAGCAGCAGACCATGAATTACTACATGAATGTCTGCGCGACCTATTCCAACGATCCGGGGCGCGCGCTGTACCGTGAAATCGGTATGGTCGAGGAGCAGCATGTTTCCCAGTATGGCAGCCTGATGGACGTCAACTGCACATGGCTTGAGAATCTGCTCATGCACCAATACACCGAATGCTATCTCTATTGGAGCTGCTATGAGACCGAGACCGATCAGAACATCAAACGCGTTTGGGAGCATATGCTCTCCATTGAGCTGAGCCACCTGGCCGAGGCCGCGAAGCTGCTTCGCAAGCTGGAACAGAAGGACTACGAGCAGGTGGTCGGTGAGGGCACCTTCCCCGCGCCGCTCAAGCTGGAAAGCAATATCGACCACGTCCGTGCCATTTTGGGAGACACCGTGCAGCTTACCGCATGCCGCGAGAGCTATACGCGCGTGGCGAAGCTGGAGCCCACGGCGGACTTCTTCCGCTATCAGGACATCGTGAACAAGGATGTAGACAGCGTCGCCAGCCATACGGTCATCGACAGCTACATCCGCAAGTTTGGTCAGGATTATCGCTTTGAGATCGCGCCCAATCCCATTCCAGATTTACGCGACCGCAAGCAGGATAACATTGAGGTCGGCCGCACGCCCCGAGAACGCGAGCTGACGCACGCGTAATCAAAGCGAGCGAGAAGGGAATGTCAACCCTTCTTTTCCATACGTCACGCTTGGGCCATGCGGAAAATCCGCATGGCCCTTCCTGTTCCAACAAAGTCAAAAATTTTTACCAAATCTGGATAACTTCCACATTTTTAAAATAGTGCTTGACGATTTCCTCCGCGCTCCTGCCTTCCTCCGCCATACCATACGCGCCCCATTGACTCATCCCCACGCCATGTCCATAGCCCTTTCCCGCAATTCTGACGTTTCCGTCCGACGCCTTCAGGCTTGTCAGAAGGGTGCTGCGCATCTTAGTGCTTCCTAATGCGATACGCAGTTCGGTTGCCACAACCGGCTTTCCCTCCACTCCGATCACAACGGCGCGGCCGCTGTCACCCCGCTCATCAATCGTAAGATCGGCGCCGTCGCTCAGATTTATTTGAACGCCTTGCTTTGCGCAAGCCGCTTCAAATTCTTCATATGGGAAGGAGGCTTCCCAAGACTGCGCGTCTCTGAGAGTCTGGGTGTCCTTCTCATCCGATACGCTCTCTGGCTCGGTGCTCTGAACCACCTGCGTATAGCCCGGCTCGTCCTTTTCCCATCCCAAGCCGGCCTTGGCCAGCTCGGTCATCCCTCCGCTGTGCGCATGGAACCAGGCATACGGTAGCTCTCCGCCAGCGCTTAATACCATTCCCTCGGTCTCGGATACGGCCTGTTTGATGCGGTCGTTGACGGCGTTTGCGTCATAAGCCTGTGCTTCCTCAATGTCGGTCGAAATGTCCGCACCCTCGTACTTACTTTCCTTCTCGTCGATAAATTTCAGCACGAATGTCCGCGCTAAAATGGCCTGCGCCTTAAGCGCTTCCATTGGCCAATCGTTTTTCATCTCCCCCGCCAAAACGCCCTGCACATAGGTCTCCATATCCACTCGCTCAAGCTTTTCATCCTCAACCACATATACATCCAGCGTCGGAACGCCGTTCTCATTCATTTCAAGCTTTGCCTTGGGCCACGAAACGCTTCCACCATCCGCCTGAATCCGCGCTCCCGTCGGCGCGGGCTCTGGCTGTTCCCCCTCGGCTGTACCCGCGCATCCCTGTAGGATCAACGAGGCTACGCACAAAAGCGCGATTTCTTTTCCCTTCCTCATAAAAAACCCTCCTTCACGGGCCAGTATGCCCGAAAAGGAGGGTTCGTTCTACATGGAAAATCCGGCAGCGCTTACGCGTTCAACCCCGTTTCATAGCCATGCTTCCGGCTTGTCCCGTCCTGCCGCATATGATTCTCCTTATTCTTGCCCACATAGACGTGATACAGATCATCTGCGGTCATTCCCGCCTCGATACACATGCTGATAAAGAAATGCAGGATGTCGCTCAATTCCTCATGAATATTGGTCTTGCTCAGCTCGTGAGGATTTTTCCACCATTTGAAGTTGACTTCCTCCAAAAGCTCCGCCAGCTCCGAAATCATCGCCAGCGTCTGTCTTTGCAGCCATTCCTCCATCTGGATCCCCTCAAGGCCGCGCTCCCGCTTGAGTTTATCCTGGAAGCCCTTTTGCAATTCAAAGATGTGCTCCAGCTTATCCAACCTTCACACCTCCGATGCCCTCAAGCTCTTTTTGCGCGTTCTTTCCTACGATCGCGGCGCTAGGCGCGACCTCCAGCACGTGATGGGCGACGTCCAGCACGCCCTCCATTGTCACGGCGTCAATCTTTTGAAGCGTCTCCTCCGGATCGCGCAGTCGATTTAAGAGCAGCAGCCCGCGTCCGATCGCCTGCATGCGTCCGCTGGAGCTTTCCAACCCAAGTACATAGCCGCCGCGCAGCTGCGCCTTGGCGCTTTTGAATTCCTTATTCGTCAGTCCCTCGTCCAAGAAGAGCCTCATCTGCTCCTGCATTTCTCGAATAACAGTTTTCGCGTTGTCCGGCGTGGTTCCGGCATATACGTTAAAGGAGCCCAAGCCATGATAGCTGCTGGAATAGGAATAGACACTGTACGCCATGCCCAGCTCCTCGCGGATGCGCTGGAAGAGGCGACTGCTCATACCGCCGCCAAGCGCGTTGCTGAATACGCTGAGGGCATAGAGGTCATCGCTGTCTGAGGGGACGCCCGGAAAGCCCAGACAGATATGTGTCTGCTCCGTATCCTTCTCCCGCGCCTTGCGTCCGCTTATGAAGTGCTGCTGCTCAAAGGGAAGCTCATCGGCCTTCTGATGGGGGAAGTCGGTAAAAAACTCGTTTACCATTCCGATAAAAGCGTCCCAATCGTAATTCCCCGCGATCGCGATCACCATGTTTCCGGGCACATAATGACGCTCCCAATAGCGCGTCAAATCCTTTCGCGTATAGGCCTTGATCAGGTCGTTTGTCCCCAGGATCGGATAGCGCAGGGAGCCGGAATACTGCACGTCGCTGAGCAGCTCATGCACGAGATCCTCCGGCGTGTCCTCCACCATCGCGATCTCTTCCAGAACCACCCCGCGCTCCTTGTTAAGCTCCGTCTCGTCAAATCTGGGGCGCAGGGCAAGATCAGCCAGAATATCCACCGCAAGACGCGTTTCATCATCCGTCACCTTGGCGTAGTAGCAGGTACATTCCTTGCTGGTAAAGGCGTTCAGCTGTCCGCCCACCATGTCCATCTCCTCGGCGATATCGCGCGCGGATCGATTTTTCGTGCCCTTGAACACCATATGCTCAATGAAATGGCTCAGGCCGTTTTCCTCCGGGCGCTCATTCATGCTGCCCACCTTTACCCAAACTCCCACGGTACAGCTGCGCACATGTGTAAGCCGTTCGCCAACAACGCGCAGACCGCTTGGCAAAGTAATCTGATCAAACATTGGTTTCGTTCCTTTCTGCCCAAAAGGGCAAAAGCCGCCTCTTGCAGACCCTTTGACCATGCAACGGCGGCTTTTGACAATGGGGACGTCAGGTGCGGTCGCTGCCGCCGGAGGGACGTCCATCCCTGCGCGGAGGACGACGGCGCTCCCCGTTAAAGCGGGAGCCACCCTCGTTGGAGGGATAGGTGATGTCATTGCGGATGAGATTGACGCGGCCCTGAGAATCAATCTCATTGACCTTAACCTCAATCTCGTCACCGATGTTCATCACATCTTCGACCTTCTCTACACGGTGGTCAGCCATTTTGGAGATGTGCAGCATGCCGTCCTTGCCGGGCGTGAGCTCGATAAAGGCGCCAAAGTTCATGATGCGCACGACCTTGCCCAAATATACATCGCCCACCTCGACATCCTTGGCAATGCCCTCGATGATGCGGCGAGCCTTTGCGGCGGCAGCCTCATCGGGCGTGGCAATGTAGACGCGGCCATCATCCTCGATGTCGATCTTGACGCCGGTCTCGGCAATAATCTTGTTGATCATCTTGCCGCCGGGTCCAATCACCTCGCGAATCTTCTCGGGATTGATGGTAAAACGCACAATCTTGGGCGCGTACTTGCTCAGATGCTCGCGCGGCTGGCCCAGCGTGTCCAGCATGATCTTCAGGATATGCAGACGGCCCGCCAGCGCCTGATTCAGCGCCTTCTCCAGAATCGCTCGGTCAATACCGGCAATCTTGATGTCCATCTGGATCGCAGTGATCCCCTTAACCGTTCCGGCAACCTTGAAGTCCATATCGCCCAGGAAATCCTCAAGGCCCTGGATATCGGTAAGCACGGCCACCTTGCCGCTTTCCGCGTCCTTGATCAGGCCCATGGCGACACCCGCGACAGGGCGCTTGATGGGCACGCCGGCGTCCATCAAAGAAAGCGTGCTGCCGCAGACGGAAGCCATCGAGCTGGAGCCGTTGGAGGACAGAATCTCGCTCACCAGACGCAGCGCATAAGGGAATTCGTCCTCGCCGGGTACCACGGGCTCGAGCGCGCGTTCCGCCAGCGCTCCGTGTCCGATCTCGCGGCGTCCGGGGCTCTTCATACGACCCGCCTCGCCGGTGGCATACGGCGGCATATTATAATGGTGGATGTAGCGTTTACTGTCCTCGGTGCCAAGGCCGTCCAAAATCTGCACGTCGCTCATGGAGCCCAGCGTCGTCACGGTCAAAGCCTGCGTCTCACCGCGCGTGAAAACGGCGCTGCCATGGGTGCGCGGCAGGATTCCCACCTCACACCAGATGGGACGCACGTCCGTCAGGCCACGTCCGTCGGGGCGGATGCCCTGCTCAAGAATCTTCTTGCGCATGATCTCCTTATTGAGATAATACAACGCGTCGGCCACCTCGTCCAGACGGCCCTCAAACCGCTCGGCAAAGTGCTCGGCGCAATCGGCCTTCACCTCCGCCTCGCGCTCCTGGCGTACATGACGGTCGGGGGTCTCAAATACCCACTCGCACTTCTGATAGGCGTATTCGCGCACGGCGGCCTTCACGTCGTCGCCGGTGGTCACCAACTCCACCTCAGCCTTTTCCTTGCCGATCTCCTGCTGGATGCCCTCGATAAAGGCGACGATCTTCTTGATCTCCTCATGGCCGAACAGGATAGCGCGCAGCATCAGCTCCTCGGGCACCTCCTTCGCGCCCGCCTCGACCATCAATACCGCGTCCTTGGTGCCGCTTACCGTCAGGTGCAGCGTGCTCCTCTCGCGCTGTTCGCCATTCGGACAAAGCACCAGCTCGCCGTCCACACAGCCCACGACGACCGTACCTGTGGGGCCGCCCCAGGGAATATCGCTTACGCTCAGAGCGGCGGAGGAACCGATCATCGCCGGAATTTCGGGGGGAATATCCTTATCCACGCTTAAGCAGGTCGCCACGACCTGCACATCGTTGCGCATGCCCCTGGGAAAGAGCGGGCGCAGGGGGCGATCAATCAGGCGGCAAGTCAGCGTGGCCTTCTCGGTCGGACGGCCCTCGCGCTTGATAAATCCGCCGGGAATCTTGCCCACGGAATATTGCTTTTCTTCAAAATCAACGCTCAGCGGGAAAAAATCAACACCTTCGCGGGCCTTCTCGCTCATGGTGACATTCACCATTACGACGGTATCGCCATAACGCACAAAAGCGGAGCCATTCGCCTGCTGCGCATACTTGCCAAATTCAATGGACAGCGGGCGGCCCGCCAGTTCGGTTGAAAACACTTTGTAATCCATTCTTCTCTCTTCTCCTCATTCCTGCGCCTCTATGGCCACGTGCCAGGGCGCTTTTCCGTGCGCGACTCCGCGCGCCCACACAGCGGGCTTGATCCCGCTTGTTGCAAAAACAGCCGCGCTCGGCGGGATCGTGTCCCGCCAAGGCGCGGTTGCGCTCCAAAGTCTCTTACTTTCTCAATCCCAGCTGCGCGATCAATGTACGATAGCTCTCGATGTCCGTCTTCTTCAGGTAGTCAAGCAGTCCGCGGCGCTTACCAACCATCAGCAACAGGCCGCGGCGGCTGTGATGATCCTTCTTGTTAAGCTTGAGGTGCTCGTTGAGGTGGTTGATGCGGCTAGTCAGAAGCGCGATCTGTACCTCGGGAGAACCGGTGTCTCCCTCGTGACGGGCGTAGGTCTTGATGATTTCAGACTTTTCCATGGGGTTTGCCTCCTTCGTTATGGCGGCGATAAAGCCGCCTCCTGGTAATCGCCATGCTCATAGCAGACCGTTGGCTCTCGGCAAGCTGCGGGCACGGTTCTTCCATGTGCAATGCGCACATACTTTATTTTACCACGCAAAGCGTGATTTGTAAACGTTTTTGATCAAGAAAAAAGCATTGAACGGGGAATTTCTCTGAAAAGCGGATTTAACAATCATGCGCTGTGTTTATGAGAAAGCGCACAATCCCCTCCTCGCCTTCCTGCACGTTTAGCGGAAGTGCACAGTCCGCGCGTCCTGCCCCGCGCACGCGCAGGAGCGCGGGATAGCTCTTTTCGCCCTGTGAATAAAGCACGCGATACTCGCCCGAGGGCATCTCCTGCTTTCCATCAGGCATCAGCATCATCTCACAGCAATCGCCCCTGCGCGATATGACGGATATGCAACGCTCATACGGTCTTCCGAGCAGTCTGAACGCATTCCTTGCTTCTCCACGGCTCAGAGCAGCGCGGATCGCGGTGGAGCTGACTTCTTTACCCATGAGCGTGATCTTCGGAACGATACTGGTCTCAAAGCCCAGCGCGCCGCCCAAGGCGTTTAAAAGCGCGGGGCTGCCCTGCCCCTGCCGTCCAAAGGTATGATTATATCCACAGACCACAGCACGCGGATGAAAACGGCGCACCAGCTGTCCGACATATTCCTCAGGCAACATATCCATGATCCGCCGGTCAAAGGGCATCGCATCGAGCACATCCACGCCCAGCGCCTCCATAAGGCGCGCACGTTCCTCGAATGTGGTAAGCATCGGGGGACAGCTTTCGGGAGCAATCACACGCAGCGGATGCTCCTGAAAGGTACATGCCACCAGCGGCACAGCCAAACGGTCAGCCAAAACACGGCCCCTTTTAAGAAGCACGCGATGTCCGATATGCACGCCGTCGAACATTCCCAACGCCACAACGCTGCGATCCGTCTTGTATCTTCCATCCAGAACGATCTGCATCGCGATTCCTCCGACCGTACAGTTCCTACTCCCCGAGCCATGTTCTAAGCTTGATCTCTTCTTCATGACGCCGTGCAATCCCGCACAGCTCGCCATTCATCCACAGGCAGAACGGCGAGCCGTCCTCGGCCTCTGTTCCGCGAAGCTCTTCAAATCGCCGCCACGGAATCCTTCCGCCGTTACGCACGGCCTTTTCCAGCCCCGCCGGCACCCTTGCCATAGGCAGATGAGAAAGCGCGGCCTCCGGCGGCAGAAGCATGTCCCTCAGGCAGCCGCTCTTAGACGCGGAAGCCAATTCTTCCAAGGTACGCGCCGTGCGCAGCGTAAATGATCCGCTCTGTGTCCGAAGCAGGAAACGCATATGCGCCGGACAGCCCAGCTTCTCTCCCAAGTCTCGGCACAGCGTTCTCACGTAAAACCCTTTGGAGCAGCGCACCCTGAGAAGCGCGCCATGACGCTCCGTCATGCCCAGAAGCGAAAGCTCATGCACCGTCACCTCGCGCGCGGGAACCTCCACATGCTTTCCGCTTCGCGCAAGCTCATAGAGACGGCGCCCGTCCTGCTTGATCGCGCTGAACATCGGCGGTGTCTGCAAAAAGGTGCCGCGAAAATGCGTAAGCGCCGCTTCAATCGCCTTCTCGTCCGGATACGCGCTTCCCGTTTCGGTCACGACGCCCTGCGCGTCCTGCGTATCAGTGGCGCTTCCGAAGGCCGCCTCGGCCACATACGCCTTTTCCTTATCCTGCATATAGTCGAACAGCCGTGCGGCCTTTCCCACCATCAACGGCAGCACGCCCGCCGCCTCCGGATCAAGCGTTCCGGCATGGCCCACCTTTTCCCCATTAAGCAGTCCGCGCACAAAGCCCACGACCTGAGCCGAGGACATTCCAGGGGGCTTCAGCACATTCAGAAAGCCGCACAGCGACCGCTCTGTCTCCGTCATCATGGCTTCTCCTCACACGCCCGCGTGAACGCTTCCTCAATTCGCTCAACCGCCCGCGCGATCGGCATTTCAAGCGTCAAACCGCTGGCCAGCCGATGTCCTCCGCCTCCGAATTCCGCCGCGATCATATCTACACGATACGGTGGCAGCGCGCGAAGGCTCACCTTGACGCGGCCGTCCCCGAGCTCCCGCGCAAAGTAAGCGAGTGAAACGCCCTGAAGGTCGATCGCGTAATCTACGAGCCCCTCTGTGTGTCCGGCTCTCGCACCCGCGCGCTCCATCTGTTCAAGCGTAAGCCGAATACCGGCGGCCTTGCCTCCGCAGATCAGGCGAAGCGAGGGAAGCGCCTCGCCAAGCAGACGCACAAAGGGCACCTCCTTCTCCCTAAAGAGCCTGCGGCTATATTCTGCCAAAGGAAGCCCCGCCTCCATCAGTGCGCCCATCATGCGGAAGCTCTCGGCATTGGTCCCCTCATAGATAAAATTGCCGGTATCGGTGGAAAGCGCCGCATACAGACAGATTGCCTCCTCGGTTGAAAGGGGAACGTCCATCGCGCAGAACAGGCGATAGATCAAAACGGCCGTCGCGGGAGCCGAACCGTCGATCAGATTGATTTGTCCAAAACCCTCGTTGGTTCCATGATGGTCGATCACGGCTGTGGCCGCCGCGGCCGCGAAAAGAGGCTCACATGCGCCCAATCGTTCACGGCAGCTCACATCAACCGCAACGGCAAGCCCATAAGCCTCCGCTTCCCAGACGTCCGGTTTTTCAATCAATGCCGTCTCGGGCAAAAACGCGAGGCTTGGCGGCACGTCGCCATCCAGAAACAGCTTCACCCGTTTTCCCATCCGCTCCATCCTCAGCTTAAGTGCCAGCGCGCTACCCAGCGTATCGCCATCCGGCGAAATATGAGAAAACAGCAAGACGCTGTCCGCCGCTTGCATGGCGGACAGCACCTCGTCCTGCTGATGATGGCTATTCATCATCGTGTTCATCGTTCGTCTGTTCCTCCGAATTCACTTGCTTGAGCACGGACGCGATATGGATGCCATACTCGATGTTATGATCCTCCTCGAAGAGGATCTCAGGCGCGTAACGAATAATCATGCTCTGTCCCAGCTCGTGCCGTACAAAGCCCGCCGCCTTTTTGAGCGCCGCCATCATCGGCGCCCTGTTTTCCTCTTCAAGAATGCTGACGTAGATCTTTGCGTATCGCAGATCGCGCGTTACCTCGGTCCGCGTTACACTAAACGTTCCCTGAATCCGCGGATCCGAAAGCCGCTCGCGAATGATCTGATCCACCTCGCGGCGAACCTGCTCGCTGATGCGGTCAATGCGTTGATAACCCAAATTCGTTCTCCTTTTGATATGGAGGCGGGAGCGCTCCTTTTAGCGCTCGATCTCCTCCATGATATAGCACTCCACAATATCGCCTTCCTTGATATCGTTGAAGCTGTCGAAGCTTACGCCGCACTCGTAGCCCTCCGCAACCTCCTTGGCGTCGTCCTTGAAGCGCTTGAGACTGGAAAGCTTGCCCTCAAAGACTACCACGTTGTCACGAATCAGGCGTACCTCGGCGTTGCGCTGAAGCTTGCCATCCTTGACATAGCAGCCAGCGACGGTGCCCGCGCCGGTAATGCGGAAGGTATTGCGCACTTCGGCATGGCCCAGCATGACCTCTTTGTACTCCGGCTCAAGCAGCCCCTTCATAGCCTTTTGGATGTCCTCGATCGCCTGGTAAATGACGCGATAGAGCCGCACATCAACGCCCTCGCGTTCTGCCGCCTCGCGCGCGGAGGTCTCGGGACGGATGTTGAAGCCAATGATAATCGCGTCGAACGCGGAGGCGAGGTTCACGTCATCCTTGGTAATCGCTCCGACCGCGCTGTGCAGCACGCGCACCTTCACTTCGTCGTTGGAGAGCTTCTCCAGCGCCTGCTTGACGGCCTCCACGCTGCCCTGCACATCCGCCTTGATGACGATGTTGAGGTTGGTCAGCTTGCTCTGGTCAATGCGGCTGAACAGGTTATCCAACGATACCTTCGACGAGGCCGCCACGCGCGCCGCCTTGATCTTATCGCGGCGCTCCTGCACGACCTGACGGCCCAGATGATCATCCTCGACGGCGATCATATCGTCGCCCGCGCTGGGAACATCGGCGAACCCTGCGATCTCGACCGGCATCGACGGTCCCGCTTCCGTTACACGCTCGCCCTTATCATTGACCATGGCGCGCACGCGGCCGCTGGCCATACCGGCAACGACGCTGTCGCCTACATGCAGCGTACCGTTTTGAAGCAAAACAGTCGCCACAGGGCCGCGCGCCTTGTCCAGCTTGGCCTCGATGATGACACCCTTGGCCATGCGGTTGGGGTTGGCACGAAGCTGAAGCATATCCGCCTGAAGCAAAATCATCTCCAAAAGGTTTTCCACGCCGTCGCCAGTATGGGCACTGACGGGCACCATGATGGTATCGCCGCCCCATTCCTCGGCTACGAGCTCATAGCTGGTCAGATCCTGCTTCACGCGTTCGGGATTGGCTGCGGGCTTATCCATCTTGTTGATAGCAACGATAATCGGCACCTCTGCGGCCTTGGCGTGATTGATTGCCTCTATGGTCTGGGGCATAACGCCATCGTCCGCCGCAACAACCAGCACCGCGATATCCGTGGACTGCGCGCCACGTGCGCGCATGGCGGTAAACGCCTCATGGCCCGGGGTGTCCAGGAAGGTGATCACGCGGCCGTCCACAGTGACGGTGTAGGCGCCAATATGCTGTGTGATGCCGCCGGCCTCCCCAGCCGTCACATGGGAGTGACGGATGTAGTCAAGCAGCGAGGTCTTACCATGATCAACATGGCCCATAATGGTGACCACGGGTGGGCGCGGCACCAGATCCTCCTCCGCGTCCTCGAAATCGGTCTCGGCGAGATTATCCTCAGCAGTCTTGGCGAGATTCATTTCCAGTTCCACACCAAAATCGCTGCATACAAGGCTGGCCGTGTCAAAATCCAGTTCACTGTTGATGTTGGCCATAATGCCCAGCATAAGCAGCTTCTTGAGAATCTCGCCGGCGGGCTTGCCGATGCGCTCTGTCAGATCCTTTACCGTGACGGTTTCCGCCGTCATATACGCCTTGTCGATTTTGATGGGCGCCATCATCTGCTGCGCGCTGGGCTTCTTCGCACGAGCGCGACGGCCTCCGCGCACCACATCATCGTCGTAGCCGTTGAAGCTTTCACGGGCAAGCTGCTTGCGATTCTTCGCCACGCGCTCGGGATCATGCTGGCGCACATAGTTTTTCTTGTTGGGATCGTAATTGCTGACTCGCTCCTTCTCAACGGACGGCGTCATCTCCAGTGTGGGCTTGCGTCCGCCCATCGGGGAACGTCCGCCGACCGGACGGTTGCCAAAGCCACCGGCGCGCTGGCCGCCCTGTCCGCCAGCCGGACGGCCAAAGCCACCGCCCTGCTGCGAATTTGCGGGACGTCCATACGGGCCCTGCGGATTCGCCGGACGGCCATACGGGCCCTGCGGATTCGCCGGACGGCCATACGGGCCCTGCGGGTTTGCCGGACGCCCATACGGGCCCTGCGGATTTGCCAGACGCCCATACGGGCCCTGCGGATTCGCCGGACGGCCATATGGGCCCTGCGGATTTGCCGCGGGGCGCGTGCCGTTTTGTACGGGACGCGCCGGTTGCGCACCGCGTATGGGCTGGCCGCCCTGAATCGGACGCGGCTGCTGGGCCGAAGTCGGACGCGCGGCCGTCTGCCTCGGCACGGGCTTCGCGCCATGAGCGGCAGGACGCGCGACGGTATTCTGAGGCTGCGCGGGTCTGGCCGTGGCGGCGGCGCTTGCCGCCTGAGCGGGCTTTGAAGCGGGCGCATTGTCGACCGTCTTTGCCGCGGGCCGAGCTTCCGTCTTGGAAGCCTCCGCCTTCGGCGCTTCCACAACCGGTTTATCCGCCGACTTTTCAATCGGCTTTTCAACCGGCTTGGCGGCAGACGCAGGCCTCGCTGGCTCGGCCTTCTTCACGTCCTCCGTCTGGGGAAGCTTCTTTTCCTCCACGGGCGCAGGCTCCGCTTCCACCTTGGGGGCAACCGGCTTTTTCTCCTTTGCTTCCACCTTGGGAGCTTCCTCCGCCTCGTCCGTGTCAGGCATCGTAAAGGCCTTGGTATGCTGGCTGAGCAAGCGCTGCTGCTCCGCCAGCTTCTCCTCGGCGCGGCGCTGCTCTTCCTCGCGCAGGAACTGCGCCTCCAGCTTTTTAGCCGCCTGTGTCAGCTCATCCGCGCTTTTGCGCATAGAGGAAACGCTGCCCAGCGTCTCCTCCGCTCCCTTCAGCAGCTCTCTGGTGGCATCCTTGAGTTTCACTTTGGTCATTGTACCGCTTGCACCCCCGCATAATTTCGCAATGTTCTGTATGGAAAACGGCGCTAGAGCCGTATCTCTCCCTCCGTTAGGGACAAAAGCTTATCCGCCATCGCGCCTCTTTCCAGCGCGATGACCATGCGTCCCGGCTTTCCGATCGCATGCCCCAGTACTCCGGCCGAAAGCTCATATAGCGGCGTCCCATGGCTGTGACAGGCGTCCGTCAGCCGCTTGCGTGTATTTTCCGCCGCGCTGCCGTCCAGCAATGCCAGTGCGGCGGCGTCCTGCCGGATCAGCTCCACGCATGCCTCCTGGCCGCTTATGATTCTTCCGGCGCGCATACACAGCCCCAGAAAAGCCGTCACACGCCCTTGCGTCGCTTCCGTCATCCGTTCGTCCTCTGCTCCCTGAGCAACCGCTCCATCGTTTGGGTCAGCTCGGCGTTGACCTCATCGCTCAGCCGAACCTCCAGCTGGCGATCCAGCTGTCCCTGCTTCAGCGCCCGTCGAAGGCAGTCGGCGTTATAGCAACAATATGCGCCGCGCCCCGGCTTTTTTCCTGTCGTATCTAGGCTCACCTGGCCGTCAGGAGAGCGCACCGCGCGCAAAAGCTCCTTCTTGGGCTTCATCTCGCGGCAACCCACGCACATGCGCATCGGGATTTTTCGCGGTTTTTGCGGCACATTTCACAGCTCCTTTGTTCCAGCGCTTTTTTTCGGATGAAACGGCCTACAGCGTATCATCCTCGTCGTAGCCGTCCTCCAGGGGAAGGTCCCGCAGTTCCGGCAGACCGGATTCCTGCACCGCCTCCAGCGAGGCGGGCTCTTCATAGAAGGCCTGGTAGCCAAGCGGCTCCTCGGGCGCTTCCTCCTCCACGGGCATATCGAACATCTGTGCCGCCTGGCTCTGGCTCTTGATGTCGATGCGCCAGCCCGTCAGTTTCGCCGCCAGACGGGCGTTTTGGCCCTCCTTGCCGATCGCAAGGCTCAGCTGATTATCCGGTACGACCACACGGCACGCCTTCTCGTTCTCAGCCACAAAAACGCTGAGAACATGCGCGGGATTCAGCGCGTTGGCGATAAATTCCGCCGGATCGGGCGACCACTTGATGATGTCGATCTTCTCGTTTTTCAATTCCGCCACCACCCGCTCCACGCGGTTGCCGCGCGGACCGACGCACGCGCCGACGGGGTCGATCGCGATCTCGGTGGAATGAACGGCCATCTTGGTGCGGCTTCCGGCCTCGCGCGCGATGGACTTGACCTGCACCACGCCGGCGGCGATCTCCGGAACCTCCATTTCAAAAAGGCGCTTGACGAGGCCCGGGTGAATACGGCTGACGCGAACCTGCGGGCCGCGCAGCATTTCGCGTCCCGTGCGATTGACCTCAAGCACATAGACCTTGATGTGATCATCGATGTGATATTCCTCGCCGGGCATCCACTCGCTGCTTTCCAGAATACCCTCGGTGCGGCCCAGCTCGACCAGAACACCTTTAGGCTCCACCCGCTGCACAATCGCGGTGAGAATCTCGTTTTCCTTTTCGGAATACTCGTCGTAGATCTTCCCCTGCTCCGCCTCGCGGATACGCTGCATGATGACCTGCTTGGCCGTCTGAGCCGCCGTGCGCAGGAAGCCCGTGGGTGTCACGTCGATCTCGGCGATATCCCCCATGCGATAGTCGGGGCGAATCTTGAGCGCCTCTTCCAGCGTGATCTGATTTGCGGTGTCCTCCACCTCGTCTGTGATGGTCTTTCTGGCAAACACATGCGCCACGCCGGTGGTTCGATCCAGATTCACACTCAAATTGGTAGGCGCGTTCTCATCGCGCGAAACATTCTTCTTATACGCGGCCTTCAGCGCCTCCTCAATGGCGCTATACAGCATCTCCTCGCTGATATCCTTTTCGCTGGCGAGTGCTTTTACCGCCGCGATAATTTCTGCCTGCCCGCCGCTTTGCTGCGTCTTTTTGGTAGCCCTCATTGTCTGTCCCTGCCTTCTCTATTCTTCATCGAAGGGAATGTCCTTCAAATCTTCCTCGTCTACCTCGATTACCGGTCTGACAACGGCCACATCCCTGCGCTCAAAGATGAGTGTCTCTCCCTGTCCATCCACGATGGACACACTTGATTCGTCCATGGCGCTGAGCATGCCCTGAAAGAGCTTGGAGCCGTTACGCGGCGCAAACAGCTTGACCTCCACCAACGCGCCCCGATTTTTCTCGAAGTCGTGCATCGTCTTGATCGGTCTGTCAACGCCAGGGCTGGAAACCTCCATGACGTCATAGTCAATGTCCTCAAGCATGGGCTGAAGACGCTTGTGGTAGCGCTCGCAGTCGTCAAGCGTGAGCCCGCCGTCTTTGTCCACGTACACGCACAGACACTTGCCACGGCTCTCCTTTTGCAGCGTAACCTCAACAAGTTCGAGCTTCATTTCCTCCGCGACCGCCCCTGCCCGTTCCTCTACCATACGCACAGCGTTTGCTCTTCCGCCCGGCGCTCCCTTGCTCTTTGCCATGCTTGCACTCCATTCGTTCCAAAAACTTCCGATTTCAAAAAAGCAATCAAAAAGAGCGGTATACTATCGCTCGGGCTTTTCTCTCACGCAACTGCAAAGCGCGGCCCGAAAAGTCCAGCCCTCCGAAGCCACCGCACGCCCTCCGGCGCGCCGCATGTGAGAAAAGAAAGCGATATCCACTCTTTCTAATAAACCCTTCTTTCATCAATGGGTCGAAATGCTACGTTTGAAACCGCCTGTGATAACAGGCAATAGCAGTATACCACAACGTTTTTGGAAATACAAGTATTTTGAACAAGGTCGCAAAAAACTTGTCCTTTCCGATATTCCTGTGATACACTAACAGCGGCGGGAAATCCACCCCGTACTCTCAATCAGAGAGGAAGGCTGTCTTGTGGCGCTATGCAACCTCTGTCCTCGACGCTGCAATGCCGAGCGCGGCGAAACCTGCGGGAGCGGTTTCTGCCGCATGGGGACGCTTCCCGTCGTAGCCCGCGCGGCCAGGCACCTTTGGGAGGAGCCCTGTATCAGCGGTACGCGAGGCAGCGGAACGGTCTTTTTCAGCGGATGCACGTTGGGCTGTGTCTTCTGCCAAAATGAGCGCATCAGCCATCATTCGCTGGGCCGCACGATGGACTCCCACGCGCTTTGCGAGATGTTTGAACGCATGGAGGCCCTTGGCGTTCACAACCTCAACCTCGTCACCCCGACGCATTTTGCCCCGGCGATTTTTCAGGCGCTTCGCCTGCGAAAGCCCGCAATTCCCGTCGTATGGAACACCAGCGGCTACGAAAGTGTCGAGCTGATCCGTGCTTCCCGCGGGCTGGTGGACGTCTTCCTCCCCGATTTCAAATACGCCGACGCCCGCACGGCCGACGCGCTGGCGGCAGCGCCCGATTACTTTGACGTCGCGCTTCGGGCCATCCAAACCATGTGCGATGTGACCGGTTCCCCCGTCTATGACGCCGATGGTCTGATGCAAAGCGGAACGCTGATCCGTCACCTGATTCTCCCGCTGCGTACCTCCGAGAGCATCCGCATTTTGGATGCCATTGCCTCTGAGCTGCCCAAAGGTACGCCCGTCAGCCTGATGCGGCAGTACACGCCGATGGACGGCATTTCCGCCCCCGGCCTTGACCGCCGCCTCACCTTCCGCGAGTATGCCCGCGTTCGTGACCATATGCTTCAGTTAGGGCTTGCTGGCTATTTGCAGGACAAAGAGGCCGCCACAAGCGCTTACACGCCCACTTTTATGGATGAAGAAAGCACGATGCTCTTTCCCCCTGATTAGCATGGGTAAATCATGTCGCTTCTCAAAATAGAAAGACGCAAGTGCGGCTTGTCCGCCCCCTTCCCCGAAAACAAAAGCAACGCCTACCGCGCTTATCGCGGTAGACGCCACTTGAATGTCGTATCTGTTTAGCCGCCAGTGAAACCATCGGCGTCCCAAGCGAGATTTACGCCTGAGCGGGAGCACCAACGGGGCAGGTGCCGGCGCAAGCGCCGCACTCGATGCACTTGTCAGGATCGATTTCGTACTTGCCGTCGCCCTCGGAAATCGCCTCTACGGGGCACTCCGCCTGGCAGGCGCCGCAGCTGATGCAATCATCGGAAATCTGGTATGCCATGGTTTTCACCTCCCACAAATCAATGGCGCAGACCGAACGCACGGCCATCGCTATGTTTATCATATCACGAATGGAAGTTCATTGCAAGGTTTTGTTACATTCGGTTCCCCTATTCCTTCTCCTGCGCAGCGCTCAAGGCCTCCTCCACAGCCTTGAGCCAGTCGTCGGGCTGCTCGCGGCTCTCTTCCTCCTGCTTCGTGCTTTCCGGCACGACATCATCCTTTTCCTCAACGCGTCTTACAATCGGATCGCTTGAGATTGTGGCGGCTTGGCGTCCCCTCCGGCCTTGTCCGCGTCCGCCGTGGGTATCGGGCGTTCTTCCCTCCCGCTGTCTGCTCTCCTCGTCGGCAGGGGCCGGACGGTTCCATTTGACCTCGTTCACGGGAAAAGTCTTGAATTCGGCGTTATCCCCCTTATGAATACGGACGGTCAGCGTCTCCTTAAGCACATTGAGATCGACAACGGTGCCCGTTCCCTCGGGCGTCTCAACCTCCTTGCCCACCTTGGGCATGCGCTTGCGGGTGGTCTCGTAGTGATCCTGCTCAAACTTCAGGCAGCACATCAGTCGGCCGCATACGCCCGAAATCTTGGTGGGATTTAGCGAAAGATTCTGCTCTTTGGCCATTTTGATGCTCACCGGCTGGAAATCGCCCAAAAAGCTGCCGCAGCAAATCGGACGGCCGCAGGGGCCAAGTCCCCCCAGCATTTTCGCCTCGTCGCGCACGCCGATCTGCCGAAGCTCGATGCGCATGTGAAACACCGACGCGAGATCCTTAACCAGCGAGCGGAAATCCACGCGCCCGTTCGCAGTAAAGTAGAAGAGTATCTTGACATTATCAAAGGTTTGCTCCACGCCCACCAGCTTCATATCGAGCTTATGCTCCTCGATCTTATGCTGACAGATACGGTACGCTTCCTTTTCAAATTGCTCATTTTCCGCCGCGTGCCTCGCGTCCTCGTCCGTGGCAATGCGGATGACCTGCTTAAGCGGCGAGGCAATCAGCTCGTCCGCCACTTTCCTCACACCGGTGATCACCTGCCCGTACTCCACGCCCCGCGCGGTTTCCACGATCACGAAGCTGCCTGCGGCGGGCCAAAGCTTCCCCGGATCAAAATAATAAAGCTTTCCAGCGTTTTTAAATCGAACGCCTACAACAGTTGCCATTTGGTCAGTTCCTCCAATAGTTTCATCATCAGATGGTCGATATTGCTCTGCCAGTTCACCTGGCCCGCCTTGCGCCGTCTGGTCTCAAAAACAGCGGTCAGCAAGGCGTTGAGCTCGCTGACCGGCGCGCTCCGCGCGGCGCGGCGCCAGACCTCCGGATATGACTCGACCGTCTCCGCAGCAAGACGCCCCGTCCGGACGAGCAGCGCCACATGGATCGCCTCCTCCAGCGCGTCCAGATAGCGATCCGCTCCATCGCGGCCTTCCTTGAGCCTTGTGCTCAGACTGACGACCGAGGCGTCGTTCTTGATCGAAAGCGCCTCGCGCAAGAAAGCTTGCAGTTCCTCGTCCTGCTGCGCCTCGTTCAGCCTTTCAAGCGCCATGCCGATGTTGCCGCCCACGCGCGCAAGCACCTCTGTCACGCGGTCTTCCGCATATCCCATATGGAGAAGCGTTTCCCTGAGAATCTCATCCGGCCACGGCGTCAGCTTCACCCGCACGCATCGCGACGCGATGGTGCCAAGCGTCGCCGTAAGCTCGTGGGACATCAGCAGGAATACCACGTTTGCCACAGGCTCTTCCAGCGATTTGAGCAGGCAGTTCTGTGCCTGCGGCGTCATTCGCTCCATCGGCTCAATCAAAACCACGCGATAGCCCTCTCCAAAGGCATGCTGGCCGGTTTTTTGAATCAGTTCGCGTACCCGATCGATGCCAATGGGTTTTCCGTCGTCCGCGTAAAGGGTCAGCAGATCGGGATTGTTTCCGTCCAAAAGCTGACGGCAGGCCGCGCAAGTACCGCACGGCCTCTTTTCCGATGTGCAAAACAGGGCGCTGGCCAGTACCTTGGCAAATGTCCGCTTGCCAAGGCCTCGCGCGCCCGTCAGCAAATACGCATGCACCGTCTGCCGCTTCTGGAATTGATGGAATACGACGCCCAAGCCCGCGTTCAGGCGTTCATATGCCACGAATGCGGGCAGGAGCGGTTCGGAATTCTGGCTCAATGCGTTCCCTTCCTCTTGCTCACAGCTTGACAAACTGATCGACCGTGAGCACAAAGATGGTTGCGCCGCCAACGACCACCTCAATTGGATACGGCGTATACGAGCCCGGCATGCCTATCATTGAGGCCGGTGAAGGAGCGATCTGCTTGCGGCTCTTGCAGACCTTTTCAACGATATCCATCGCCGCCTGAAAGCAGTCGTCGTCCACGCCGATAAGCAGCGTGGTGTTTCCGGCGCGCAGGAAGCCCCCTGTTGTCGCGAGCTTAGTTACGCCAAAGCCGTCGCTCATCAGTTTGCTGATCAATCGGGGAGCGTCTTCATCCTGTACGATTGCGATGATGAGTTTCATTCGCCGATCCCTCCCAAAGCATTTCTTCTGGGCCGAGTCTAGTATACAACAAAGTCGGGGTTTTCGCAACTGAAAGAGGATTTATGTTTTATGCAATGGTTGACAAGCGGGAAATCCGCGTTAAGATGAAGGAGCAATTGAGCAATAAGGAGCGACACGTATATGCTTTTTCCTCATCCCAGCTTTTCCGTCACGCCCACCCATGAATCGCCTAAGCCGGACGATCTGTTTGTATGCTTCGATTCCGGAAAGCTTCTCCTTGCCGGCGAGGACGATGCCCTTTGCCTGCCTACGATGACCCAGGCTACGCCGCTTCTTGACGCAAGCTTTGCACCCTTTGAGCTCGCACATATCGACGGAACGTCCCTCTTTTCCCCTCACCCCTTCCTGGGCAGCGCTCCGGCGGAGGGAGCGGGGCTGCGTTATCATCCTGTCGGCGTTTTTCGCTCGCTTGACTATGATGCGGCCGGTATTATCGCTTCCTGCTGGCATCTTTGGTCGTGGTATGAACGCAACCAATTTTGTGGAAAATGCGGCGCGCGTCTTGCTCCGGACAGCATCGAACGCGCTCTTCACTGCCCGCGATGCGGACAGCTTCTTTTCCCGATGATCGCTCCCGCCGTCATCGTCGCCATCACACAGGGCAATCAGATCCTGCTTGCGCGCAACCTGCGCAGCGCCGTTGCGCACCATACGCTCATCTCGGGCTATGTTGAGGTCGGAGAAACGCTGGAGCACGCCGTCCACCGCGAGACTTTGGAAGAGGTGGGGCTGCATCTGCGCTCCCTTCGCTACCTTGGCGATCAGCCCTGGGGAATCAGTGGCTCCCATATGTTTGCCTTTCAGGCTGAGGCCATGGGCGATGAGCCGCTTGTCGTGCAAAAAAGCGAGCTTTCCGAGGCGCGCTGGTTCCACCGTGACGAGCTCAAGCCGCAGAATCATATGATCGGCGTCGCGTTTGAGCTCATTGAACGGTTCCGGACAGGTCGTCTGTAAAGCAAGGGAGAGACGGGCCTGTCGTAAAAAGCCTTTCAACCAGAATCATGCACAAAAAATCCGCTCTCAAGCGTTGCTTGGAAGCGGATCGGACTGTCGACAAACCCCATAGATACGCAAAAAGCCGCAGCGCCGACCCGTCTGGGCCGACGCGTCTCTAGCTTGAAAACGCTGCGGCCTAAGGCTTTGAGGCCTTGCCCCTGCACCCCATCCTTTGTCAATGCCCTGAAGGTCCCGCCGGATAACGCATTCCGGCGAGACCTTCAGCCTTTAAAGAACAGCTCCATTTTTTAACAGTTTTTCCCGCACCTCCGCGACTTGAACGGATGAAATGGGCGCTTTTCTTTTTGAGGCCAAAGCGGCGCAGGTTCCCGCCGCCTCACCGATCGCCATACAGGTACCCATAACGCGGCAGGAAGCAAATGCCTCCTCATCCGCGTTGATGATTCGACCGCTCAAAATCAGTCTCTCTGTGCTTTCGGGAACCAGGGCCCCCAGCGGAATTCCATAGGTTCTATGATTGCTGCCGGCTTCCACACCCAACGCAACGGTCTGCTCGTCCCGCTGTCCTTCCCGCACCGCCTTGCCAGTAAGCTGCTTCCGTGTATGGAAATGACGGCTCTCCCGTACACCAAGCAAAGGCGATACGGCGGAAAGTCGGCATTTTTCAAAGCCAGGAAGGTATTTTCTCATCACCTCAAGCAGCTCAAGCACCTGCATGCTCCCCTCCTCAATTCCACGTGACAACGATTCGGGATCCGTCGAATCCACGCCTGACATACAGGTAGCATTGACAGTCAGCCTTCCCGTCTCCGCAGAGGTGAGCAAAATCAGTCGGTCACGCGGAATCGAACACAGCTCTTTAGCCTTTCTCAAAAGTTCGGGAAGGATGATAAGGCAATGTCCCTCGGTATTTTTCAGGGAAGTCTCGACCGTTTCCTCCGGATGCTCCTTCGCAAAGGCAAGCAGACGCCCCATATCCACATCGCTGACGGAAAACATCAGCGTGGCCGGCAATGTCTGTCCGTCACCATTTTGACCATAGCGAAACGGAACGCCCGCCATCTCGGCCAGCTCGCCATCACCCGTGGCGTCGATAAACGCTCCCGCCTGAACCGCTACACGCTGCCCCTTACCGAAAAGGACGACTCTGTCGAGACGGGCCGTCTCCACAGCGAACGGCACACAATGAAACAGCATCTCCACACCGGCCTCTTCACACATTTCCAGTGCGATAAGTTTTACCATTTCGGGATTCAGGGCCGTAATGGAGGGACGGCCGGGACAGCGCACATGCTCCAACACCCCGCCCCGTTCCTTAAGCCTCTCTATGAAGGCCTTCGCAATTCCGCCAAGCGCGGGCCTTTCTTCACCATCCACATAGCCCAACAAACCCAGGCCCGTCGCGGCCATTCCACCCAAAAAGCCGTTTCTTTCCACCAGCAGAGTCTTCGCGCCTGACCGCGCGGCGGCAATCGCCGCCGGAAAGCCCCCTGGCCCGCCGCCAACGCAAATCACATCATATTTTCGCTCAATCATGCTGCACCTCTAAGATCGCTTTTTGGGCGCGGAGACGTTCACGCAGTGCCTTTATATCTATGTCCGCCAGCCTCTGCCCATCCGCGGCGCACATGGCGGCGGCGTTGCCCGCAGCCTCTCCCAAGGCCATGCAGGTGCTCATAATGCGGGTGGAGGCATAGGTATCCCGATCAACGGAAATCAGCCTGCCTGTGAAGATTAGCCCCTCCACCCGCTCGCTGATCATCGTTCCGTAAGGAATTCCATATCCGCGCTCGACGATGTATAATTCACTGCCCTCGTCGCTTCCATGGTGAATGTCAATGTTATATCCACATAGCGCCACGGTATCCTCCGGCACCTCGCCTTTTAGGATCGAATCGTAGCAAAGGGTTTTCATTCCTATACAGCGCCGCGATTCCCGAACGCCCAGCAGGGGCGAGATGCCCGAAAGGCGGCTGTTTTCATATCCTGGCACATATTTCGGAATGAAGCCAAGCAGCTTGTCCATCTGCCGGTAGCCTTCCATAATGCCGCCGGTGAGCTGAAACAAATCCGCCCCGTTAAAATTCATGATGCGCGTATTGTTGATCGTCATTCGGTCGGGAAGAGGATTGGTGATCGTGGAAAAGCGATCCCGTGGAATATCTTGATAATCGCCATTTTCTCTCGCCCTTCGGATCAGACCGTCCAGGCCCAGAATGTTGTAGCCCACAGAGGCGCGATAGAACGCGGGGCTGGTGTCCATCTCGTAGCCCTCCGGCGTCTTTGCCTCATCAGGGTTGTTCTCCAGATAGGCAATCAGCGGCTCGCGCTCAACGTTAGAAAGCGAAAAGATCAGGGAAGCTGGTTGAAGCTCGCCGTCGCTGGTATGGGGTGTCATCGGTACCCCCGCCATCTGGCTGACCTCTCCGTCGCCCGTCGCGTCTATAAACACGTCAGCCTCGATGTCATAGAAGTGATTCTTGCCAAAAACCGTAACGCCGATTAACCGGCCGTTTTCCATTCGTACATCGCAGGCCTCGCAGTTCATCAGAAGCCGGACGCCCGCTCCATGGCACATCTCCATCAGCCTCAGCTGCATCATGGCGGTGTTGATTGGCGTAAGACTGTTTAGAATCGGGCAGAAATTATGTCCCTGGGAATCGCCCGTTTCATCCAGCTTATCGACCAATTCCTGGGCGATGCCTCCCACCACGGCGTTTCCCCTTCGATCCCGAAATCCCAGCAGTCCAAGACCCGATACGAGCATTCCCCCCAAGAATTGATTTCGCTCCACCAAAAGCGTCCTCGCTCCGTTTCTTGCCGCCGCGACCGCCGCCGCTGTCCCGCTGGTTCCGCCCCCTATAACGGCAACGTCGCATTTCACACGCTTGCGCTTCATACCCTTCCCCCGTTCTTTTATCCCTTTACCGCGCCCTGTGTAAGTCCGGAGATCATCAGGCGACCCAGGAAGACGAACACAATCAGGATCGGCAGAATGGCCATGCATGCCGAGGCGCACAGCGCGCCCCAATCCGTGCCAAAGAAGCCCATGAAGTAGTAAATGACCTGCTGAATGGAGCGCAATGCCGGATTATTGAGCATGACGCTTGAGACGATAAACTCATTCCAGGAGCCGATAAAGGTAAACAGCGCGGCCGAAGCGATGGATGGCAGGATAAGGCGCGGCGTAAGGCAAAAGATGATATAGACGTGCGAGCAGCCGTCGATCAGCGCCGCCTCGTCGATCTCAATGGGAACGGATTCCACACCGCTTCTGATGATCCAGATGGACATGGGGATCTGATACGCTGTATATATCAGAATCAAAGTATACCATCGGTCGATCATTTGCAGCTTTGACATCATAATGTAATTGGGAATGAGTAAAACAGAGCTGCCCGCCGAGAGCGGGATTCCTGCGATGACCAGATAGAACATTGCTTTCTTCCATTTAAATCGGCATCTCTGAAAGCCATAGGCTGCGGGGACGCCGAGAAGCAGCACAAGCAGAATGGACGCGCACGAATAAAACGTACTGTTTCTCACGCCAATCCAGAAGCCGCTTCCAAAGATATTTTCATAGTGTTCCAAAGACAGACTGGACCCGATAAACGACGGTGGATAAACGAAAAGCTCGCGCCGTGGTTTAAACGAGGTCGAAATTCCCCAGATAATCGGCAGAAGGGTTACAACCAGCACCACCATCAGTACAACCAGCTCCAACGCCTTTCCGCCGATTTTCCGCCATATCTTGCCGCGTCTGCGGAATGTCAGATCAGATATCATATTTCACCATCCTAATATAGAGGACTATCATGATCGCGTTTACGGCGAACAAAATGGTGGACAGCGCCGAGGCTGTGCCAAATTTGTAATAATCAAAGCTGAGCTTATACAGATAAAGGGTGATCACATTGGTCGCGCCGCTCGGACCACCGCTGGTCAACACCATGGGAACGGTATTGTTATTAAAGTTGCTCATGGTCAGCACAATGGCGGAAATCAGCATGGGGGTTTTGATCAGCGGAAGGCGAATTTTGATCAGTACTGCCAAGTCATTGGCACCGTCCACATGAGCCGCCTCCACCAGTTCCTCTGGCACACCCTTCAAACCCGCCAGTGTCATGACCATCGAATATCCGACGGTTCTCCAAGCCATGACTGCGATCAGCGTTACCACCGCTAGATTCTTTTTACTAAACAGCTGCACAGGTTCCAATCCCAGGAGACTGAGGAAGTAGTTAAACAGGCTTGTGTCTCCGTTGAGAATCCATCTCCATAGCATGGTGCCGACCATCATTGAAATCACCCATGGCAAAAGGCCGATCAATTCGATACTGAAAGCCATCAGCCCGCTTCGCTTGTCGATCCACAGCGCAAGGATCAGGCCCAGAACCATGGAAATGCCCGTCGAACAGAGCGTCACTAGGAACGTAACGCCAAAAGAGGCATATACACTTTTGTCACTAAGGATCGTTTGATAGTTTTTCAGGCCCACAAAGCCGCCGAAATTCAAGTAATCCAGCTTGAAAAAGCTGCAATAGACTGTATAGAACAACGGCCAAATTAAGAGTGCAAGAATCAAAAGCATGGCCGGCGCGACCAGGAGCGGACCCATCGATTTTTGGTGTTTCAACGGCTTGCTCCTCCTGTTAAAATTCTCTTCCTCCCCGCGAGAGCGGGGAGGAAGGAGATGGCTTATCCAAATTTAAGGCAACACCTCACAGAAACACAGAACTATACTCAGACCGTGTAAAGTGGCAAAATATAAGTTCTTCAGCACAACTGTTTGGAATGCGCATTTGTGTGGCGCTGTCTTAAAGAATTATTGATTGCGCATATTGAAGTCCTGCGCGACGGCCTCAAGTGCCTCCAGCGTGTCCATGCCATCGACCAGCACTTTCTGCGCGGCGTTGTTCAGGTCGTTCTTCCAGCTGGAAACGGAGAAATCGGTGGGCTGCGGATAGCCGGCCGTCAGGAAGCCCTCGGAAATCACCGTAAGGAATTCATTCTCGGCGATATAATCCTTCGCGTTCTCAAGCGTGGACTGACGCATTGCGGGCTGTCCGCCAAGCTCCACCCACAGCTTGTCCGCCTCGGGGCTCGCCATTGCCTCAAGGAACAATCCGGCTTCTTCCTTCACCTGGCTGCCGCTCCATACGCCTACGCACCAGCCATTGATGACGCCGGGAGCATGTCCTTCGCCGTCATCGGTCGGCCAAAGCATAATCTGCACGGCAGAAGGATCATAAACGCAATTCTGACGCACGGTATTGACACGGATCGCTCCGCCAGACATCATCGCGTACTTGCCAGCCTCGAAGTCCACCCAGAGATCCTCACCAGTGGTGGATACGGCGTTTTCAGGCGTGATGCCATATTCGGTAATAAACTTGCACATAGTGTCCAGGGCTTTCACGCCAACGTCGTTGGCCCAATTGGCGGTTCCATCCTCGTTAAAGAGGGTGCCCTGCTCGTCAAGAATCATGTTGGTCATCAACTGGGGATCCACGTCCTCGGTGCTCAGGCCCAGACCAAAGCCCCAGCGCTGCACGCCCAGATCCTCGTCATAGCCCGTCAGCTTCTGCGCTGCGGCAATCAGTTCTTCCCACGTGCGCGGAATCTCAATGTCATACTTTTCAAACAGATCGGCTCGATAATAAATCGTGGTGTAATTTCGGGAGAAGGTGATCTGATAATGATTCCCGTCACGCATTCCAAACTGCCAGAACGCGTCATCGATATCCGCGATCTCCTCATCGCTCCACGAACCGAAGACCAGATTCTCCAGCGGTTCAAGTGCGTTCAGATCCAGCGCCGCGCCCATCTCATCCATGATGACCCAACAGATGTCCGGCGCGTTGCCCGCCGCATGAGCGGCGAAGAACTTGGTGGACATGCTGGACCAGTCCTGAGGTTCCACCACGATCTTGATATTGGGATGCTCGGCCTCAAACGTCTCAATGATTTGATTAAGCGCTACAGAACGTCCATTGGTGGTGTCTGTCGGGTCAAGAAATGTCCACATACGAACAACCTTTTCTTCCTCGGCCAGTGCAGAGACGTTGAGCAGGCCCAGCGCCAATGTACACACCAGAACCAGAGCGATAATCTTGAACCTTTTTTTCATGTTTCTTTCCTCCTTTTTTTGTTTCATACACAACGCGACTTGCACTATATTCAGCTATATCCCGTTGTATATTTGATTTTAATATAATATATATATTATGAAAACGTTTTTTCAAACTTTCTCTTTCATATGTTCCTTTGTATAAATTCTCAGTATTTCTCTTGTTTTTTTTTTTTTTTTTTGAAAAATAGAGTTTTTTACTTTTTTGCATAGAATTTTTATATATCTCAGTACTTCCAAAATTCAATATAAAATTTTAGACAGTTTTTCTTAAATTTATTTCTTGAAATTCCCGATCATTTCTTCTATAATCAGTTTGCAAAAAAAACGTTTTCACAAACGCAGAAGGAGAGCTGATCTCATTGGCCGCCACCATCAAGGATGTCGCTCATGCGGCAAACGTTTCGATTTCTACTGTCTCGCGTGTAACCAGCAACGCCCCGAACGTCTCCCCCGAGGTTCGCAAACGCGTCCTGAAGGCCATCTCAAAGCTTGAGTACACACCAAGCGTCATTGCAAAGAGCCTTGCGGTACGCAGCCTGCGCAACATCGCTGTGCTGATGGGGCGAACGAAGGCCCAGGCCTTTGCCAACACCGACTTCATGCGCATTTTGGATGGTCTGACTACGGGTCTGAACAAGTACGGCTTCAATCCCCTCCTTTGCACAAACGTAATTCCAAAGGACGAAATCCATCATTGTATGAATCTGGTGCTGACTGGCGCGGTACAGGGAACTGTCGTTATCGGATCCTACCAGAACGATCCTCTTCTGGAGCGTCTGTTAGAGACACATGCGCCCTTTGTTCTTATCGGCTTTCCCTCCGGCCAGCCGGACATTCACAGCATGCCGTATAACTCCGTGGGAACGGACGATTATACCGACTGCTATGAGGCGGTCCGCTATCTGATCACCGTGGGGCACCGCCGTATCGGCCTAATCTACTCCTCGCAGGATTTTACCGTCAATCGCATGCGCTATCAGGGCTACTTGGATGCCATCATCGATCATCGCCTACAGCCCGAGGCCCAGCTAATGGTTGAGGCAAAATATTCCAAAGAAAGTTCTCTAGCGGCCGCGATGCGCCTTCTTTCGCTCCCCAAAAGGCCAACGGCCATCTTTTGCATGGACGATTATAAGGCCGCCTACGCCCTGAGCGCCGCCGCTGAAATGAAGCTTCGCGTTCCCCAGGACATCTCCATCATGGGTCATAACGATTATGATATATCCACGCTCACCTATCCGGCTCTTACAACGGTGCATGTCCCGCTTTTTCATTTAGGCAGCAACGCCGCAGATCTCGTTGTGCAGGCGATTACGCATCCCGGTGAACCCAATAAGAATATTCTGCTGCCCTCAAGCATTGTTGAGCGGGATTCGGTAGCGCCGCCGTCCGACCTCTCATGAACGCCTATCCTCCCGTCAGCGCACGGCGTGAGCTGCACATCACGCGGCTGTACGGCCTGTATTATTTCCGGTTTTCCCCTAACGACCCTTTGGAGGGTGAAAGCCACGATTTTTGGGAAATGGTTTATATGGACGCGGGTGAAGCACTGATCCAATCAGGGGAGGAAAGCTATCTTCTGCGTCAGGGCGATGTCTTTTTACATGAGCCCAACCGCTATCATTGCATTCGCCTGCTTCCCGCCAACACGCCTAACATTTTGATCGTCTCCTTTTCCCTAAAGGGCCGCTCTATTCAAAAAATCAAAAACCGTCCGCTTTCCATGGATCGTAACCAACGTCTTCTTCTTTCTCACCTTTTGCGGGAGGGTACCGCGCTCTATGGCCCGTTGCTGGATTGCCATCGGGATCTTGCCCGTGACCGGCTGGACAACGCGCAGTTCGGGGCTCTTCAGATGATCGTGAATTATCTGGAACTCATTCTCATTGAAATGATTCGAAGCTCTCAGTCCGAAGCCGGCCCCGCTTTAAACGATACCCTGATCACGGATACCCAGCGGCCCGATATGCTGATTGAACGGCTCAAGGCATATATGCGCGCGCACCTGGGGGACAATCTGACCTTTGCCGATTGCTGTAGCTATTTAGGCATGAGTGGAACGGCCCTTAAGGCGCTTTTCCGCTCTCATAACGAGCCCGGCGTGATGCATTGCTATCAATGGATGCGCATAAGCGAGGCGCGGCGAATGCTCAGAAGCGGCAAATGGAACGTAACCGAGGTCGCGGCGGAGCTGGGGTACTCCTCCTGTCAGGCGTTTTCCACCCAATTCCGGCGTCTGACGGGCGCCAGCCCCACCGCCTATCTGCGTCGGGTCGCGGACGGGCCCGAATTGATAACAAACCAGTCCAAACGGCAAAGCCGCAGCGATCCGTTCATGCTATCATGAATTATCTTGATCCCAAGGAGCTGATCATTCATGAAACGGCTGCGCGTGGCCATTATTGGGGCGGGACTTTGGGGCGGCACTCATGCCGCGATTTATCAGGAGCATTCCGATCTTGTCGCCATCTGTGATTCCAATCTTTCCCGCGCGGAGGCTTTGGCCGAAAAATACCATATTCCCAACGCATACGCAAGCGTTGACGATATGCTCGGCGCGGGCGGCTTCGACGCCGTGTCGATTGTAACGCCCGATCATTTGCACGCCGACGTCGCGGTCAAATGTGCGGAGGCCAAAAAGCATATGCTCATTGAAAAGCCACTCGCAACCACGCGCGAGGATGTGTTTCGTATTGTAAACGCAGCCAAGCGTAACGGCGTGCGGGTCATGGTGGACATGCACAATCGCTGGAACCCGCCCTTCGTCGAGGCGCATCGGCTTGTGCGGCTTGGGCAGCTTGGTACGCTTCGCAGCGCCTATCTGCGCCTCAACGATATTAAACAAATCGCCACGGGGATGCTATCCTGGGCCGCTAACTCCTCTATTTTATGGTTTCTCGGCAGCCATAGCCTCGATCTGCTGCAATGGCTTTTCCAGGATGAGGTTTCGCGGGTATACACGGTCTCCAACCGCGGTGTGCTGGATTCGCTGGGCGTCCCTGTCGACGATACGTTTCAGACGACGCTGGAATTCAGAAGCGGCGGCGCCGCCCAGATGGAAAACAGCTGGATCGAGCCCAACGCCTATCTGCGCGCCAACGATATCAAATGCAGCCTGTGCGGGAGCAAGGCCATGATCTCCATCGACGCCAGCAGCCACAATCTGATTCAGCTCTACTCCGATCAAAAGGCCAGCGTGCCGGATATTCTGGCACGCAATGAGATTCATGGCCATGTGAAGGGCTTCGCTTATGAGAGCATCCGTGATTTCGTTGACAGTCTGCTGACGGACAGGCCGTTTGTGGTCAGCCTGGAGGAGGGGGCCCGCGCCTCCCTGGCCATTCTTGCTATCATCGAATCCGCCAGGACGCACAAGCCCGTTCGTGTAGACTATGGCGACCTCAACGAAACGGTCCGTCCAAATTGATAACAAGTCGGCCCGCTAAAGAAAGCGTTTTCAGGAATCATATGCTATAATTCACTCAACACCAACCTTAGATAAGGAGTGAATTGAATGAAAACGTTTCGAATCGCAATCGTAGGCGCCGGTGTTTGGGGCGACACACATGCCGCCATTTATCGTGAGCATCCCATGGTGGATCCTGTCGCCATCTGTGACCAGAATGAGGAACGCGCCCGATCGCTCGCGGAGAAATATGGTCTGAGCAATGTTTATACCAATGTGGACGATATGCTTCGTGACGGCGGCTTTGAGGCCGTTTCCATCGTCACGCCAGATCACCTCCACGCCGATATCGCGGTCAAATGCGCGGCGGCAAAGAAGCATATGCTCATTGAAAAGCCTCTCGCAACCACGCGCGAGGATGTGTTCCGCATCGTGGACGCGGTCAGGCAGAACGGCGTGCGCGCGATGGTCGACCTGCACAACCGTTGGAGCCCGCCCTTTGCCGAGGCCAGCCGTCTCATTCAAAACGGTGAGCTTGGCACACTCAGAAACGCCTACTTCCGCCTGAACGATATCAAGTGGGTCGCGACCGATATGCTCCCCTGGGCCGCGAAGTCTTCCATTCTCTGGTTCCTTGGAAGTCACAGCTTTGATACCCTGCAATGGCTTTTCCAGGATCGTGTCAAGCGCGTTTATACCGTTTCAAGCCGCGGCGTTTTGGATGATCTGAACGTACCCACCGAAGACGTCTTCCTCACCACGCTGGAGTTTGAAAAAGGCGGCATCGCTCAGATGGAAAACGGCTGGATCACTCCCAACGCCAATCCCTGCGTGAACGACATCAAATGCAATCTCTGCGGTGATAAGGCGATGATCGCCATCGACGCGAGCAACCACAATCTGATTCAGTTCTATTCGGATCAGAAGGTAACCGTTCCGGATATCATCGTGCGCAATCAAATCCATGGTCGTGTCAAGGGCTTTGCCTATGAGAGCATCCGAAGCTTCGTGGACAAGCTTGCAAGCGACGAGCCTTTCATCGTCAGCCTTGAGGACGCGGCGCGCACCTCGCTGGCAATTCTCGCCATCATGGAATCCGCAAAGACCCGGATGCCCGTGGAAATCGATTACGGCACCCTGGCTTAATGGTCACAGCCTATTCACAGGCGGCAGCCTCTGTCTGTGAATAGGCGCTTTTCCATATTCAAAGCAAGAAAGGATGAAAAGTATGCCTCAGTATGTCGAGAAGAAGTATGATATAGCAGTCATCGGCGGCGGTCCCGGCGGTATTCCCGCCGCTGTGGCGGCCGCGAGGCGAGGAAAGCGCGTCGTCCTTGTGGAGCGCAATGGCTTTCTTGGCGGTGCGGCAACCTCCGGCCTGGGCATTCTTGGTTATCTGGATCGCGGCGGCAACAAGGCATTGGGAGGCATCGCACAGGAAATCATGGATCGCCTCGAAGCCGTACACGGCGCGATGGGACACTTCCGCTGCCCCGTTCATAACTCTATCAGTCCCATCTCGCCGGAATGGTTTAAAATCGTATGCGTCGAGCTGTGCCATGAGGTCGGTGTGGATATTCTTTTCAACCACGAGTTGCTTGACGTCACCGTGGAAAGCGGGCGCGTGGTCTCTGTAACGGTCTATGGCAAATGCGTCCATACAGTTATTCAGGCCAAGGTATTCATCGACGCCACTGGCGACGGTGATCTCGCCTTTATGGCGGGCGCACCCTTCTATGCCGGCCAGGATGGCACCGGTATCATGCAGCCCGCCACGCTTATGTTTACCGTAACCAACTATGACCTGGAAAAACTGCTCGACTTTGCCCAAAAGCATCCCCTTGATTTCGGCATCAAGGAAAGCTATGCCGAGGGTTATACGCCTGAATTCTTCCGCTCCACACCGGGGCATTGCTTTATCGGCTTGACGGACGTCATACGCAAGGCAAAGGCGGCGGGCGATTTTGACATTCCTCGCAACCAATTCATCTATATCACCACGCCGACGGAAGGAATGCTGTCGATCAATACTTCACGTATTCTCAATATTGACGGTTCAGATCCCTACCAGCTTTCCTCCGGCCTGGAAACGGGTTACCGGCAGATTCACACGCTGATGAGTTTTCTCAACAAATATGTCCCCGGCTTTGAAGAAGCGCGTCTTTGCGGCATCGCTCCCTCACTCGGTATCCGGGAGACGCGTCATTTTGAAGGAATTTTTCGTCTGACGCGCGAAAACATGTATTCGGATGAGGTGAAAGCAAACGCCGTTGCCCAATCCGCTTATAACATCGACATTCACAGCGGCACCCAGGATCATATTGATCTGACGCCCGTAAGCGTTCCATTCGGCATTCCCTATGGCTGTATGGTACCCAGAACTATCGACGGCCTTCTGCTGAGCGGAAGAACCATCAGCGTGGACACCGAAACCTACGCGTCGGCCCGCGTCATGGGTCCCTGCATGGCCGTGGGAGAAGCGGTCGGAGAGGCGGCGGTGATGAGCCTTGAGCTCAGTCTTGAGGTTCGTGACGTGCCTGTGGAGGATCTGCGCGGCGTACTGAGGGAGAACGGCTGTCTCTTTTAACCGATAATCTAAATTGCTCTCAGGAGCGCGTTAAGGAGGTTTTGGAAATGAAAGCGGGAGTTTTTTACGGTAAAGGTGACATTCGCGTACGGCAGGATTATCCCATGCCGGAAATCAAAAGCAACGAGGTTCTTATCCATGTCAAGGCCTGCGGCGTATGCGGCACAGACGTCCATATCTTTTCCGGCGCGCAGGGCGCGACGCAATGTAATCCGCCGGTTATTCTGGGTCATGAGCTTGCCGGCGTCGTAGAAAAAACCGGCTCCGCCGTCACAAAGGTAAAGGTCGGGCAGCGTGTTACGGTCGATCCGAACATCTCCTGCGAGGGCTGCGAGCAATGCAGACGCGGAAATCCGCATTTTTGCGACTCGATGTACGCGATTGGCGTCAATGTAGACGGCGGCTTTGCCGAGTATTGTGCCGCTCCGGAGAAGCAGGTCTTTGTCCTTCCCGGCAGCGTCCCCTTTGAGGAGGCGGCGATGTGTGAGCCCATAAGCTGTTGTCTGCATGGCATCGATCTCTCGGACATTCATTGCGGCGATACCGTGATGATTATCGGCGGGGGCACGATCGGCATGATTATGCTTCAGCTCGCACAGATCAGCGGTGCGACGCGCGTTGTGATGCTGGAGACGAACGAAGGACGATTTGATCTCGCGAAGCGCCTCGGTGCGGACGTCGTTCTCAATCCGTTGAAGGATGATATTCACAAAGCGCTCAAGCTTCACGGCTGCGACGACATCCGTGTGGCGATCGAGTGTGTAGGCCGCCCTGAGACGGTCGGATATGCCGTCGAATACGCGGGCAAGGCCGCGACCGTGATGATTTTCGGCCTGACCGATCCGGACTGTGCGATCCCCTATTATCCCTTCGCGGCCTTCAAAAAGGAATTGACCATCAAAACCTCCTATGTCAATCCCCATACGCAGGGCCGTGCGGCCCAGATTCTCGCCTCCGGTCGTCTGCGGCTTCAGGAGTTAATCAGCGACCGCCTATCGCTGGATGACATCCAGGCGGCTTTTTCCCCTGGCCCGCGCAATGGAAAGACCATCATTTTGCCTTAACCCGTATAAATCTCTCCCAGCTTTTCTCGATCCCGTCGCCGCGCAAAGGCTCTCGCGGCGATGGGTTGTTTTTTCATGCCACACATCTGATTGACAATGTCTTCGCTTTCCTGTTAGAATTCACATATATAAGGAATGAGGGAGGCCGAAGACCTATGCCGCCGAAAGTACGCTTTTCCAAAGACGCCGTCGTCCATGCCGCGCTGGATGTCGCGCGGGAGGGCGGCATGGAGGCGCTCAATGCCCGCTCCATCGCCCATAAGCTCGGCTGCTCAACCCAGCCTCTTTATCGTGAGCTTAAAAACATGGATGAATTAAGACACGCCGTTTATCATGAGGCCGCGTGCCTTTTCAGCCATCGTCTTGTCGAGGCACGGTCATCCGATGTTCCGCCTTATAAGGCGATTGGTCTGGCGCTACTACGTTTTTCCAGCGAAGAGAAGGTGCTCTACCGGCTTTTGTTTCTGCGTGACCGCAGCCAGGATGTCGACGATGAGATGGAGCGCGGCTTTTCGGGCGCCAATGAGGCCGCCTATCAGGCCATCATGCAGGCCAACGGCTATACGCTTGAGGAGGCCAAGGCATTCCACCGTCGCATGTTTATCTATATCCATGGTCTCGCGGTGATGATTTCTACCGGCTATATTCCTTATGTCGAAAGCGATTGCGATTCCCTGCTCACGGATGAATACGAGGCGCTGAAGCGCCTGTATAACGAAAAGAAGTTCAACTCAAAAGGCTCGTCTGGAATATGACATACGAAAATCCCGCTTTCATGCGCTGCCTGAAAGCGGGATTTTTGAATAAACGGCCTGAACGGAAAACCTTTCACCTGCCTAATCCGGTCGGATCGCTTCTTTCATTTCCGCCCTCATGGCCTCGATCAGGACATTGGCCCCTTCACGGCTCTCCGCCTTCGCGCTCAGGTAGACCTTGACCTTGGGCTCCGTGCCCGACGGACGCACAATCGCTTTGAGGCCGTCTGCCTCAAATACAAGCACGTTGCTTTTAGGCAGGCCGTCCAGGCCGTTCAAATAGTCCCTGACCCTCTCAACCCTTCTTCCAGCGAGGCTTTCAAGCGGCTGGGCGCGCAAACGCTCCATCGTGGCCGCCATTTCCCGCATGGGGAGGGCTCCCTCGATATCAAAATTCATCAGGGTCGCACCAATATAGCCATAATGCGCGTAAAGCGCGTTGAGTGCCTCCCAGATGCTGATTCCGCGCGCCTTGCAGGCCTGAGCCATTTCGCACATAAGCATGCAAGCCATCACGCCGTCCTTATCCCGCACATGCGTTCCGGCCAGATAGCCGCAGCTTTCCTCAAAGCCGAACACAAAATCACCCTCGCGGCCTTCCTTCTCCATCTCGCCGATAATCTCGCCGATGTATTTAAAGCCAGTAAGCACCTCTTTGACCTGAACGCCATAGGCCCTGGCGATGGGAAAGGCCAGATCGCTGGTCACAATGGTTTTGACCACCGTCGCTCCGGCGGGAAGCAGCCCTTGGGAACGGCGAGTGCGCAGCACATAATCCATCAGCAAGAGTCCGGCCTCGTTGCCGCTCAGGCGGATATACTCCCCCTCTGGCGTGCGAACAGCTACACCTACGCGATCACAGTCGGGATCGGTCGCCAAAAGCAGGTCAGCGCCCTTTTCCCGCGCCACCTCAAGCCCTCTCTCCAGCGTTTCATCCAGCTCGGGATTAGGCTTGGGGCAGGTCGGAAAGTCGCCGTTGGGCTCACACTGCTCCCCCACCTCGGTCACCACGACCCCCTGCATGTGGCTAAGCACCTCGCGCACCGGCAGCAAACCCGTGCCATGAAGCGGCGTATAAACCACATGAACCTCCGTACAAACCATCGGATCCGGTCGGCAAAACAGGCAGCTCTGGGCGAAGCCGCGAGGGATGCTGTCATCCACATCTACCCACATTTCCCGTCCGCGCGCTTCCGCTTCCTCAACGATACGCGCGTCCGTATATCCCGTAGCCTCAATCCGCGCCGTGATCTCATTCGCGGCAAAATCGGTGATTTGGCACCCATCCGCGCCGTATACCTTGTATCCGTTATATATCGCCGGATTATGGCTGGCGGTAATCATAACGCCAGCGTCCAAGCCAAGCGCGCGCACCGCGTAGCTGAGCATGGGCGTCGGCACGAGCATCGGAAACACGTGCGCCCGAATCCCTTCACCGGCCAGCACGCCGGCGGTGACAGCGGTGAATTTCTCCGAGCCATGACGGCTGTCATGCGCGATCACCACGCCCTTCGTCGCACCCTTGGCCTTCAAATAGCGCGCAAGCCCCAACGTGGCACGAGCGACGGTATAGCGGTTCATGCGCGAGGTGCCTACGCCTACTATGCCGCGCAGACCGCCCGTTCCAAAGCTCAGCTCACTGCCAAAGGCGGTCGGAAGCGCCGTCTCATCCTTCAGCATGCTCTTTGCCGCCGCGCGGGTCGCTTCGTCAAAATACGGATTTTCAGCCCATTCCTGCGCGCGCCGTATCGCTTCCATCTTTAATTCCTCCATTTTCCAGGATACGACTTCATGATACTCCCAAAGAGGGAATTTGTAAAGCAGGGCTCTGAACGAAACTATCAATATTTTCCAAGTAAAAGACGTGCCAGCCCACCTGGGCTGGCACCGCAGCCCCTTGCGTATTCATGGAGTTTATCGACGGTCTGGGATTTGACAGTTCACGCTCTGGGACGCCCCAGCCGCCAATCAGGCGGCGGCCCTTACCGTATCACCCGACATTCCGTTTCTTATTTCAGATAGCGTTCCTCGATATGCTTCCACGCGGGATCCGCATCCAGCGTGGCAAAATAGTCTCTTGGCGTCTCGGCACGACGGATCATTTCAAAAAAACCGTTTTCACGGTAGAGCACCTCCTTGCAGCGGAGCTTGCCGTTGTAGTTATATCCCATGCTCAGGCCATGCGCGCCTGTGTCATGAATCACGAGCAGATCGCCAATCTCAGTCTTGGGCAGCATGCGGTCGATCGCGAATTTGTCATTGTTTTCGCACAAACTGCCGGTTACGTCCACCTTTTCATCATGCGGCAGATGCTCCTTGCCAGGAATGGTGATATGATGATACGCGCCATACATCGCGGGACGCATCAGGTCGCAGGCGCTCGCGTCCAGCCCGAGATAGTGCTTATAGATATTCTTTTCGTTGGTCACATGCGTGACCAGCCAGCCGTTGGGGCCGGTCATGTAGCGGCCCAGCTCGGTCTTGATCGCGACGCCGCCGATGCCATGTTTCGTGAAAATCCGGTCATACCGCTCGCTCACACCCGCGCCGATCGCACGGATATCCGCTGCGGGCTGATCGGGCAGATACGGAATGCCGATGCCTCCGGAGAGATTGATAAAGCTCAATTCAAGCCCCGTCTCCTCCATCAGCTCACGTCCCGTCTCAAACAAAAGCTCCGCCAGCGTCGGATAATAGGCGGGATCAGTGGTGTTGCTGCTCAGGAAGGAATGGAGCCCAAAGCGTTTGGCGCCATAGCCCTTAAGCCTATGAAGCGCCTCGGAAAGCTGGGCGCGCGTCATACCATACTTGGCGTCCCCCGGATCGCCCATGATGGTATTTCCAATCCGAAAGGTGCCGCCTGGGTTAAAGCGCAGGCAGATTTCCTCGGGAATTCCCCCGTTCTCGCGAAGCACCTCCACATGCGTCAAATCGTCCAGATTGATGTAAGCGTCCAGTCTGCGAGCAAGAGCGAACTCCTCCGGAGGCACATCGTTGGCGCTGAACATGATATCCTCGCCCTGAAAGCCGCAGGCATCGGCAAGCATGAGCTCCGTCATGCTCGCGCAGTCCACGCCGCAGCCCTCGTCCTTGAGAATCCGCAAAATGGCGGGCGTGGGCAGGGCCTTAACGGCGAAATACTCGCGGAACGAAGGAACGCCTGAAAACGCCTCCTTAAGCCCTCGCGCGGTCTGACGGATCCCCGCTTCCGTATAAAGATGAAACGGCGTCTGAAACTGCGTCGCCGCGTCAAAGAACACCCGATCATCCAGGGAAAAATTAGGCATATCTTCCTTCCTCCTGAGTCTTTCAAAATGTAAACGTTATTCTAACATACTTCACTCGCTCAGGGCAATAAAAAAAGTACAGGAGATGCAAAGGAAAAACCGATGTTTGCATTGACAGCCGCGAGACGTTAGGGTATGGTAAATAGCGACCCTGATTTTTTAGGAGGCAACGCAATGCGTAAGGCTCTGGTTTCCGTAACGGGCGTGGATAAGCCCGGCATCATCGCCAAGGTGAGCACCGCGCTATTTGAAATGAACATCAACGTGCTTGAAATCTCGCAGACCATTCTGGACGGATATTTTACGATGCTTATGATCGTGGACATGACGGCGGCGACCGTCGCGTTCAGCGCGGTTGCCGAGCGGCTGAACGAGGTGGGCGGCGAGCTTGGCGAGGTCATCAGCATCCAGCGCGCCGATATCTTCAACGCGATGCACCGCATCTGAGGAGGCAGTGCGATGATAGAGGTCAACGAGATTCTGCAAACGATGCAGATGATACATGAGCAGCACTTTGATATCCGCACTATTACCATGGGTATCAGCCTCTTGGACTGCAAAAAAAATACCGACCGCGAGACTGCGGAGGCCGTCTATGAGAAGGTAACCCGAAAGGCGCGCGACCTGGTGAAGGTCGGCAACGAATTGGAAAGCGAAATCGGCGTACCGATCGTCAACAAACGCATCAGCGTGACACCGGTGAGCATGATCTGCGGCAGCGACCCTATGCGGATCGCCGTGGCGCTGGACAAGGCGGCACAGGCCGTTGGCGTCAATTTTATCGGCGGCTTTGGCGCGCTGATGCACAAAGGCTCCACTAGGGCGGAGGAAACGCTGCTTGAGGCCATGCCGGAGGTCTTCCAAAAAACAGATTGTCTTTGCGGCAGCGTCAACGTCGGTTCCACGCGCAGCGGCATCAATATGGACGCCGTTCGCAAAATGGGCCATGTCATCAAGCGCACGGCCGAGCTGACCGCCGATACCGACGGCTTTGGCTGCGCCAAGATTGTGGTCTTCTGCAACGCCGTGGAGGATAACCCGTTCATGGCGGGCGCGTTCCATGGCGTTGGTGAGCCGGAATGTGTGGTCAACGTCGGCGTAAGCGGCCCTGGCGTGGTTCAGCGCGCCCTGTCTCAGATCCACGGTCAGCCCTTCGACGTGCTGGCCGAGACCATCAAGCGCACTGCCTTTAAAATCACCCGTGTAGGGCAGCTCGTGGCGCAGGAGGCCGCGAGCCGTCTGGGTGTGCCGTTTGGCATCGTCGATCTTTCCCTCGCGCCCACGCCCGCGCGCGGCGACAGCGTCGCCTATATTTTGAGCGAAATGGGTCTTGAAATGGCGGGCGCTCCGGGAACGACGGCTGCGCTGGCAATGCTTAACGACATGGTGAAAAAGGGAGGCGTTATGGCCTCCAGCCATGTGGGTGGCCTGAGCGGCGCGTTTATCCCCGTCAGCGAGGACATTGGCATGATTGAGGCGGCGCAGGCCCGCTGCCTGACGCTTGAAAAGCTCGAAGCCATGACCTGTGTCTGCTCCGTCGGTCTGGATATGATCGCGATTCCTGGTGACACCAGCGCCAACACGATCTCCGGTATCATCGCCGACGAGGCGGCCATCGGCATGGTCAACAACAAAACCACCGCCGTGCGCGTGATCCCCGCCCCCGGCAAAAAAGCCGGCGATACCGTCAACTTCGGCGGTCTGTTTGGCTTCTCGCCGGTCATGCCGGTCAACGCGGCGAAAAACGACGAATTCATCGAGCGCGGCGGACGGATCCCTGCACCGCTGCATAGCCTGCGGAATTGATCTGTTAAGAAGGGACAAGGCATCGACAAACCGTGGGCGTAGGGGCCATAACCTCTATTGCGTTCCATTTCATAGGTACTTTAGAACTATAATTTGATCGTTGATTTCTGCTCTTTCACGCCATTGACCATAACTGGATTGTGCTCCGCTTACGATGTCCATTACCCGTGCAAACGGGACATAATCGACCGCGCAGAACAATTGGTAGGGCAAACTATGGCTTGGGGCGATGGTCCTGACAAGCATTTATGGGGGTGTTGCAAAAAGCCCCTCCAAAAAATATGCAACAAAAAATCCGCTTTTAGGCAACGCTTGAAAGCGGATTTTTTGTTGAGGTCGCACGAAAACTGTTCGTTCAAAGCTGTTTCTGCAATGGGCCCATAGTATTCCCAATAATTGCGATACGGCTTCAAACCTGGGTCAAGACCATAAATCGGAATTCCTTTTAGGTATCGCGAAAGCTGTGTTACAATAGTGGAGGGGTTGCGGTCATTTGGCGAAGGCAACTGTGTGGGGGCAGTATGAAAATTATTTCCTGGAATGTCAACGGGCTGAGGGCTCACATGAGGATTTGGCAGGCAAGTTTTGCGTGATATGACTTAAAATATGTGTTTTTGTATGGTATAATAATCTTGGTAAAATAGAAATGAGAGGAAAATAATGGATATATGTAATTGGTGTACGCTTTCTGATGATAAGAAAAAATGGCTGCTAATAAAAAATGAGAATTGGTCAGTATATTTAGCTGATGAGCAGGATTATATAGGACGTTGCATTTTAATTTTAAATAGACATTGCGGATGCTTATCTGAACTTACAGATGATGAATGGATGGATTTAAAACGCATAATTGAAAAGCTTGAAGACTGTTTTAAAACTGTTTTAGGCGCAGAATTGTGTAATTGGAGCTGCTTATTAAATGACTTTTATAAAAAAACAAAACCCAATCCACATTTGCACTTACATGTCCGTCCACGATATAAAAATCCTTTTTCATTGAATGGAATTCAATATATTGATGAAGAATTTGCTCATCATTACAATCCGCGCAAAGAAAATATCATTGATATAGATGAACGTATCATCCTGTATGACATATTAAAAAGAGCACTAAACGAGTAACATAAATTCCAATTTGTTGGTATGAATAAAACTTATTAATATTTTTGAATATAACCAATAATACGTTTCCTCTTTTTCTTTGCAAAAATTTAAGAAAGAACTTGATATTCTGCTAAATATTGATGAACAGATTGGATCGCTTCACACAGAGTTTATCCAAGTTACAAATAACAAGATAATCATCGTATCGTTAAACTCAAAGGGCTACATTGCAAAGCCATAGGTGGAATACAAATTGTTGTGTCTGTTCATGCAAAACCCCAACCACCTTATGCCGCGTAAAATGATTCTGGATCAGATGTGGGATGGCAACGGCAGTTTTGTTAATACTTTATCTGTGTATATCCGGCGGCTGAGAAACAAAATTGAGGACACGCCCAATCAGCCTAAATACAAGAGATATTCTGGGGTGTATCCCAAATTTTTGTGTAAACTCCACACAGGGCACAAAACAGCGCATCATATTTTCAGGGCGGCAGCGGCTCTGACCGATGCCGCCTTG
>CAYQCL010000012.1:0-51466 GCA_964416065.1 uncultured Oscillospiraceae bacterium | reverse complement strand
TCAGTCTCCAGAAAAAGCGCTATCGCGCTGCGCTCTCTCCCGAAACTTTCCTTCACAAGGTTAAATGCTTTCGCCCTTTTTCGCCGCTTTTTGGCGTTGTTTTTTGGAAGTCAGTACGATATAATGAAAGTTGATTCATTCGGCCTTATGTTTTTGCCTTCTGAGGGGAGCTTTTTCATGCCATCCATTACCTTCCATCCCGCGCGCCTAAGGGGAAGCGCACTGGTTCCACCCGCCAAGAGCGAGGCGCATCGCGCGTTGCTTCTGGCAGCCCTGGGAAACGGGGAAACACGTCTGAACGGCTTTCCGCCTCCGCTTTGCGACGATACCATCGCCATGATGAACGGCATAACCGCGCTGGGCGCGTCGGTTCGCAGCGAGGGAACGCAGCTTATCGTCACGCCCGCACCGATGCCCGTCCTCGGCGAAACGATGGTCACCTGTCATGTCCACGCGTGCGCCGCGGCGCTGCGCATGCTCATTCCCGCCTTCCTTGCGCGCGGACAGGCCGTGCGCTTCACCATGGAAAGCGCGCTATTTAAGCGTCCGCTGGATGCCTTTGAGCCGCTCATCCGTCGGATCGGCGGACATATGACGCGCACGCTCGCTCCTGAGGGAGGCCTTGCGTCCATGGAGATTGAGGGGCGGATGCCCGCCGGCGATTACGAGATCGACGGCACGCAGTCCAGCCAGTTTGCTTCCGGCCTTTTGATCGCTCTGGCGCATGCCACGGACGGCCAGGGCCGCCCCGCCGCCTCCACCCTGACCGTCACCAGGCCCATCGTAAGCAGACCCTATCTGGATATGACGCTTCGTCTTATGGAGCGCTTCCATGTCTCCTGTAACGAAAGGGATGAAGGTGTTTTTGTCATCTCCCCCGCTCCCGATCCCTCGCCCCGCGAGGTGGACGTGACCGGTGACTGGTCGCAGGCGGCCGTCCTATTATGCATCAATGCCATGGGCGGCGGCGTAATGGTCGGCAACCTATGCGCGGGAGGCGACTGCCTGCAGGGCGACGCGTACGTGCTGGAGGTTCTTGCCCGCATGGGAATGCGCATGTACCGCACCCATGGCGAGCTTTACGCCGTCAGTCCCTCGCACGCGGGGCTGATGCCCGTCGAGATCGACTGCTCGGATATTCCTGATCTTGCGCCCATCCTCGCCCTCACCTGTACCCAGGCGCGCGGCGTCTCGACCCTCAAGGGCGTAGGCCGCCTCCGCCTCAAGGAATGCGACCGCCTGAACGCCACGAGGGAGCTGCTCACGCAGCTTGGCGCGCGCGTTGAGGTGAGCGGGGACAGCGACACGCTGACCGTCTACGGCCCGACGTGTCTCAAGGGGGGCTTTGAGGCGGACGCGCGCCGCGACCACCGCGTCGTCATGCTTCTCGCCGCGGCCGCTTTGATCTGTGATCAGCCCATCACCGTCCATGGTGTGGAATGTATTGCCAAATCATGGCCCGGATTTCTGGAAACCTATCGGGCGTTGGGAGGAATCGCGCAATGAGCAGTCGAATCGGTCGTCTGCTTTCCGTGCAGATTTTTGGCGAAAGCCATGGCGGGGCCGTAGGCGTAACGCTGGACGGCGTTCCCGCCGGCCTCACACTGGATATGGAAGAGCTGGGGGCTCTTCTTAGGCGGCGCGCGGCGCGAAGCGCCATTGCCACGGGCCGCAGGGAGAGCGACCTTCCAAGGGTGATCAGCGGTCTGTGGGAAAATAGAACCACCGGTCAGCCGCTGACCGCCATTTTTGAAAACGCGGATACCCACAGCTCAGATTATGGCTTTTTGCCCGATCGTCCCCGTCCGGGCCACGCGGATTATCCTGCCATCATGCGCAGCCATGGCTTTGACGACCTGCGGGGCAGCGGCCACCACAGCGGGCGTCTGACGCTGCCCTATGTCTTCGCGGGCGGCGTGGCCATGCAGCTTTTAAGCCGAGCGGGGATACGCATCGCCGCCCGTGTGGTTCAGATCGGCTGCGAGGTGGACGCGACGGAGTGGAATTTCACCTCGCCCGACATGGATGCCTGGGAACGCTGCCATGAGCAGGCCATTCCCACCTTAGATCCCGCCGCGGGCGAGCGCATGTACGCCGCCATCCTCGAGGCCAAGGCCGCGCAGGACTCGCTAGGCGGCACGGTAGAGTGCGTTGCCACAGGCATGCCCGTGGGGCTTGGCGCGCCCTTTTTTGAGGGCGTCGAGGCCGTAATGGCTTCCGAGCTCTTTTCCATTCCCGCCGTTAAGGGTGTCGAATTCGGCGCGGGCTTCGGCGCCGCCAAGCTGTGCGGCAGTCAATACAATGATCCCTATGCCATGAGGGACGGTCATGTCATCACCACGCGCAACAGCGCGGGCGGCCTTCTGGGCGGCATGACCACCGGCATGCCCATCGTGGTTCGCGCGGCCTTCCGCCCCACTCCCTCCATCGGCCTTGAACAGCCGACCGTTTCCCTAAGCGGCCAATGTGACGCCTCGCTTGAGGTGCATGGCCGTCACGACCCGTGCGTAACCGTGCGCGCCGTCCCTGTGGTGGAAAGCGCCGTCGCGCTCTCCCTGGCCGAGCTATGGCTGGAGAACCGCGCGTCCTCTCCGGTGGAGGGGCTATGATTCAGAAAAACGAGCGGCTCAGGCTTCGTTGCGAGCGGCTGGGAAGCGAGCTGGAGGGCGTATGCAGCCATGAGGGGATGGCCGTGTTTGTGCCCGGCGTGCTGCCGAATGAAGAGGCTGAGGTGCTGTGCGTGAAGGCCATGCCGCGTTATGCCTTCGGAAAGTGTCTGAGGGTGCTCACCCCCTCGCCCGAGCGCGTCGCGCCCCCATGTCCCGTCTACGAAAAATGCGGCGGGTGCAGCGGCCAGCATATGCGTTACGAGGCGACCCTTGCCGCCAAACGCGATCAGGTGTGGGACTGTCTCACCCGTATCGGAGGGCTTCCCATCGGGCTCGATGATATACCGCCCGTATTGGGCGCGGATGATCCCTGGCATTGCCGCAACAAGACGGCGCTGCCCGTCGGAGGCAGCGCTCAGGCGCCCAAGCTGGGCTTCTATCGCCGCCGCAGCCACGATATTGTGCCCATCGAGGACTGCTCCGTCGCCATGGGCGGGCTCGGGGGCGTCATCTCCGCCGTGAAGGAATGGATCGTCTTCTCGGGCGTTCAGCCCTATCAGGAGCTGACCGGCCGAGGGCTTTTACGCCATGTCGTGGTTCGTACCTCACGCGATGGTAGCGTAATGGTCGTGCTTGTGGCCACCCGCGACAAGCTGCCCGACATTTCGCAGCTTGTGCGCCTTTTGCGCGAGCGCGTCGCGGGCTTCTGCTCGCTGCATGTCAGCAGAAACGTCGCTCGCGGCAATGTGATTCTGGGGCCCACCAGCCACTGCCTTTTTGGGGAGACCGCCATTTCTGAAACGCTGCTCGGCCTCACCTTTGAAATTCCCCCGCTCTCCTTCTTTCAGGTCAATCCCGCCCAGACCGAGCGGCTCTATCGCACCGTCATCGACTTCGCGTCTCTCTCCCCCGAGGATACCGTGGTGGACGCCTATGCCGGCGCGGGTACCATTTCCCTATGCATGGCCCAAATCGCCAGGCGCGTGATCGGCATTGAGATCGTGCCGCAGGCCATCGAGGGCGCGAGACGCAACGCGGAGCGCAACCATATCGTCAACGCCGAATTCCATGTGGCCGCCGTGGAAGGGCTGCTTCCTAAGCTGATTCAGGAGGGGTTGCGTCCCGACGTGATCGTCCTTGATCCGCCCCGTAAGGGCGTCGAGCTCGCTGTTATCGAGGCCGTTCTCGCCGCGCGTCCGCGTCAGGTGGTCTATGTCAGTTGTCACGTTCCCACCCAGGCGCGCGATCTAAAGCTCCTTGTAGAGGGCGGATACCGCTTTGAGCGTTGTCAGCCGGTGGATATGTTCTGCTACGCGGGCGGGGTGGAGAATGTCGCGTCGTTGTCCAGGCCCTGACCCGTCCGTCACCTACCATAACAGCCCTGCATCCAAGCTTCGGCGATTTCCGCCGTTTGGATGCAGGGCTGTTTGTTCCATATACCTGGCCGTGTGCTTTTTTCCTTTCAACGTGAAGGCTCAATCCTCCCGCTCCGTCTCCGCATTGTCCTCCTCGGGCAAATAGACGGAAAGCTTCTTGCGCAGCATCTGCTGCATCATCGGATGCGTCGCGTCCATATCGGTGACGATATGATCGAACGCTTCCAGCGGGGCGACGTTGAGCCATCCGGTCGATAGAAATTTCGTACTGTCCGTCATGAGAATCTTTTCGTCGGCGTTTTTGATCGCCTCCATCTGAAAAGCCGCGTCATTGGTGGAGAAAGCGACCACCTTTAATGCCGGGCTGATCCCGGCGGGCGCGATAAAGAGCTGCTGGGCATGAAACGCGGAAAGCTGCTGCGAGGCATAGTTTCCCAGCGTGGACTGTCGACCACTGTCGCATAGACCACCCAGGAAAAACATCCATTCGCATGCCGCACCCATCCCGAACAGATTGCAGATGGAAAAGGAATTTGTTATTACGGTCAGTGTGGAAAGCAGATCAGGCTTGGTCTCCAGGAGCGTCTGAGCAAAGGCGTAGCCGGTGCTTCCATCCTCGATCATAATGGACGCGTGAGGCTTTACAAATCGAATCGCAAGGCTCGCAACCGTTCTTTTTTCTTCCTGATGCAGACGGATCAAATGATTAAACGAATCGGGAACGGCATTGCTCAATCCGACGCCGCCATGAACGCGGACAACCAGGTCCTTCGCGGAAAGGGCCGCCAGATCCTTCCGGATCGTTTCAATGGAAACGTGGCAATCCGCCGCCAGCTGCTGAACAGAGAGCACGCGCTGCTTGGATAAATAATCAAGGATACGTTCCTGCCGCTGAATCACCTTATCCGACAATGCCTTTTCCTCCCATCGCTTTTTCAGAGTAAGAATAACATAAATTACCGAAATTGCAAGTTTTCCTTTTATCGATTTCCACCGCTTTTGCAAAAGCCGAAGAATCCGTTGACTTCAATTTCCTTACTATGTTATATTTTTGGCGTCTTGATGAGGAAAAATGTCGTTTTATTTTTTCTCATGGTATCTTTTCGTTTGAAAAATTGGGAGTTTTCCACTTTCTGTACAAGGAGGAGCTTGGGCATGGACGGAACATCCATTATGAAAATGCTCAACAAAGGGCCTACGGATAACGCTTGGACAAACGGGGTAACTGTGGACGCGGCATCCCTGATTCAAAAGCTGGAGAAGCCGAAAAAAATCGTGGATGTGGTCATTGATACGGACGCCTATAACGAAATAGACGATCAATTCGCGATTGCCTACGCGCTGAAGCTGAGGGACGTCATCAACATACAGGCCTTTTATGCCGCTCCCTTTATGAACATGAACGCGGATAACCCGAAGCTCGGCATGGAACGCAGCTACGACGAAATCGCGCGCATATTGTCCCTGGCAGGCGAAACCGACTATCCCGTTTATTACGGAAGCGACCGCTTTCTTCCCGATGAGCATACGCCGGTAAACAGTCAGGCGGTGGACGACCTGATCGAGCGCGGCATGTCCCACGCCCCCGACGATCCCCTGTATGTCGTCGCCATCGCGGCGATTACCAACATTGCCTCCGCGCTTTTGAAGGAGCCGCGGCTGATCGAACGGCTTGTGGTGATCTGGCACGGCGGAACGGCCTTTGACCAGCCGGCCTGCAATTCGTTTAACGCCTGCCAGGATATCGCGGCGACACGGGTTGTGATGGGTAGCGGCGTTCCCATGGTTCTTCAGCCCGGCAGGGGCGTGGCCAATATCCTGATGACGACCGGTCCGGAGCTGGAATACTGGCTGCGCGGGAAAAATCCAGTCTGTGATTACCTGATCAGCAAAACCAACGAGCAGGTTAACCTCTGGAAGCTTACGGGCGCCTGGAGCCATCCGTTATTCGATGTGGCGGCATTCAGCTGGTTTTTGAGGGATCGGAAATATATGGAGGATTGTCTCCGTCATATGCCGCTGATCAGCTATGATCTCCATTATGAATTCGATCCGCGCCGACATTTCGTGCGATACGTATACAGCATGAACCGAGACGCGATCCTTACCGATCTGTTTGAACGCATCAGCCAGTGATCATGACAGCGAAAGGCTGTTTTGATAAAGCAACGTGAAGGAGGATTCCCATGAAACGCACAAAAATGATGAAAGCCTTGTTTTCCCTGCTTCTGGTCGCCTGCATGCTGTTCGCGACGCTGTCGACGGCGGCCGCGGCCGACGTGACGCCGCTCAAATTCCTCACGATCGCCGGAAAAGAGGCCGGATTTGACGCCGTCGTTGCCCGTTGGAACGAGCTGCATCCCGAGACCCCCGTTGAAGTTGAGTATTACACGCAGGATCCTTTGTTTGAGGTCATTGCCTCTTCTCAGGGCATCGGCTCGACCGATTATGATATCATCGCGGTCGATACGCCCAAGGTCGGCGACTATGGCCAGAAGGGTTACACGCTGAGCCTGAATGACTATGTCGGTTCCGTGATCGACACCTCCGTATTCCAGGCTCCCGCGCTGAACGGCTGCTATTACAACGACAATCTGACCTGCCTGCCGCTGACTGCCGGCATCTCTCTGCTGTACTACAACAAGACCCTGATCGAGCAGGCCGGTATTGAGCTGAAGGAAATCAGCCCCGACAACCGCCTGACCTTTGAAGAAATGGAAGAAATCAGCCAGAAGGTGCTGGACACTGTGGATCCGAACCGCGATCAGGGCTATGACGGCATCGCGTTCAGTCAGCCCAACGTGGTTTATCAGATGCAGCAGCTGCCCGCCTCCATGGGAGGCTCCCCTCTCGCCGACGATCAGGATATCGCCAGCACGCTGCGTACCGACGAGTGGCGCAACGCCGCCCTTTATTATCAGAAGCTTATCAGCAGCGGACTGACCCAGGACTGCCTTGACATGACCTTTAACAGCGATAACTTCTTCGCCGGCAAGTGCGTCTTCCTGCTCAGCAGCATTTCCATGTCCAAGAATCTGTATAACAACCCCGATATCGACCTGCGCGTGACCTATAATCCCGTGTTCGCCGATTACGGCATCGCGGCCGCGCCTACCGGAAGCTGGGCCATCGGCGTTTCCAGCTTCAGCAAGAATCCTGATCCGGCCGTTGAATTTGTGAACTTCCTGTGCGCAGGGGAGGGACACGAAATCTACATCGAAACCCTGAGCGCCTTCTCCGCTCTGCAAAAGGATGCGGATGCCCTGCTTGCTGATCCCGACGCGGATTACGTTCAGCAAATCGGCGCTTACGAGGCGGCCAACGTCGCCTGCCCGCGCCCTGTAACGCCTTACTTCTCCACCTATGAGACCGTAATCAACGAATTCTGGCGCAATGTTGCCTCCGGCACGGATGTCGATCAGGCGATTGAAACCGCCATCGAAACCTATTCCATCTACATGCAGTAACGTTCGCAGGAGGGATCTGCGCTCCAATGTGCAGATCCCTCTTTTGATTGATAAGAGGAAGGTGATCAAATGCTGCGCGTTCGAAAGCATGTCCCCTATCTCATGATCTCGCTCGCCTGCCTTCTCCTTTTGGTCTTTCGTATCATTCCATTAGGCGCGTCCATTTTCAACAGCATATGTGTAGACGGACAATTCACCTTCAAAACCTTTGAAAATCTTTTTACGCGGGATTCTGTTTTCTGGAAGTCCTTCTGGGTAACCATTAAGCTGAATCTCATCATCATCCCTCTTCAGATTGTTGTTTCTCTGGCCTTGGCGCTTCTCGTGAACAGAAATCTTCGGGGCATGGGCGTATTCCGCACCCTTTTCATGACCCCATTCGCCATCTCTTCCGTTGTAAACTGCTTGATTTGGAGTATGCTCCTGGCCAAAAACGGCGTGATCAACAGCCTGCTGACAGCAATCGGTCTGTCGGCGCAGGGCTTTTGGAGCGATCAGAACCAGGCATTGTGGTGCATTGTCGCGGAGGCCACATGGGCAAGCGCCGGATATTGGATGGTCTTTTTCCTGTCCGGCTTAAAAGGAATTGACGAATCCATTTATGAATCGGCCGCCCTGGATGGATGCGGCCGGCTGCGTCGGCTGTTCTCCATCACTCTGCCGCTGATGAAACGAACCGTGCTGTTTATTATGGTAGCCAACACGACTTCAAACCTTCTGCTGTTTAATCCCATGAAAATCATTACAAACGGCGGCCCGATGGGCTCGACCAACTCGCTGATGTATGAAGCCTATAAATCCGCCTTTCAATTCAGCAAGCCGGCGCGCTCCTCCGCCATTGTGACGGTTCTGCTTGTCATGATCGCCCTCGTTTGCGCGCTGCAATTTTATCTCATGCGCGATCAGGATGAGGAAAGGAGCGGCTGCTAATATGAAGGAGAGAAAGAGCGGCAAGGTCTTTTCGTATATTCTTCTCGTTTTGCTGGCCTTAATCATGGTATTTCCAATGCTGTGGTCCCTGCTTTCATCGCTGAGAACCGATGAGGAAATATTTTTCTATATGGTTCCCGTAACCATACACACCTTTCTGCCTGTGAACTGGACCTCTGAAGCCTATGTCCGGCTGTTTACGGAATTTAATTTTTTACAGCCGATTCTCAACACCCTGTACGTATGCGTTCTGACGGTTGTGTTCGGCTGCCTGATCAACGGCGTCGCTGCGATGGCCTTTGCCCTGATGGACTTCAAGGGAAAGAACCTCATCTTCTCGATCATTGTGCTGACCTTTATGATCCCCTTTGAATCCATTTCCCTTCCGATGTATCGGATCGCCTACGAACTGCATTTGCTCAACACGATTGCAGGCATCGTGCTGCCGAGTCTGGCGAACGGACTGGTGCTGTTCCTTTTCGTGCAGTTTTTCAAGGATATTCCCAGCGGCATCATCGAAGCCGCCGTGGTGGACGGCGCAAAGCTAAGGCATATTTTCTTTCAGATTATCCTGCCCATGTCTGGGGCCGTGTTTGTCACGGCGGCGCTGCTTTTGTTCATGTCCCAATGGAACGGATATCTATGGCCCCTGCTGGTCGCGCAGAGCAAGTCCCTTCGCCTCATCCAGACGCGGCTGACGGATTTCAATACCGAGGAAGGCACGGAATGGGCCGCCAAGTATGCGGCAATGATTATTTCGGCCGCAGTGCCGCTATGTCTGTTCCTTCCGCTACAAAAGTATTATGTGTCCGGCATTACCAGCGGGAGTATCAAAGGGTAGGACTTCAAGGGCACCGTGTCTGTAAAACGTGAAACGGATATGTCGGCAGGGCATGTCCGTTTTTTTTATGCTAAAAAATGTCCTTTTCCCCGGACGTTAGAGCAAAGCCCTGATATCCGCTTGTCCTTTACATCATGATGCTTTGCCTGTATTGCATGGGGCTCATGCCCGTCACCTTTCGGAATACGGAGCTGAAGTAGCGCTGGTTTGAAAACCCGACCTGCTCCACAATCCAATAGATTTTATTTCTTGGATCCCTCAGCAATTCCATCGCCTTTCTTATGCGCACCTCGCTGATATAGTCCACAACGCTGAAGCCGGTTTGACGCTTGAACACGTTGGACAGATAGGTGGGATGCAGATAGACGTGATCCGCGATCTGATTGAGCGAAAGATGTTGCGCGTAATTCTGTTCGATATATTCAACAGCTAGCCGAACCGATGCCGAAAGCGGCTTGTTTTGCAGGGCCGATTGGGGACCGTCGTGCTCCTTTTGATCCTGCTGACGGCTCTCCGCGGATGAAAGCAGCTTCACAAACGTGGCGGATAGCTCGGCCAGTTCAACGGGATGTGATGTCGCCTTCCAGGTATCGGCGATATCCGATATAAAATCAAAGGAAATGGCCTCCTGGCCGGGAGCGAGGAGCGAAAGAAGCTCGTAACAGTCAGATTGGCCATAAACCATCCAGCAATTGGGCGTCAAATGCCCCGCCAGTCTTTGCTTTACGGCCACGCGGCTTAAAGGCGAGCGGAAAAGACAGATCTGATAGCAATAGCCCTCCAGACGGTATAGGCTGGTATTCTTTTCTAAAAATTCTTGATCAAGCGCCTGCTCTTCAAACATCACATCGCCCAGATAGTATTTTCGAAGTACATGCAAATTATCGTCGATATACTTTTCACTTGCGCGCTCCTTGTGCCTTTTCTGAATTTCCGCATCCGCGCGCATAAGAACAGCACGCAGCTCCGCAATACCCGTCGGCTTGAGAAGATAGTCAAACATCTGAAAGTGAGCGGCCTGCTGGGCATATGAAAAATTCGCGTGCGCCGTTAAGAACACAAGCAAGGGCGCAAAATCATTTTCGCGGAGCGTCTGAGCGAAGCTCAGCCCATCCATGCCCGGCATGGTGATATCCAGAAACGCCAGATCAATTTGATCCCAGTCGCAGGCCTCCAAGGCCTGCGACGCGTCCGTGAATGTCCCGACGATTTCCCAGGCCGGATCCAGGCTTTGGATCGCGCGGGATAAGCCGTTGAGCGTGACTACCTCGTCATCAATCAGCACAATTCTCATCTTGATCTCCTTTTTCAGCGCACTCCAATTCAATAACGGCCCTGGTTCCACTGCCATACTCGCTAAAATAACGTATCGTCGCCGTAGAATCCAGATAGCGCAGACGCATGGCCACGTTGACGATCCCTAAATGCTCCGCTGCCGCGCTGCCGTTCGCTTTAAGCATCTCATTCAGCTCATCCAGCTTTTCGCTCGGCATGCCAAGGCCATTGTCAGCGATGGTGAGCTGATACCGACACGGCCGTTCACGCACATAGCGGCCCTCGATCTGTATCCGGTTTCCCTTCTGACGCCTTTCAAACCCATGCTTAAAGGCGTTTTCAACCAAGGGCTGAAGCGTCTGCCTAGGCAGGAGAATCCTCTCCTTATCCGCGCATTCTTCCGTCAGCTGATATTCACCCTCCCGCGTAATCTGATGGAGCGCGATATACTCACGCACATTCTGTAGCTCCATGGAAAGTGAAACCGGTGAATTGTCGTTTACCATCGTATAGCGCATAAGATGACTCAGGGCCACGACACTCTCGGCAATTTCCACCTGTTCGGCGTCCATCAGCCGCCAATGCAGCATATCGAACGCGTTCATCAGGAAATGCGGCTGAATCTGCGATTGCAGTGCCTTAAACTGTGCCTCGCGCATCAGCAGGTTTTCCTTGTATTCGGTCTGGATCAAATACTCCAGGCGCTCCGAAAGATGGATGAACGCCTTTGTGATTTCGCCGATTTCATCCTCCCGCTCCACTGTCAGGCGGACGGAAAAGTCCCCTTCCTCCAAATGCCTCATAGCGTCGATCAGCTCAGATATGCCCTTCGTATGCACAATGGCCAGATGTCGGGAAAGGAAAAACGTCAGCAGGATACAGGAAAGCAGCACCACCATAAAAATGACCGTGATCTTCTGCATTCCCTGTCTGAGAAACGTCATCTGCGTGACGCTGACCAGATACCAGCCCATCGCGTCATTATAACGATAGGAAATCAGGCGGTCATCCTGAGAAATGATCGTCTGATTTCCGTCAAACGCGAGCACCTCAAGATCATGTGCCGACAGCCCCTGTTGCTCGGTTCCGATCGGAAGAATCATCTTTCGATCCGGCGAGACAAGGCAAAGCTGCGTGCTTCGCAGGATTTCCTCCGGATAATCGATCTTTTCAAAGAAATCCGAATGTACAAATAGAAGCACCAATCCGAGCAGCTGATTGTGCGTATAGTCAATAATCCGCGCGGCCGCGCAGATTTCCGTATTGGGGCGGTACATTTCAAAGTTTGCATACTTCTTGACCAGATCGTTATCGCTTAGGAACACGACGCTCCTGCCTGACACCATAATTTGATGCATAACCTCCGTGTCTTCCAGGCGAAAGTCCTCCGGCAGCAGAAAGGAAACGTTGGGCGAAAAGCGATGATTGCAGGTGTCCAGTATCGCGATTCCCTGAATGACATTGCTGCTGATGATTCGGCTCTTCAGGATGGATTCCACCTTGGTCGAGGCGCGGGCGGCAAGCAGATCGTCCGTCTGATTCAGATTTTCCCGAATGGTGCTGTCGACGGCGATCTCGAACGTCGTGTTGCTGATATCCTTGACGCGGCTGTTGAGATCTGTATTGACAATTTCTAGCGTCTGTCCCAGCTGCACCTTTTCAGACGTAACCAGCAGGTTGGACACCAGCACGGACGTAACCGCCAGCCCAACCAGCAAAATCAGACAATTCAGACCCCCGAAGGAAAAGAACAGCTTCTGCTGGTAAGGGAGTTTTCTTGACAGCTTTCTCAAGAGATTCATCAGCTATAGCCTCACACCGTTTGCTCACTGGTATTCCTAGTGTAATCCATACGGGTGAAATGATCAAGTGCTATTCCTTCAAGCCCGTTCCCGCAACGCCCTGAACAAAGTATTTTTGCAGCGGGATCAGGATGGCTGCGGGCACCAGAATCGCGATGGAGGTCGCCGCGAAGATCAACGTCCAGTCCGTAAAGTTTTCACCCGTAAATTCCGCGATGGCAACCTGCATCACCTTCATATCTCGATTGCTGGCGGCAACCAACGGCCACAAAAACGCGTCCCATTGCTGGATGAAGATCATCAGGCTCGCGGAAATGATAACCGGCACGCTGAGCGGCGTAATGATTGTAAAAAAGCAGCGAAGCGCCCCCGCTCCGTCAATCCGCGCGGATTCAACCAGCGAATCAGGAATATCCTCAAAAAACTGCTTGTAGAGGAATACGATCATGCCGTTGCCCGCCATCGGCAAAATCAGCGCCGCCCGCGAATTCAAAATTCCAAGCGCGTCGCTCGTCTTGTACAGCGGAATTGCGATCACCTCGAAGGGAACCATGAAGGAAAACAGAAAGAACAGGAAAATGGCCTGCTTCCCTTTAAAGCGATATTTTGCAAAGGTAAAGCCGGCAAGCCCGTTGACCAAAAAGCCCACCACCACGGTGATTGCCGAAACGGTCAGGGAATTGATCAGCGGGGTCGCAAAGCCCGCCTCCTGAAACAGGCGCTCGAAATGGCGGAAGGTGAAGGTCTTCGGCAGGAAGGTATAGACCGAAAGATGCTGCGTGTAGTTGAAAATCTCGGAATCGCCTGTGCGAAGCGAATTTCCTATGGCGACTACGATCGGCAGCATCACAAAGGAGGCGATCAGAATCAGGATGAGATAATAGAGAACCGAAAGCGCAATGCTCTTACGCTTCATGCCGCGCGACCCCCTTTGAATCCCTGTCCTTTGTCACGAACAGCTGAATCATGGCAATCACAATCGCGATGACCATCATTACTGAAACCAGCACATAGGCCCTGGGATAATTGTTGTAGCTGAATGCCGAGCGATACGCCTCATACATCAGCGTATCCGTGGACATGGCCGGCCCGCCGTTTGTCAGCAAATACATGGGCACAAACATAAAGACATTGATCAGCGTATCCGAGATAACGACGAAAACCAGCGAGTTTTTCATCATCGGTAGCGTAATTTTAAACAACGTGGTAAAATATCCCGCTCCATCCAGCCTGCTGGCCTCATAGACCGAGACGTTGATATTTTGCAGTCCCGCAAGCAGAAACATCATCCAATATGGAACGCCCTTCCACGTGCAGATAAACACGATGACGTAAAGCGCCTGTGAGGAGCTTGTCAGCCACGGCTGTCTGGGCAGCCCGATTGCCGATAAGAAGGTGTTAAAGATGCCCGTTGATTCGCTAAAAAACAGGTTCCACACCGTACAGGCAATGACCATGCTGATGGCGACGGGAATATAGATCAGCGTTCTCGCGAACCTGACGGCCTTGCTCTGACGATTGAGAAACAGCGCCAAAACAATGGCCAGAACAACCTGAATAACGGTCGTTACGGCGCAAAACCAGATCGTAATCTTCAAGGAATTGAAAAAGGTGGGCTCCCCAATGACATTGATATAGTTCTTCAGACCGACAAAGGAAAGCACACCGCCCCTGCCCTGCTTGAAAAAGCTGAAGATGACGGAGTAAAAGATAGGCCATACCTTAAAAACCCCGATGAGGATAACAGCGGGCAGAAGGAGCAGATAGGGTTCAAGGCTTCGGGAAATCACCTTTCTTTTGGGAACGTTCAGCTCCGTATTGCCGTTCACCGAGCATGCCTCCTTGTAAAAACGATAGGCCCGCAATCCTGTCCAAGAACCGCGGGCCTGTGAAATCAGCCGTTAGAGCCGCGTGCTAGAAAGCACGCGCCTGTTTATTCATACATCTGGATCTGAACATTCAGCTGCTGAACCGCAGAATCAAGGGCCTCCTGCACATCAACGCCGTTGCGAATATCGGAGAACGTGCTGTTGATGATCGACTCAAACTCGCCGTAAGCCAACGTGGTAGGCCGAGGATAGGCCGTGTTCTGCGCCTCGTAGGACGCCAAGCGGAAAATGCTCAGCGGGAACTCAGCATAATCCTCAAGCTCATCATACTGATTCAGCGTTTCGTTTTTGGCCGCGAAAGCGCCTCGGGTCTCCAAGAAGATCCGATTGCCCTCTCCCAGCGTATAGTACTTGATAAAATCCATCGCTGCTTCTTTATTCTGGGAGCCGGATACGAGACCCACATGCCAGCTTCCGGTAGGCGTGGCGGCCGTACCGTCCGCAAAGTACGGGAAGGGCGCGTAGCCCCAATTCAGGCCCTCTGTGTTCTGGAAGGTGCTATAGTTGAAGACGTTACAGGTTAGGAAAACAATCTTGCCAGCCATAAACAGGCCGTTGGAATCGGAGGCGGAAGTGCCCTTGGGCGCGATATTATACACATTGTGAATATCGCTGTACCATTGCATGGCCTTCACAAAGTTTGCGCTATTCAGGTAACCGTCTACCGTCAGGCCGTCCTCCGCGAAGGCATCCGCGCCATAGGAATTTGGAAGGGGCAGAACCTGATACGGACGATCCACCTGCTCAAACGCGAGGCCGAAAATGGAGCTGTCGTTTGCGGCCTCCATAACCTTCTGGGAAATCTCCACAATTTCCTCCCAGGTCAGGCGCTCGGAGGGATCCTCGCTCGGATAGGGGATTCCCGCCAAATCAAGCAGATCCTTGTTATAGAACAACGCCTGGCAGGAATTGCACAACGGCGGCGCGACAAACTGTCCCTCAAACGTGCCGGCCTTGACCAGTGCGGGCGCGAACTCCGCGATTTCATCCTCGGTGAAGTATTCGTCAACCGGATCGATCCAGCCCTTGTAGGCATAGCTGGAGCACATGGTTGTGTCGGTCATCACGATATCAAAATCGGAGCTGCTGCTGCCCAGCTTAATCGTTACGGCGTCATTATACTCGGAAAACGGATACTCCTCGATATTGATGGCGACATTCGGATTTGCCAGCGTATAGGCATCCGCCGCGGCCTGTACAGCGTCGTGATATTCGGAAAAGGACAGAATGGTTAGCGTTGTCTGGGCCGTCTCAGCCAAAGCGCCGCTGCCAAGCAGGCAAAGCGTCATCATCATGGCCATGAGAATAGGTAAAACGTGCTTCCTGATCATGTGATCTCCTCCTGTTTTTTTATATGGGAATGCTTCTTTCCCCGTTGTGCGTATGATAGCATAACGTTTTTTCAAGGTAAATGCCGCGATTTTAAGAAACGTTCCATTATCTACAGTTCATAAAGTTGTTCTATTGAATTTGTGCTTTTCGCTTGATATATTCATTTTGGAATTTTCAAACTGAAAGGAGTCATGATATATGTCGGCGATTCAGTACCACATTCACGCAAAGGAGGGGGATATCGCTCCGTATGTTCTTCTTCCCGGCGATCCTCATCGAGTTAAGCTGGTCGCGGATCTATGGGATGAGGCGCACTTTGTCGCGGATAACCGCGAGCATGTTACCTATACCGGAACCTATAAGGGCATGCCGATCAGCTGCACAAGCACCGGCATGGGCTGCCCCTCTACGGCAATCGCGATCGAGGAATTGGCCAGGTGCGGTGCGAAGACCTTCCTGCGGATGGGCACCTGCCTGGGCATCAATGAAAATGTCCGCAAGGGCGACCTGGTGATTTTCGACAGCGCCTGCCGCTTTGAGGGAACGACCAAGTGGTATGCACCTATGGAATATCCTGCCGTTGCCGACCATGAAATCGTGGAGGGCAGCATTCAGGCCGCCAAGCGTCTCGGCCTGCGCTATCATGTCGGTACTTCCAGATGTATTGATTCGATCTTTACCAACCGTCCGGAAAAGGACACCAGCTTTGGGGGCTACCGACTCCATAACTGGGACACCTTTGTGGACGATCTGAAAGCGATGAAGCTTGTCGGCGGCGAAATGGAAAGTAGCGCCGTCATGGTACTGACAAGGCTGTTCGGGCTGCGCGGCGGCGCGCTGTGCGTGTGTCTCGACAGCCTGACAAAGCCGACGAACGGCGAGTCGGAGTTGACATTTACCAATATCAGTTATAGCACGGATGCGATCGCGGATCTGAATCGTATCGCCGTTGAAACTATGTATCAGATCTATTTGAACGATCGGAAAAAGTAATTCCCAGCCTTTCTCAAAGCAGAGCCGCCGCATGCCTGGTATGCGGCGGCCTTTTTGAACCCTTTCTAGTTATTGATCGTCACCTTGAAAAGATACTGGGGAAGGATGCTTTTATATTCCTCATAGAGGCCTACCTGTTCAAAAAGCCGGACATAGTAGCGGTACAGCCAGACCTTAACCTTCATGGAATACCACGGATGGATCACGCATTGCCTCGAAGTGCTCAGCGCCAAGCCGTTTGGGTTTCGAATATAATGGTACACCGGCTTTGCGAGGACCGCCGTCTGATCCACCCAGCGGAAATATTCCGTGTTGAAGGCAAAATCCTCTCCCCAAGGCAGACGCGCATCAAATCGGATTTGATGCGTTTGAATGATATCGCGGCGATAGAGCTTATTCCACAAAACAGCATAGAAAAAGCTGTTGGGGTGCTCGCTGAATTTGTCCATAAATTGGCGCTGGGAAAGCGTCGTATCTTCAGACAAAAAGCCTCGCTTTTGCTGAAAATTTCCAATGACCTCCATATATGGTGCGACTGCCAGCTGGCAAAGCTGACGTTCCACGGCGTTTACAAGGCTTTCCGTGGCGTCCGCAGGCAGTTCGTCATCGCTGTCGACAAATTGGACATATGTGCCCTTGGCTTTTTCAAGTGCCAGATTACGCGCCGCCGCTACTCCGCCGTTGGACTGTGAAAAGATGCGAATCCGGCTTTCTCCCTCAGCCAGTTCTTTAAGAACCGAAATACTTTCATCGGTGCTTCCGTCGTTCACGGCAAGCACCTCCAGTGCCTGATAGCTCTGATTGAGGATGCTTCCGATACAGCGGGGCAGGCTCTTTTGCGCATTATAAACCGGTACGATGACACTCACAACAGGGAGCATATGCTCGCCATAATCCATGAATAACCCTTCCCTTCAGAGGCATCAGGCGTTCATGCCGCGCTCCACTTTCTCGCAATCCCCCTCAGAACCGCAAGCGAATGTCTCTCCGTGTGCAGTGTTGATACTGTGATCTGTCTTATCCCAATTATTCTGCTCACGGTACTTAAACAGACCGATGAATTGCGCGAGGCCCGCGATCAGGGTGTTGACTGCAAAGCTTAAAAGCATCCACGGCAGATGCAGCAGCGCCAGCGGCTCATGATCATCCGCCCATGCGCCCCAGCCAAACTGAACGATCAGCATATAAATCATCAAGACAATGCTAAAAAGAGAAGGGGTCAGATCGATGATCTGCAACGCTGCGTTTGGAATGATTTCTGAAAAGCCATTGACAAGCGCATTTATAATCAATATAAGAATAAAGTTGACAACAGAGATCACATAGGTGGAGGGAAAATACATCTGCACTAGCATACTGATGAATTCGCCCCAGGAGATACGATGATGCCGAATAGCGCTGAAAAGTAGCTTGGTATTGGCAAAGGCAACGAACCAATGGCCCTGTGCCCAGCGGACGCGCTGCCTCAGGCTTGAGCTCAAGCTGGTGGGCTTTTCATCATAGACCCTCACATGATTGTTCCATAGAACGCGGCGTCCCTCCAGGGTGACCGCGAATTGCAGCTCCGTATCCTCCGTCAGGCTGCGCACCGTCCAGCCGCCCCGCTGATACAGGTAACGCGTGCGCACGGCAAAGCCGGTTCCTCCAATGCCGCAGTTCAGACCCAGGCGAAAACGGCTATACTGCAAATAACGATTGGAAATGGTGAAATTCATATAATAGAAATACGCCACGAGCCCCTGGCGGTTTTTGCAGCCCAGATAGCATTGAATGATCTCGGTGCGGTCATCGCTATCCAAAAACTGGCTGTTTACCTCGCGAAACATCGCGGGATCGGCCAAATTGTCCGCGTCAAAAAAGAATACCGCGTCATACCGCTCCTGATACCCCTCCAGCGCCTCAAACGCCTTCTTGAGCACAATGGATTTTCCCGTCGGCTCGTCCGGGCTCTCCTTGTGAAACTCCAGTACCTTCGCTCCCAGTTCACGGCTCAATTCCGCCGTGCGGTCGGTACAGTTATCGGCGAGAACATAGAAATCATAAAGCTCCTTGGGGTAGTCCATCCTCTGCATGTTCTTAATGATTCCCGAAATAACCGCTTCCTCATTGTGCGCGGGGATCAGCACCAGAAAGCGCATTTTTGGTTCATGCGGCTGGTAGTCCTGCGTCTGTTTCCGAAAGCCGAAGAGGGAAACGATCAGCTGAAAGATCAGCGAAATGCTTACCCAGGCCATCAACAGCCCGCTGAGTCCCTTCAAAAGCATAATGACAATAGACACTTACCGGTTCCTTTCTTTACCGCTGCCGCTGAAATCACAAACAGCTAATTATATACATCATCCAAACTGTTTTGTCAATGCATGTCATAAAATGAACATTCGCCGATGAATTCCCGCAGAATGCTCAGGGGCGGAATTTCATCCATCACATCCCCGCCCACCGGCAGGAAGTAATGCAGCACCTTCAAAAGCCGACGCGCCACGAGATACTCGGGAGCGGATTGGGGAATGGCCAGAAGCAATTCATAGGCCATGGTTTTGAGCACCGGCAGCTCATAATGAAGCGAGGTGTTGAACATGACGTCCGCCTTTTCCTGATTGGGGAAAATCCACCTTTCCTCGCCCGCACGCACCTTTGGCCACATGTCAATGGTCTGGGCCGGCGTAGTATTGCGAAAGCGCATGTCGCGCACGATACGGCGGAGCAGACGGACGTCCGTGGTGCGGATGCGGTTATGATCGTCGAGGTTGATGCAGCTCAGAGCGCTGACATAGATGCCAAACGTGAGCTGTTCCGGTACCTCGGAGGTAATGCGGTCGTTCATGCCGTGAATGCCCTCGATCAGAAGGGGCTCGTCGGCCGAGAGCGAAAGCTCATATCCCTCGGGCGCGCGGCTGCCGGTCTTGAAATCGAAGCGGGGCATGGTTACAACGCGCCCTGCGAGCAACCCCTCCAGGCAGCCCGTCAAAAGCGGGATGTCCAGCGCCTCCACATGCTCCAGATCCGGCTTGCCGTCGGCCTCGAGGGGAATCTCCCGACGGTCGCGATAGAAATCGTCCAGAGAAAGCAGATGCGGCCTAAGGCCAAGCACCCGCAGATGCACGGCCAGCCGGTTGGCAAAAGTGGTTTTTCCGCTGGAGGACGGACCGAAGATCATGACGATGCGCGAGCCACGCCTGACTATCTCATCCGCAATCCCCGCGATGGACTTATCGTGTAGGGCCTCATTGACGCGAATAAACTCGCGCATGCGCCCCTCCTTGATCATGCGGTTGACATCCACGGCGTTTTGCGCGCCCAGGATTTCGCACCAGCGCTGTGAGGTGGAAAACGCGCGCAGAAACTTTGCGCGGGAGATATATGGCGCGGGAACATCCGGCTGATCGAGTGAGGGGAACAGCAGCACCACTCCCGGATAATGCGGCTTTAGCGCAAAGGCGCGGATATAGCCGGTGGAGGGCAGCATGTTACCGTAGAAATACTCGCGCAGGGGTCCGATGCGATACATCGTGAATTTTTCCTGCGGACGATATTTGAGCAGCTCCGCTTTGTCGTCCCAGCCCACCCTCTCAAAATATGCGATGGCATCCTTCCGCGTCCATATTTCTTTTTCAAACGGCAGATCCTGCTTCACCAGTTCGCGCATATCCGCCTCAATGGCGCGAATCATCTCATGATCCGGATTGCCCCCGATGAAGCGCATATACAGGCCATAGCCCACGGAGTTGAGCATGCGCACCCTTTTTTCAGGATACAGCCGCTTGAGGCTGAGAAGGAACAAAAAGCGCAGCGAACGCTCATAGACGCGCCTGCCCTCCTCGTCGCGATAGGTAAGCGGCCTGATCTCGCAGTCCTCGCTCAGCGGCTCGCCAAGCTCCAGGCACGTTCCGTCTCTCATGGCACACAAAACCCGCCCCGCCTCCTCTGGCTTAAGCAGCGTCCGCACGGTCTCCCCCACCGTCGTTCCCACGGGAAACGCTCCCACCTGTCCCGACATGGTGATTTGAATCATGCTGGTTTCCGGCATTTTTACTCCTCCTCAGGCGTCCTCAAAGGGCATATTGCTCAAAAAGGCCAAAGTCAGATCCTCAACATCGACGTTTTCATAGTCGCCTCGCTTGCGCTTGTACTGGTACTGCAATTCCTTCGTATGCACATAGGCGCGCATCTGCCTGTTGGCCGGCAGCACGCTCAGATGCATGCCCTTGCGGCCGTCCGGAAGGAGCGAGAAGCGTACCTTAACGAACATCAGTCCATGATGCTGGCAGCGGCTCAGGGCCACATACTTGCCCGGGGCCTGCGGAATCAGCTCGGTCTGACGCGCGGTAGGCTGACCGCAGGTGGGACATTTAGGCGCAGCCAGCGCCTCACTCTGAAGCGCCTCCCCGACCGAGGGAACCATATCCGTCACGCGGAAACGGCTACGGCGTTCGTTATGGCAGAGCTTGCGCGGCTGCTGCTCATACTTAAGCACATCCAGGGGAGTCGGCAGCTTTTGAAGCACGCGAGCGGTGTAGTAGGCGTCGTGCATGGCGTTGTGGAAGCTGCGTTCCGCGTCCTCCTCGATCTCAAGGGCCTCCATGGCCGTCTTGAGCGCCGTCTGTCCTCCCTTTCCGGCCACTACGGCGTACAGGCGCTGAAGATCATACATCTTGGGAAGTGGACGCTCCACGCGGAAAAAATCCACGTTCTGCTGAAGCACGCTCACATCGTCGCAGCCCCAGGTGATAAACGCGCAGTCCTCTCCGCACCAGTCCAGAAACGTTTCAACCGCCTCGGGAAAAGCAGGCGCGTCACAGAGCGTCTCCTGCGTCAGCCCCGTCATCCGCCTCACCCGCGGATGGATGGTCAGATAATGTGTAGGATGTACCGGAATGGAAATCGTATCCGCGATCTCAAACCGGTCGTCCAGCTTGGCCGCGCCAAACTGGATGACCTCAAACAGCAGGCTGTCGCCCACCCGACGGTATGCCGCGCTTTGATAGCTGGTGGGCTGGTTCCACTCCAAATCCAAAACAATTAGCTGCATGTTCATAACTCCAAATCAAAGGGTTCTTTCGCGCCTGCGGCGGCGCGTCCGGCGAGATAGCCGGTGCAAAACGCGATATGCAGGTTGAAGCCGCCGGTCAGCGCATCCACGTCCAGCATTTCGCCCGCCACATACAATCCGCGCACAAGGCGGCTCTCCATGGTCGCGGGTTCGATCTCCCCCACACACACGCCCCCGCGCGTTACGATGGCCTCGTTAAGGCCGCGCAGTCCCAAAACGGGCAGGATCAGCGCCCGCGTTTTCTCGACAAGACGGGCGCGTTCCTCGCGTGTCAGCTCCCCCGCCAGTTTTTTTTCATTGAGCCCGCAAAGCCGCGCCATCGTTTCGGCGAGCCGCGCGGGAAAGAGACCGTCCAGGATGCTCGAAAGCTGTTTTCTAGGTGCGGCGGCGATGTCGCGCAGGATGCGTTTATCCAGCTGCTCCGCGCTCAGGGCGGGCTTTAAATCCAAAGTCAGCGTCACGTCCTCAGGCGCAAGCTCCGCCATGTACGCGGAGGCGCTCAGCACCAGCGGCCCGCTCACGCCGAAATGGGTAAAGAGCATCTCTCCAAGCTCCGTATAGAGCTTTTTTTTGCCCCGTGTCAGCGTCAGGCGCACATTTTTGAGCGAAAGCCCCTGTAAGGTCGGCGCCCAGTCCCCGTCAATGGTAAGGCCCACCAGCGAGGGCAGCGCAGGAAAAACCGTATGTCCTGCCGCCGAAAGCCATGTCCATCCGTCTCCTGTGGAGCCGGTGGATGGATAGCTGCATCCGCCGGCGGCAACGATCACAGCGTCGGCCGGAAGGCGCTCACCGTTTTCCAGCATTATGCCACGGCAACGGCCCTCACCGATCATAAGCCCCCTCACCCGCGCGTTCAAGCGAACGTCCACACCCAGGCGTTTCAGCTCGCGCTCAAAGGCGCGGGTTACATCGCTGGCCTTCTGACTCTGCGGGAACACGCGGTTCCCGCGCTCCACCACCAGCGGACAGCGCAGGCCCTCCAGCTCGTCCATCAGGCCTGCGGGCGGCAGCGCGTGAAGCGCGCTGAAGAGAAAGCGCGGATTTTTCACCACATTCTTTAAAAACGTGTCGGCGTCGCAGAAATTGGTCACGTTGCAGCGGCCCTTGCCGGTGATATAAATCTTCTTGCCCAGCTTTTCATTGCGCTCCACAAGCGTGACGCGCGCACCGTTGCGCGCGGCCGCCACGGCGGCCTGCATACCCGCCGCGCCTCCTCCGATGATCACGATATCATTCATTCTGCCTGTCGATATAGACGCTGTGCGCGTTCCATATCCCCTCCAGCCGTTTGAAATGCTCTCCCAGCTCATCTCGGCGGTGAAGCCCCACACTGACAATCAGCGCGTTAATGACCGAAAGCGGCGCGGCCAGGCTGTCCACGAAGCTGGCCATGTCCGTGCAGGCGCACAGACACACGTCCGAGGCGGCGCACAGCGGCGACATCTCCCCGTCCGTAAAGCCGACGACCTGCGCGCCATTTTCGCGCGCAAAGCGCATACATTCCAGCGTGCGTGTGGAATAGCGGGGATAGCTGATGCCTACCAGCACATCCCGTTCGCCAATGCGGGCGATCTCCTCAAACACATCGCCGATGGTATTGGAAACCAGCACGACCTCATCCAAAATCTGATGCAGATAATGATACATGAACAGCGCCAGCGGAGCGGCCGAGCGCAGTCCCATCACGTAAATGCGGCGCGCCTGAAGCAGTCTCGCTACGACATCGTCAAAATCCCGTTGGGAAAGGGCGTCGACGGTCTTTCGAATGTTGTGGGCGTCGTTTTTGAGTACCATGGAGAGCACATCGCGCTGATCGACGCCCGACGTGATGGCGAAGCGCTGTTCACTGGTCAGGCGCTGACGCACCAGGCTGACCAGCTTTTCCCGCAGCTCCGGATAGCCCTCGTAGCCCATCGCGGCGGCAAAGCGCACCACTGTGCTCTCGCTGACACCGCATTCATGCCCCAATGCGCTCGCGGTCATAAACGCCGCCTTTTCATAATGCTGCGCGATATACTCCGCGATCCGGCGGTGCCCCTTGCTCAGCGGCCCGCCGCGAAGATTCAGCCGCTCAATGAGTTCCCCTGTGTCCTGCACGGGATCAAGCCTGCCTTTCATCCGTCCAGCCAATGTTCATCCCATCCAGAAGGGCGGCGTCATAGCTGATGGGATTGCCCATCAGCGTCAGCGTGATATGTCCGCGCTCCAGACAATCGACATCGGAATCCCTGTCCGGCGGCTCCGTCTGCGAACCGTTCATCAGCCAGTAGTACGTTCCGGCGCGGGGAGAAACACGCCTTTCGTAGCCGTCGGTGAAATTGGCCGTGTCCAGCGGCGCGTACACAGCCGACTTGAGCCGGTCGGGAGCGACGCAGGGCGCGTTGATGTTGAGAACCGAGCAGCGCGGGGTTTCTCTCCCGACATATGCCTCAGCCACGCGGATGGTGAAACGGGCCAGATAATTCAGCATTTCCTCCGTGGCGTCATGATGAATGGAGGAAGCGATCGCGGGCAGATGGTTGAGTGCGCCCTCCATGGCCGCCCCCACCGTGCCGCTGTAATGCACCGCCGAACCCGCGTTGTAGCCGTTGTTGATGCCGGAAAGCAGCAAATCAACCGGTTTTTTTACGAGATCCTGCAAGCCGATACGCACGCAGTCCACCGGCGAGCCCGCGATGGAAAACGCCTCGCAGTTCGGCGCGTCAACAGGATAGTCGCTTACGTAGATTGGATCGGTCAGCGTGAAGCGGTGACTGGCGGCGCTTTGCTGATATTTGGGCGCACACATGCTCACCTCATGTCCCCGTTCCACGGCGGCATGAAACAGCGCCATGATGCCCTTGGCCCCGATGCCGTCGTCGTTTACCAAAAAAATATGCATCTCGTCCTCTTCCCCCATCTAGCGCTTTACATCGCCGCAAACGGCGTCCACCAGCGTGCGGGCCACATTGATGATAACGGCCACCGCCAGCGCCCACCAAAAGCTTTCAAACGTAACGCTGTTCTCAACAAGCCCCGCAGCCGTCCATACCAGCCATGCGTCCACCGCCACATACAAAAGCCCCAGCGTGCAGAAGTTGATGACCGACAGGATCAGCCGCATGACCGGCCTGAGCACCGTAAAGATGACTGCGAGAATCACTCCGACGATGATAGCGTTGGTCATATCGACAAGCAAAACGCCGTCCATGTACTCCGCGCACAGCGGCACCGCCGCCACAGTTATCGCGAAACGGAAAATCGTCGGAATCACTCGCTCACCTCCTCGCCGTCAACACACTCAATATTTATTATAACACATTTCCTCCTCTTGTGCATCCTCATACGCATATCGGGATATCCTAACTCGAACGAAAGCCTGGCCTTCGCATATTGTGACCACAGGCGGATCAAAGCATCCGCCGCATGCCCGTTAAGGGAGGAAAAGCGCATGAAAAGCAAATTTTTTAAGGATACGCAGGGGTTGGAATCCGCCTTTGAGGTCTGTTCGCCGGATAAGGTGAGCGTATGTATCCGCTTAAGCCGTCGCGCCTATGATCTCGCGCTGGATGAATCGGCGCGTCTGGGCATCACCAGCGGCGAATACATCGACAGCCTTCTGCTCCGGCAGGAACGCCCGCCCATGAGGCTGATGTAGGGCTACCGTCGGCGATAGAAAAGCGCCGTCAGAAACAGATAGCTCATCGTCGCACCCTCAACGAGCACCACCTGGCCGTTTACCATTATAATGGAGCGAAGGAGCGGCACATGAATCACGCCCATCGCCTCCAAATACTGATAGATCAGCACAAGCAGCAGCAATCCCGCGCCCAGAAGCAGCCATCCCGTCAGGCCGTTGGTCCGCGCCCTGACGCCGGCCAGAGGCAGTGCAAGCGCGAGCGCCGCGCCCAAGAGCACGCCCTCCAACGCAAAGGCAAAGAAGCTGGCCGATCCCAGCCAGCCGTCCAACAGGCGAAATCCTGCGCAGACTAATACGCACAAAAGCAGCGGGCACAGCGCCGCGACCAGCTTGCGAAGCAGCATTACTCTCTCTCCCCCTCAACCCTTTCGTGCGCGGCGGCGCGCTCTCGCGCCGTCATGCCGGCCTTCTCAAACAGGTCGGGACGGACGCGTAGAGTGGCCGCAAGGGCCTGTTCGCGACGCCACGCGCGGATTTGGGCATGATCCCCGCTCAGAAGCACCGCAGGCACATCCATTCCCTCAAAGGTGCGTGGACGGGTATACTGCGGATATTCCAGCAAACCGGCCGAAAAGCTCTCTTCCTCGGTGCTCTCGTCGCTTCCAAGCACGCCCGGCACATAGCGGGCCACCGCGTCGGTGAGCGCCATGGCCGCCAATTCGCCGCCGGTCAGCACAAAATCGCCCAACGATATTTCCTCGTCCACCACAAGATCGATGGCCCGCTGATCAACGCCCTCGTAATGCCCGCACAAAAGGATCATGTCGTCATGCTGCGCAAGCTCCATGACCTTTTTTTGCGTAAGGGTCTTGCCCCGGGGACTCAGATAGATGCAGGGTCCCTCATATCCTCCTGTGCGCACGGAGCGCACCGCGTCAACAATAGGCTGGGCCATCATCACCATGCCCGCCCCGCCGCCAAAGGGATAGTCGTCGGTGTTTTTGTGCTTCTTATCGCTAAACGGTCGGATATCCACCGGCCGGATGTCCAGAAGGCCTTCCTCTCTTGCCCTGCCGATGATGCTGGCGGTGAGGAAGCTCTCAAACATCTCGGGAAACAGGCTAAGAATCGCGATCTTCATACAGTGCGACCTCGCTTAACCGGTTTTCATCCAAAATGATGCGTCCATTTTCCGCATCCAGCGTGATAAGCACGGTCTTGAGCGCGGGTACCATCAACGTGCCCTTGGGAGTGTCAAACACGAACACGTCCGCGCCGCCAGGCGTTAGAACCTCCCTGAGCGTGCCCACCTCCGTCCCCTTGGTATCATAGGCCTTCGCGCCCAAAATGTCCGCGATGAACACCTCGTCCTCGCCAAGCTCCCTCGCGTGCGCGCGGTCAACCCAGAGCTTAAGCCCGCGAAGCTTCTCCGCCGCGTTTCGGTCATCCACGCCCTCAAGTGTGAGATACACATCGTCCTTCTGGACCCGCGCGCCCGTGACCTTCATCGGCACATACTCCGCGCCCTCGCGATGGTACACCGTTTCAAGCTCGAAAAAGCGCTCGGGATCATCCGTATAGTGCTTGAGCTTGACCTCTCCGCGAATGCCCTGCGGGCGCACGACCTCGCCCAGCAGCAAATATGCCTGCCTCATTTTTTCTCTCCCCGACTACAAAAATTGGGCGCGCAGGGCCTTTCGGCCCTGAACGCCCAATACGCTTTGGCTTACTGGATCTCCACAAATACGGGCTTCTGGTTCTTGGCGGTAGCAGCCCGCACCACGGCGCGAATGGCCTTCGCGATGCGTCCCTGCTTGCCGATGACCTTGCCCATATCCTCGGGCGCGACATGCAGCTCCAGGATGGTGGCTTCCGGCCCGACAGTCTCCTGCACGGTCACGGCGTCCTTGTTGTCCACCAGTGACCGGGCCACGTACTCAACCAGCTCTTTCATCGGCATTAGCCCTCGATGACGCCGCTCTTTTTCAGCAGCGTGCGGGCCGTGTCGGTCGGCTGCGCGCCGTTCTTGAGCCAGGTCTTGGCGCTCTCCACATCAATTTTGATGGTGGCGGGCTCGGTCATGGGGTCGTAATAGCCGATCTCCTCGATAAAACGGCCGTCGCGGGGGCTGCGCTCGTCAGCCACGACAACGCGATAGAACGGCTTTTTCTTCATACCCATTCTCTTCAAACGAATCTTCACAGACATGGTTCGGTTCCTCCTATGCTTTCCTCAAAGTGGGGTTGTATCTGAAATCACGCGGGGTGATGTCAGGCCGTTGGTAAAGGAATATCCAGTCTCTCCGGCAGCTTCAAACACGGGCCATTTTCCCGCCGCGCCCTTAGGGCGCCGTTAAAGGCGCATCTGTCTGCGCATGCGGCCGCGATTGCCCTTGCGGCCCATCATCTGCTTCATCATGCCCTTCGCCTGCTCAAACTGGCGGATCAGCGCGTTGACATCCTGGACGGTGGTGCCGCTGCCGACGGCAATGCGCTTACGACGGCTGGCGTTAAGGATATTGGGGTTGCGGCGCTCGCGCGGAGTCATGCTGCGGATGATCGCCTCAGGCTTCTTCATGGCGCTGTCGTCGATCTCGACGTCCTGCAGCTTATTGCCGACGCCGGGAAGCATGCTAAGCATGCTTTGCAGACCGCCCATCTTCTTCATCTGCTGCATCTGGGAAAGGAAGTCCTCCAGGGTCAGCTCCTGCATTCCCTTTTTGGCAAGCTTCTCGGCCTCGCCGTCGTCAAAGGCCTCCTGTGCCTTTTCGATCAGCGTCATGACGTCGCCCATACCCAAAATGCGGCTGGCCATGCGGTCGGGATGGAAGGGCTCAATATCGCTCAGCTTTTCGCCCGTACCGGAAAACTTGATGGGCTTGCCGACGACCGCCTTGATGGAAAGCGCCGCACCGCCGCGCGTATCGCCGTCCAGCTTGGTCAAAATCACGCCTTCGATGCCCAGCTCCTCGTCAAAGGTCTTGGCCACGTTGACCGCATCCTGGCCGGTCATGGCGTCCACCACGAAGAGGATTTCCTGAGGCTTGACCGCCGCCTTGACGCGGCGGAGCTCCTCCATCAGCTCGGTGTCAATGTGCAGACGGCCCGCCGTGTCGATGATGAGCACGTCGCGTCCGTAGCTCCTTGCATGCTCAACGGCCTCCAGCGCCGTCTTGACGGGATCCTGCATGCCGTGCTCATAAACCGGCACGTTCACCTGCTGGCCGACCACCTGCAGCTGCTTGATCGCGGCGGGACGGTAGATATCGCACGCGGCCAGGAGGGGCTTCTTGCCCGTTTTTTGCAGATAGTTGGCGAGCTTGGCCGCCATGGTGGTCTTGCCCGCGCCCTGCAGGCCGCAAAGCATATAAATCGTGGGAACGCTGGACGACCAGGTCAGGCGCGCGTTCTCCGTACCCATCAGGGCGGTCATTTCCTCGTTGACGATCTTGATGACCTGTTGGGCGGGCGAAAGGCTGTCCAGCACCTGCTGACCCACGCAGCGCTCGGTGACCTTCTTGCAGAAATCCTTGACGACAAGGTAGTTTACGTCAGCCTCCAGAAGCGCCATGCGCACCTCGCGCATGCCCTCCTTCACGGCCTGCTCGGTCAGCTTGCCGTGCTTCGTCAGCTTGGAGAGCGCGCTGGACAGCTTTTGACTGAGTCCCTCAAAGGCCATGCTCCTCCCCCTCCTGCCGGCTCACGACCCGCTCGATCAGCGCTCGAGCCCTGTCCAGCCTTTCTTTTTGCGCGGGCGGCAAATCGCCCGCGGATGCTTCCCGAATCAGCGCGTCCGCCTCTCTCAGACTGCGTACGGTTTCCTCGGCGCGATCCACGCCGCCAAGCGCCTCTTCATAGTGTCTGAGCTTCGCGACCGATCGGGTGATCAGCTCATGCACGTTTTGCCGGCTGACCTGGAATTGTCCGGCGATTTCGCCCAGCGAGTAATCTTCCTCGTAATGCAGCCTGAGCGCCTTGAGCTGCCTGTCCGTCAGCAACCCGCCATAAAAGGCGCACAGCGTACCGATCTCCACGCTCTTTTCCAGCCTTTGGGGCCCGTCCGCCGGTTTCATACGCCGCGCCTCCCGCTATCAATCGTTTTCTCTTGACAGCTTGGATAGCATACACCATTCCACGGCCGTTGTCAAGGGGTTTTGCTTGAATCATTCACCCGTTCTTGACACCTCGCCCACGATCAAGTACAATCGCTTCCATAGCAGGAAACAAAGGAGGCGGACGGCGATGGAGCCCATGGTCAGCGTATGCTGCGCGGCTTACAACCACGCGCCGTATATTGCGCGGGCGCTGGACAGCTTTCTGGCGCAGGAGACGGATTTTCCCATTGAAATTTTGGTTCACGACGACGCTTCAACCGACGGCACCGCCGATATCCTGCGCGATTACGCCGCACGCTATCCCGACGTGATCAAGCCCCTCTTCGAGACGGACAACCAGTATTCCAAAGGTGTGGCGATCGATCCCACGTTTAACTACCCGCGCGCCGTGGGCAAATACATCGCGCTGTGCGAGGGCGATGACTACTGGTGCGACCCGCGCAAGCTCAGCCGTCAGGTCGCCTATATGGAGGCCCACCCCGACTGCACCTTCTGCTTTACCAACGGCTATATTCACGACGTCGGCGGCGCAGTGCCGAACCGGGAATTCATCCCCTACAGTGAAAAAGACGCGTCCGGCTATTTTGCCGCCGACCATTTCTATACGCTGGGCGAAATGTGCGCGCTTAACTTCGTGCCCACCGCCTCCTTTTTCTTCCCTCGCGCGGCGCTGGGCCGCCTTCCCGAAAGCTACTGGCAAAGGTACTGCCCGCATGGCGATCTAAAGCTGCGCCTGTTTCTGACGGCGGTCGGCTATGGCGCCTACCTGCATGCCTTCACCTGCGTCTATTCTGAAAACGTGAGCGGCGGGGCGATGAGCCAGTGGTCGCGTGAAAAGGGAGCGCAGATCTGCGAACGCAGCCTGAGCGTCGCCGAAATGCTTCGGGATGTGGACGAATTCGCCAAAAAGCGGTATACTGTGGAGGTCGGGCGTTTCCGCGACTGGTATCTGTATGTGATGCTGTGGAACGCGCCGTCGTCAAAGGTGCTTTCGGATCCGGAGGTGCGTCGCGTCTATCGCGCGCTTCCGCTTTCAAAGCGCGTGAAGTACCGTCTCAAGCAGCTATCTAGGCCGCTTCGGGGCGGCTGAGCAAGGAGGGGCCTCCTATGCGCGTCAATGTCACCCGCAGCTCCATGCCCACGTTTGAAGAATACTGCGAGGAGATTCGGGAGCTTTGGGATTCCCATTGGCTGACCAACAACGGCAGCAAGCTGCTTTCGCTTGAAAAGCGGCTCGGCGGCTTTCTGCAAAGCGAGCATATTTCTCTTTTCTGTAATGGCCACATGGCCTTGGAGGCGCTGCTTGGCTCGCTGGGGCTTACGGGCGAGGTGATCACAACGCCCTTCACCTTCGCCTCCACCACGCATGCCATCGTGCGGCGCGGCCTCACGCCGGTGTTCGGAGACATCCGCATGAGCGATTACACGCTGGATCCCGACGGAATCGAGCGCCTGATCACCGAAAAAACCTGCGCCATTTTGCCGGTCCATGTCTATGGCTGTCTGTGCGATGTGGAAGCCATTCAGACCATTGCCGACAGGCACCATCTGCCGGTGATTTACGACGCGGCCCACGCCTTCGGTGTAACGAAGGACGGCATGTCTGCGGCCCGCTTCGGGCTGGCCTCCATGTTCAGCTTCCACGCCACCAAGGTCTATCATACCATCGAGGGCGGGGCTGTCGCCACGCAGAGCGAGGAGCTTGCGGACAAGCTGGCGCTGGAGCGCAACTATGGCATCACCAGCCCCGAGGATGTCGTTATGGTGGGCGGCAATGCCAAAATGAATGAATTTCAGGCTGCGATGGGCCTTTGCAACCTGCGCCGTGTGCGTGATGACATCGCTCGCCGCAAGCTCGTGCATGACGCCTATATCGCGCTGCTTTCGGATACGGAGGGTTTGCGGCTCCCGCCCGTGCAGGAAGGCGTCGATCGGAATTACGCCTATTTTCCCGTCGTATTCAAGGGTGGGAGGGATGTGCGCGACGCGGTATGCGACGCGCTCGCCAAGGAGGGTGTCTATGCCCGCAAATACTTCTATCCGTTGGTTACGGACTTTGCCTGCTACCAGGGAAGGCCCGGCTTTGAATCCGACCGTCTGCCCGTGGCCAAGCGCGTCTCGGACGGCGTGGTTACGCTTCCGATCTATCCCGACCTGGCTGAGGAGGACGTTGCTCTCATCTGCCGGACGGTAAAAAGGGTGCTTGACCATGACTGAGCGGCGCGGCCGCAAGGCCGCCTCCTCTTTTCTTTTTAAGCTGGCCGAAAGCTTGGGCACGCAGGGAATCTCCTTTGTCGTGAGCATTGTGCTGGGCCGTCTGCTCGACCCATCGGATTACGGCGTTTTGAGCATGCTGACGGTGTTCATCGCGGTCTCGCAGGTGTTTGTGCAAAGCGGACTGAACACGGCGCTCATCCAGAAAAAGGAGGTCGATGAGACCGATCTCTCCTCCGTCTTCTATGTCAGTCTTCTGATCGCGGCGTCGTTGTATCTGATCCTGTTTCTTTCCGCGCCCGCCATCGGGGCGTTCTTTGCCATGCCCGCGCTCGCGCCCGTTCTGCGCGTGCTGGCGCTGGTGCTTCTGCCCGGGTCGCTGATTTCGGTACAGAACGCTGTGATCGCGCGGGAGATGCGCTTCAGGAGGCTCATGCTTTCCAGCCTCGTGGCGACCTTGCTTTCCGGCGCGGTCGGTATCGGCATGGCGTCGGCGGGAATGGGGTATTGGGCGTTAGTGGGACAGCAGCTGACCAATCAATTCTCCACGGCGCTCATCCTTCTGGTAATGGTCAAATGGCGTCCGCGCCCGCTGTTTTCCTGGGCGCGCGTCCGTGGGCTGATCTCCTTTGGCTGGAAGCTTCTTCTCTCCAGCCTTTTGGAAACCGGCTACAATAACCTGCGCACCGCCGTGATCGGCAAAAAGTATACGCAGGAGACGCTTGGATTTTATAGTCGGGGCAAGCAGTTCCCCGAGCTGGTTATGAACGCGGTCAACGGCTCCATCCAAAGTGTGATGCTGCCGGTGCTTTCCGAGCAGCAGGACGATCCCCCGCGCCTCAAGCAGATGATGCGCCGCTCGGTCATGGTTTCCAGCTTTTTGGTACTGCCGCTGATGGCGGGGCTTGCGGCGATCGCAAAGCCGCTGGTCAGCCTTCTTCTGACCGACAAGTGGCTCAGCTGCGTTCCCTTTCTCCAGATCTGCTGCATCGACTTCGCGTTTTATCCCATCCATACGGCCAATTTGCAGGCGATCAACGCCATGGGCCGCAGCGACGTATTTCTGAGGCTGGAGCTTATCAAAAAAAGCTACGGGCTTGTGATCCTGGTCGTAACGGTATTGTGCTTTGACAGCGTGTTCGCCATCGCGTGGGGCGCGGTCGTGAGTACCCTCTTGAGCGCGTTTGTCAACGCCTTTCCCAACCGCAGGCTGTTAGACTACGGCTATTGGGAGCAGATGCGCGACGTGCTTCCGTCGATGGCGCTCGCGGCCGTGATGTTCCTCGCGGTAAGCGCTGTCGGGCTTTTGCGGCTCTCCCCGCTTCCCCTGCTTCTTTTGCAGATAATGGTGGGAATAGCGGTCTATGCGGGACTCGCTCTGCTTTTGCGCATGGAAAGCGCGCGCTATCTCATCGAGATGACGCGCGGTATGCTTCGCGGGAGGAATGAAAAATGAAAACGACGCTTGTGACGGCCGTCGGCTCCGCCTCAGCCGCCTCGGTAACGGCGAGTCTGAAGGCCATGGGACATCGGGTCATCGGCTGTGATATCTATCCGCGCGCATGGAATCTCGTTTCCTGCGAAACGGACGCTTTCTTCCAGGCCGTTCCCGCGACGGACGCGCCGACCTATGTCGCTCAGCTGCTCGACGCCGTCCGGCGGGAGAGCATCGGCTGTCTCATCCCGCTGACCGACGTGGAGGTCGACGCGCTCTGCTCCGAAAAGGAACGCTTTGCCGCCCTTGGCTGCGTCGTATGTGTACCGGATGAACCCGCCGCCCGCCTTTGCCGTGACAAGCTGCTCATGGCGCGGACGCTTGAGGAGGCGCGTATGTGCCGCACCATTCCCACGTTTTCTCCCTATGGGTTTGAGCCACGGGATACCGACTTTCCGCTCATGCTCAAGCCGCTTCATGGCAGAAGCAGTCAGGGACAGGCCGTCGTGCGCACCAAAGAGGCGTTTGCTTCCGCGCTCGCGGCCAGAACGGATTACATCGCCCAGCCGTTTTTGGAGGGAGATGTCTACACCGTCGATGTAGCGCGTGATCGCTTCGGCCATGTGCAGGCGCTGGCGCGCCGTGAGCTCCTGCGCACGCCAAACGGCCTGGGCACCACGGTTCATATACTGCCTGGGCATCCGTTGGAAGACATCTGCGCGGCCATCGCCGCGCGAACGGGCATTGTGGGTGTGGTCAACATGGAATTCATCGGTCACGGGGAGGAATTTTCTTTTCTCGAGGTGAACCCGCGCTTTTCCGGCGGTGTGGGCTTCAGCGTCCTCGCGGGTGTGGATTTTCCCAGGCTCAGCCTTCTCTGCCATACGGACGAGGCCATCGGTCCACGCGCCAAAATACGCGAAACGATCATGACGCGGCGTGTAGAGCCTGTCGTCACCGAGGAATAACCTGCCATATTTCTCCGGCTCCACGAATTGACATCCTCTTTCAACCATGGTATTCTTTTCGGAAGCGCAGCGTTTTCGCACCGCTTTTCTGCCTTCGCATAGTCTGATAAGGCGCGGCGTGTTTGGAAAGCCTGTTCTTACATCAAGCTTTTTGGGGGTCTGTGTCATGCAACAGTATCGGGTAGGTATCATTGGCGCAACGGGTATGGTCGGGCAGCGCTTTACCCTGCTGCTTCAAAATCATCCCTGGTTTCGGGTGGTCTGCGTGGCCGCCTCCAGCCGTTCGGCCCAAAAGCCCTATGCCGAGGCCGTAGGCCCGCGCTGGGCCTTTAAAGGAACGCCCATTCCCGAGGAGATCGGCAGTCTGACCGTCATGGACGCCGCCAACGTCGACGAAATCGCCGCGCTTGTGGACTTCGTGTTTTGCGCGGTCGATATGAAGAAGGAAGAGATCCGCGCGCTTGAGGAGCGCTATGCAAAGGCCGACGTGCCCGTCATCAGCAACAACAGCGCCAACCGCCACACGCCGGACGTTCCCATGCTCATTCCCGAGATCAACGGCGATCACGCCGCCGTCATCGAAGCGCAGCGCAGGCGTCTGGGCACCAAAACCGGCTTTATCGCCGTCAAGCCCAACTGTTCCATCCAGAGCTATGTTCCCGCGCTGTGGCCGCTAATGGACTTTGAGCCCGAATACGTAACGGTCTGCACCTACCAGGCCATCAGCGGCGCTGGCAAGACGTTCGACACCTGGCCTGAGATGGTGGACAACGTCATTCCATACATCGGCGGCGAGGATGAGAAGAGCGAACGCGAGCCCCTCAAAATTTTCGGTCATCTCGGGGATGGATGCATCGTGGACGCGCTCTCGCCGGTCATTAGCGCGCAATGTCTGCGCGTGGCGGCCTCGGACGGCCACATGGCGGCGGTGAGCGTAAAGTTCCGGCATAAGCCCACGGCAGAAGAGATTCTTTCCCGCTGGGAGAGCTGCAAGCCTGCCACGGCCGGTCTCGGTCTGCCCTCCTCCCCCAAAAAGTTCCTGCATTACTTCGACGATCCCACCCGTCCGCAAACCCGTCTGGATCGTGAGACGGAAAACGGCATGGCCATCTGTCTGGGCCGTCTGCGCGAGGATCCCGTTATGGATTACAAATTCGTCTGCCTGAGCCACAATACGCTTCGCGGCGCGGCGGGCGGTGGTGTCCTGAGCGCCGAGTATTTGTGCAGGCTGGGCTATATTTCCCACAAGAACGCCTGATCTTTGGGAGGTTTTGAAAGCATGCAAGAGCCTTTGTTCCGCGGCAGCGCGGTCGCGCTGGTCACCCCCTTTCGCGGGGGCAGGGTTGATGTGGAGGCTATCCATCGCTTGGTAGAGATGCAGATCTCGGGTGGCACGGCGGCGATTGTCGCCTGCGGCACGACAGGCGAGCCCGCCACGCTGACCCCCGATGAGCGCGAGCTGGTCATCCGCGAGGTGCTCAAGGCGGTCAACGACCGTATCCCCGTAATCTGTGGCACGGGCAGCAACTGCACCCAAACCGTCATCGACACCGAATGCCGCTATCGTGATTTAGGCTGCGCAGCGCAGCTGGTCGTCACCCCCTATTACAACAAGACCACGCAGGAGGGCCTTTACGCCCATTTCATGGCCATTGCCGAGCACACGCGGCTTCCCATCATCCTTTACAACGTTCCCAGCCGGACGAACCTGGACATCGCTCCGGAAACACTGGCCCGATTGGCGCAAAGCGGACGCTTTATCGCGCTCAAGGAAAGCAGCTTTGACCTGCCCCGCGTGATGGAAAAGATCAGCGCGATAGATGGAAGGCTTACCCTTTACAGCGGCAACGACGACATGATCTATCCGCTCATGGCGCTGGGCGCCCAGGGCGTCATCTCGGTTCTGTCAAACGTCGCACCCAAAATGGTTTCCGAAATGACCGCCGCCGCCTTGAACGGAGACGGCGCAAAGGCGCAGCGCATGCAGGTCGAGGCGTTGCCGCTGGTGCGCGCTCTTTTCTCCGAAGTCAGCCCCATTCCCTGCAAATACGCCATGGAACGGCTGGGTCTTTGCGGGGGCGAGCTGCGTCTGCCTCTGATTGAGGCGAGCGAGGGCACGAAGCGCAAGCTTATAGAGGCGCTCAGGGGCGTCGGACTTATCAACGGCTGAACGGATTTTGATTGAGGTGGAACGGCAATGAAGCTGATCATTGGCGGCGCGCTTGGCCGCATGGGACGTCAGGTCGCGCAGGCGGCGCAGCCCGCCGGAATCGAGATTGTCTGCGGGGTGGACGTGGCCTATTCGGGGCAGCCGTCCGCTTTCCCGATCATGACCGGCTTTGAGCGGGTCACCTCCCCCGCCGACATTCTCATTGACTTCTCCTGCCCCGACGCGCTGCCGGAGCTTCTGGATCTGGCTGTGAAGAACAAAATGCCCGTGGTGCTGTGCGCCACGGGCTATACCGACGTAGAGCTGGACACGATCCATGGGGCTGCCCAAACCATTCCCGTTCTTCGCAGCGCGAACATGAGTCTTGGCGTAAACGTGCTGACCGAGCTGGTAAGCATGGCCGCGCGCACGCTGGAGGGCTTTGACATCGAAATCGTAGAACGGCATCACCGCATGAAGGCGGACAGCCCCAGCGGCACCGCGCTCATGCTTTATGAGGCCGCGCAAAAAGAAAGAGGCCCCGAAACGGAGCCTGTTTATGGGCGCTATGGCCGCACGCAGAAGCGCACAGCCGGAGAGATCGGCATTCACGCGGTGCGCGGCGGAACGGTGACCGGCGAACACGAGGTCGGCTTTTATGGGGACGGCGAGCAAGTGATTCTGACGCATCGCGCCGAAAACCGTTCGCTTTTCGCCCAGGGAGCTCTCCGGGCCGCCGCGTACATCGTGGACAAGCCCGCGGGCCTTTATTCCATGCGCGATGTGGTGCTGGAAATGCTGTCTCAGGGCTGACCCTCGTCCTCTTCGGCGTCGTTGTTCCATTGCAGCAGCTGGCTTTGCAGTGTCGTCAGGATCTCCTGCATCGCCTGCTTTTGATGCGGTCTCAGATTCTGCGGTACAGGGCCGAGGCTTCCGCCGTTCAGGCTACCCGCAAGCAGATAGTCCGTGCTGATCTCCATCGCGTTGGCAATCGCGATCAGGGTTTCGAGGCTCGCCTTGCGCGAGCCTCTTTCCACATGGCCGATGAAAGAGGTACTCATGCCCACCTTCTCCGCCAGTTCCTCCTGCGTCCAGCCCAAAGCGATTCTTTGCTTGCGCACCCGTCTGCCAAGGTCGATATAGTCCATGCAGCCTCGCCCCTTCGCACGTTGCGCCATTGACGATCCGTGCAGAATCTCATTTGTACTACTATACCAACGAAGCAATTGCGAAAAAAGTTCTTATAGGTAATATTTCTTTACTCATAGTCTATTTTTCCAATGAAAATCGATGACGAAAGGGCTTGATCGGTATTAAGTCTTCACGCCGTGAATCGTTTTTCATAATTCAATTGGAACATAAGGAAAGCGCGAGTCCTACCATTTGTAAATACCCAAACCTTCAAGTGGAAAATTCTGTAAAGTGGGGAGGCGATGCAAGATGGAAACAGCCGCAAAAGGAACAGCCATCCAGGTCTAGCGACGCGTCGTCTTGTTTCTTGCTTGGCCGGAGATGGATTGCGGCGTCTTCATGAACGCGACGCGGCATCGAATTTCCCAACGTGCTATGAATCCGTTTCCGGCGTCGTCGCGGCCTTGGGCCGATAAGCATCCTACTCTTTTTGGTTCAGAAGGGAAGAAGGAACATGAAAGCTTCGCTTTCAAAAGCAAAAACGGGACCGTTTCTGATTATGCTGGCGGCACTGTGCTGGAGCACCTGCGGTGTACTGGTGAAATCCAGCCAATGGAGCGGATTGAGCATCGCGGTTCTGCGCGGCATTCTGACAATGCTGGTCTATCTTGTGGTACTCGGCCACGTACGTATCAAGCTGACAAAAATGAAGGTTGGCATTGCTATATGCTTTTTTTCAGTCAGTCCTATTTATGCGTGCCAATAAATTCACAACAGCGGGAAGCGTAACGGCCTTGCAGAACACATCACCTATCTACATCATCCTATTGAACGCCTTGCTGCTCAAATATAAACCCCGAGCGTTGGATATCCTCACCTGTGTTCTCCTGCTGCTGGGCATCTTTTTCACCGTGGCGGGAGGAAGTGCGGAGACCAACTTCCTGGGAAATTGTCTCGCGCTGGCATCAGGCGTGTTTTATGCGGCCGTATTCTTTTTCAGCAGCGTTTCCAAAATGGATACTCTGGAATCCTTGGTGCTGGGAAACGCGATGTATTTGCTGCTCCTGCCAGTCCTGTTCCGGGATCCGGCCGTATTGTCCGGCGGAATTCAGGGATGGTTTTATCCCATTCTGTGTGCGTTGCTGTGCGGGTGCCTGGCCTGGCTGTTTTTTTTCGAGCGGGCATCAAAAGCTGTTCGCCCTTGCAGGCGAATTTTGTCGCCATGCTGGAGCCGGTTGTCAGTCCGCTTTAGACGCTGTTTTTTCTGGGGGAGAAAATGCCGCCGCTTTCTGTGGCGGGATGTGTGCTGGTGATTGCGACCCTATTGATCTATAACGCAAAAACGCGAAAGGAAGCGGCCGGACAGGGCGCCGCCTCCTAAATGCGCTTGTCCGTCAGCCAATAGGCCCCTTTTGCTCAACCCCCTCTGGAAATAAAAACAAGACGTGAGGCAACCCCTTTGGTTTACCTCACGTCTTGTTTTTATTTGCTTTGACAGTACGTCCGATTTTCAGCAAGCCTTTGCTCCCGCTTCCCGTCTCAGCAGGGGCGCTCCTTTCCAAAGAAGCAGATCGCGACGGTGCCCGGGCCGCAATGCGCGCCGATGACCGGCCCGACATAATAGGTCGAGATCTCACCCAGAGCAGGCACCCTTTCACGAAGCATCCCTTCCAGACGGGCCGCGTCGTCAGGCGCGTCTGCCTGAAGGATAATCGGCATCGCGTTTTCCGGATCGTCGATGTTTTCGGCGGCCTTGTCCGCCAGAACGCGCAGAGCGCTCTTGCGGCCGCGCACCTTGTCGACGCTGATGAGCTTTCCTTCCCTGCTTTCGGTAATGATGGGCTTGAGGTCAAGCATCGTACCCATCGTCGCCGCCACAGCGCTGACGCGGCCGCCGCGACGAAGATAGACGAGATCATCCACCGTGAACCACGCCTGCGCGCGGAGCTTGTTGGCCTCCAGCCACTCAGCGACCTCCTCCATGGACTTGCCCTGGCGGTAGAGCTCATGCGACTTGAGGATCAGAATGCTTTGCGGCGCGGAAATGCTCAGCGTGTCCACCACGATCATCTTGCGCTCAGGATACTTTTTCAAAAGCTCATCGCGAGCGGCATAGATATTATGGATGGTGCTGGAAAGCTGGCTGGAAAAGGCAACAAACAGGATGTCCTTGCCTGCCTGAAAGCACGGTTCAAAATATTCCAAGTATACCGCCGTGGGCAGGAGCGAGGTGACTGGCGCGGAGCCCGCACGCATCTGATCAAAGTATTCCTTCTGCTTACCGTTGCGGCCCAGATCGTCCAGGTATTCCTTTCCATCTAGAATATAGGGCATGTAGACCATTGTCATGTCCAGTTCATCCACATAACGGTACGGCAGGTCTGAGTCGGAATCAGTCATAAACACATAGGGATTCATGCTTGTCCTCCTTAAGTCGGTTGGGCCAAACGGCCCGTATTATGCAATATGATACAATCTTATTGTACCTGCTCCGCCGTCTTTTTGCAAGAGGCGCTTACCAAAGAGAAGCGTATTTCTTCGGAAAGCTATGGGGGATTATCGACGGTCTGCTTTCTTGTCTTTTCCTTGTAAACATGCTACACTAACCCATAGCGTCAGAAAGGAGGGGGTGCCCGTGCATGAATCTTTCATGTTCAAAAAACGTTCGTGGCTGGTTTTCGGTTATGCCTTTTTCATTGCCGCCGCTGTTTTGTTCTTTTGCACAAAGTCCTCGCCGGCCTATCCCATCAACGATTGGTGCGATGCTAATATCTACCTGACAGTCGGCAAGGGTATGGCGCGCGGGCAGGTGGTCTATCGCGATCTCTACGATCATAAGGGGCCGCTTCTTTACGCCCTGCACGCGTTGTGTGCTCTGGTCTCTTTCCGTGATTTTTTCGGCGTCTATCTGATGGAGGTGTTCGCGGGCGCCTGCTTCCTGTTCTTCTCCTTTAAGCTCATTACGCTTTATCATCCGCGCCGCACAGCATGGATTCTTCTGCCTGTTCTGGCGTTTATTGTCTATTCGGCGTACAGCTTTTCCGAGGGTGACAGCGCCGAGGAGCTATGCATGCCGCTGATCGCGTGTTCCCTCTGGCATGTTCTTGCTTTCCTGCGCTCCGACGAGCATCGCATGAGTACACGGGGTCTGCTTCTGGAGGGTTTTTTGGCCGGATGCGTGTTCTGGATTAAGTTTACCGTTATTGGTGCGCATGCCGGTCTGCTTCTCTGTCTTCTTCTGCAATGTGTCACGCGCCGCGAATGGCGCGGAGCGCTGGAAACGCTCGGCTGGCTGATCGCGGGCTTTTTGCTTTCCACCCTGCCATGGGTCATCTACTTCGGCGCAAACGGTGCCCTCCTCTCCTGGCTGAAAACCTATCTCTATGATAACCTGTTCCTTTACGGAAGCAATCCGTTGAACGCCATCGAGCGTGTGAAGGCCATGATCACCTATGGATACGGCTGGGTTATCGCCAACCTCCGTTACACGCTTCCCATTTTTCTGGGAATGGGATGGATCCTGTCAAAAAGGGCTGGGGGGATCTGGGAACGCTGGGCCGTCTGGTTTGCCGCCGGCTTTGGCGCTCTGGCCATATTTATCGGTTGCAAAAGCTACCCGTATTACGGCCAGGCGCTGGCCCCGCTGGCGGCGTTGGGCCTGATTCCCATCGGGCTGCTTCTGGAGAAGGCGCTGAACCGTCTGTCGAGCATCCGCAGCCTGACTCCGACCCTTGGTGCGCTCGCATGTGTCATAAGCATCGGGCTTTGTCCGTTCACTGCCCGCAACATGACCAGCCAGGAAGGCGTCTCCTTCGGGCAGGCGCGTGAGGAAAGCATGCAGTATCAATTCGCCTCGTATATCAACGAGGTTGAGGACGCGACGCTTCTGAACTATGGCTTTATGGATGCGGGCTTTTACACCGCCTCCGGCATCGTCCCGACTGTGAAATACTTTCAGGAAAATAATGTTCCTCTTCAGGAAATGTACGACGAACAGCTTCGCTACCTTGATGAGGCGCTATGTGATTTTGTAGTCACACGTGGTAGCGAGCCCGAAAGCATCCTGGAGCATTACGATCTGATAGCCACCGCGGATTCTCCAGGCTTCTGGTATAAGCAAGTCTTTTTGTACCGTCGCAAGCATCTGGCCGATTGAGACCAGACGCATAAAAACCCTTCTCCTAAACGTTGACTTTTCTTTTCTTGCAGCGTAAAATGCATACTGTTTCATTTTTGGCGTTTCTTCCTATTAAAAGTATGAACGCCAAATTGCGCATACCGTAAAAGGGGGATTTCATGGTATGTTCTTCGTGTTTTTCCTGCTATGGGTGCTCTTCAACGGCAGACTGACGTGGGAGATCGCCGCTTTCGGCGCGGTGCTTTCCGCCGCCCTGTACGCTTTCAGCTGCGCCTTTCTGGATTACAGTCCCAAAAAGGATCTGCGCGCCTTGCGGCTCATTCCCGGAGTACTGCGGTATCTTTTGGTGCTTCTTCGTGAGATCATCAAGGCCAACGCGGCGCTAATCCGCATCGTGCTCGTGCGCCGCGCCGAGGTTCGACCCCGACTGGTTACCTTCAGAACGCCGCTTACCGGCACGGCCAAAAGCGTACTGGCCGATTCCATCACCCTTACGCCCGGCACCATCAGCGTGCTCAGCGAGGAGGATCGGCTGACCGTTCATTGTTTGGACGAGAGCTTTATGGACGGCATCACGGACACGCCGTTTCAGCGGGAGCTTCTCAGAATGCGGAAGGAGGGAAAGGCAAAATGATATCGGACGCGTATCATGTGTTGTACATGGGCGTGTTGGTATGTCTGAGCGTGCTGACGCTCCTGTGCCTGTTCCGCGCCATCCGCGGTCCGCGCATCGCCGACCGCATTGTATCCATCAATATGATTTCAACCCTTGTTATCGCGATGATCTGTATCCTGGCGATAATGCTGGGCGAGGGATATCTCGCGGACGTCGCGCTCATCTATGCGCTGATCGGTTTCCTGGCCGTGGTAGTTCTATGCAAGGTCTATATGGGCGTGGCGCTCGAGGCCCGCGAGAAGCGGAAAAAGGAGGTGCGGAAGGATGCTTGATTGGATTCGCTTTATCCTAACGGCGGTTCTTATGCTGGCCGGACTGTTCCTTTTGTCGATCGGCGTCATCTCGCAGTATCGCTTCCACTATGTGCTCAACCGCATGCACGCCGCCTCCATGGGCGACTCACTGGGTCTTCTGCTCGTCCTGTCGGGGCTTTGCGTCTCCTCCAACGACGGGTGGCTCATCGCAAAGTTCTTGCTTGCCTCGCTGTTTCTGTGGCTCACCAGCCCCACGGCCAGCCATCTGATTGCAAGACTGGAATTGACTACCAACGAGCATCCCGAGCAGGAAATGGAGATGATCAATCTATGAACAGCCTCTTTACCGTCATTGTGCTTGTCTTTCTGCTCACCTGCGCCATCGCAACCTGCCTAAGCCGCAATTTGCTTGTCAGCGTTGTGATCTACATGGCATACAGCCTTTTGATGAGCATCATGTGGATGCTTCTCCAGTCTCCCGACCTGGCTATCACCGAAGCTGCCGTGGGCGCGGGCGTCACGACCATTCTATTTTTTATTACCCTAAAGAAAATCCATGCCATTCATCCCAAGGGAGAGGAGGATGACCATGAGCCGGAAAAGCACTAACCCCTCGCTCAGAGAACGCTTTCATCGCTGGATGACGGAGGATGAAAACGAGCTGGATGAGGAACTCGTCCAAAGCCTGACCGTCCCGTCCTACCCTGCGGGTCAGGAGCCCGATTCCGAAGCCTATGCTAGAAGAGAAGCCAAGGCGGATGAGATACGAAGTGCTCTTTCAAAGCAGGAGAAGGCGCAGTTTCTCCGTCTGCACGAATGGTCTTCCCATCAAGGCATCAAAATCCTCAACTGGTTTTACCGCATGCTGACTGTCCTCGTGCTTGTGACAATCATCTTTTTCCTGATGAGTACCATCATCGCCCTGCCACCCTTTGGGGCGGCGGACAATCCGTATAACAACGAGGTTTCCAAGCGCTATATTGAGCAGGGAATTCAAGAGACGGGCGCGATCAACTTCGTGGCCGGCATGATTCTTGACTACCGCGCGTTCGACACCTTCGGCGAATCAACGGTGCTGTTTGTGGCCTCCTGCAGCGTTCTCCTGCTGCTTAAGCTGGGCGATCACGCTCCCAATGAGCCGCCTACCCGCGCGATGCTGGAGGCCGAATGGGACGATCGTCATCACGAGCCCAAGAACGACTCCATTTTGCAGCTGGCCGCGCGTGTTTTGGTTCCTGTGATTCTGCTCTACGGTCTTTATATCGTCTTAAACGGCCATCTTGGCCCGGGCGGCGGCTTCAGTGGTGGCGCGGTGATGGGAGCGGGGCTGATCCTCTATCTCAACGCCTTCGGGTTCAAAAAGACTGAACGCTTCTTCACCTTCAAGACCTTCCGATGGATCACCTTCCTGGCGCTGATGACCTATGCGGGTCTGAAGAGCTATTCCTTCTATACCGGCGCGAATCACATTGAAAGCGGCATTCCGCTGGGGATTCCCGGCGCGATTTTGTCCTCGGGCTTCATTCTGCCGCTGAATATCTGCGTCGGATTCATCGTCATGTGTACGATGTACGGCTTCTATACATTGTTCCGCAAGGGAGGGATGTAAGCATGCTCTCGATCATCCAGGAACATTTGGAAGAAATCGTGGCGGTGCTTTTGTTTGGCATTGGCTTTACGACGCTGATGCTTGAACGCAACCTCATCAAAAAGATCATCGGCTTCAATATCATGGACACGGCGGTCTATCTGTTTCTGACCTCGGTGGGCTACATTGAGGGACGTACCGCCCCCATCCTGACCAACGGCGTCACCTCCGCCGAATATTACACCAATCCTATTCCGGCGGGCCTTGTGCTGACCGGCATCGTGGTCAGCGTAAGCGTCTCAGCGGTCATGCTTTCCCTGACAATTCGTCTGTACCGGCGTTACCACACGCTGAACATCGACCGCATCACGCTGCTTATGAAGGGGGAGGACGACTGATGCAGTTTGTGCAAAACGTTCCTTTCTTCTCCATCATGCTATGCATGGTGTCGGGTATTGTCAGCGCGATGCTGTCAGGCCGCGTGGCCAAGTGGGTGACGGCCGGACTCAGCGCGGCCGTCGCGGCGCTCAACCTCTGGCTGACGTTTTTCCTGGCCGGTTACGGTCAAAGCTACGTCTACTGGATGGGGCATTTTCCCGCCCCTTGGGGCAACGAGCTGCGTGCCGGTCTTCTGGAGAGCACGTTGGCCGTGTGCTTCAGCCTGATCATGCTTTTCAGCGTCTTAGGCGGCATGTGCAAGCTCACCGAGCAGGTGGATCGGAACAAGCAGCACATCGTCTGCGTCATGCTTGATCTCGTGCTGGCGGCCATGATGAGTATGCTTTACACCAACGACCTGTTCACCGCCTATGTCTTTATCGAGATCATGACACTCACCGCCTGTGCGCTCATTATGTCGCGCCAGAACGGCCGCACGCTGGTTTCGGCCATGCGCTATATGATTATGAGTCTGCTCGGCTCCGGTCTGCTACTCATCGCCATCTCCATGACGTATAATCTCACCGGCCATCTTCTGATGGAGAATATTCACGAATCGCTCATAGCGCTTCATAATACCGGCGAGTATAGCATGCCTCTGACGGTCATCACGGGCCTTTTCTTTGTCGGCCTGGGAATCAAAAGCGCGCTGTATCCCTTTCACACCTGGTTGCCGGATGCCTACGGCTACTCCACTCCCACAGCCAGCGCCGTACTTTCCAGTATCGTAAGCAAGGCCTACATCTTCCTTCTCATCAAGATCTTCTATCGCGTAATCGGATTGGAGATCGTTCAGGCCAACCACGCGTTGAATCTGCTCTTCATTTTTGGCATCGTGGGCATGATCATGGGCAGTATAAGCGCCATCTTTAGCCATGATCTCCGCCGCATGGTTGCCTTCAGCTCCGTGGCCCAGATCGGCTATATTTACGCGGGCCTCGGCCTGGGAACCACGACCGGCTTTGCCGCCGCGATCTATCACATGGTGATGCACGCCTTTGCCAAAAGCGCGCTGTTCATTTCCGCCTCCGGCCTGGCCGATGCCTCTGGCGACAGCAAGCGCTTTTCCGACCTGCGCGGCGCGGGCTTCCGCTACAAGACCGCCGGCGTCTGCTTCACCATCGGTGCGATGAGCCTGGTGGGCATCCCCGTACTGGGCGGCTTCGTCAGCAAGCTGTATCTGAGCGACGCGGCCTTCTCCCGAGGAAGCGTGCGTATGTGGATCCTGCTGGGCGCGCTGGCCTTAAGCACACTGCTCAACGTCCTGTATTTTATGAAGACGGTCATCACGCTCTATCGTCCCCCGCGCGACGGCTTCGAGCCGCCCGCGTTTCGCAAGAGTCGTCTTTCCGTCTTTGCCATGTGGGGCTTTGTGATTCTGAACGTGCTGGTCGGTCTGATGGCCGATCCGATTATGAACGCCATCCGTGCCGGACTGGCGATGTTTGACTGAGGAGGCTTCGAGATGCAAGCAACCCTGTTGGTATTGACCCCGTTGTTTCCGGCGCTGTGCGCGGCGGTATGCTGGTTTCTTCCCGCGATGAATGAGGAAAAGCCGCGCAACCGCTTTGTAATGGCAGCGTTGACCATAAGCTTTCTTTTGACCGCCGCCCTCTGCCTGACGGGAGACGGGGCGATCACGCTTTTTTCCATCACGGCCACGCTGCCCGTCGTTCTCCATTCCGACGCGCTGGGCCGTCTCTTCGCGCTTTTGATGAGCGCGATGTGGCTCAACTCCGGCGCGTTCAGCTTCCGCTATATGGCTCATGAGGGCGCTCAGAAGCGGTTTTATACCTTTTATCTGCTGACCCTGGCGGCGTTGATGGGCCTGTGCTTCTCCGGAACGCTGGTGACGATGTACCTCTTCTTTGAGATGATGACGCTCTTGTCTGTCGCGCTGGTGCTTCACTCGCTGAGCAAGGAGGCCGTGGCGGCAGGCATCAAATATCTGCTTTACTCCATCGCGGGCGCGATGATGGGCCTGCTGGGCATCTTCTTCTTCACCTCCAACGCGACGACAACGCTGTTTGTGGCGGGCGGAACGCTCTCTTCCGAGGCAGCCTCCCCGCTTCTGCTCGCGGTTTTGTTTGTGACCGTCATCGGCTTTGGCACCAAGGCCGGTATGTTCCCCATGCACGGCTGGCTGCCCACGGCGCATCCCATTGCCCCCGCACCCGCGAGCGCGGTGCTTTCCGGCGTGATCACCAAGGCGGGCGTTCTATGCATCATCCGTGTGATCTACTATGTGGTGGGGCCGGATTTCCTGCGCGGCACGTGGGTGCAGACAGCGCTTCTCATCCTGGCGCTTTTGACCGTGTTCATGGGCTCCATGATGGCCTTTAAAACGACGGGCCTGAAGAAGCGGCTGGCATACTCCACTGTGTCGCAGGTCAGCTATATTCTCTTCGGCGTGTTCCTGCTGAACGATCTCGCGCTTCGCGGCGCGCTTTTGCATGCCGTGTTCCACAGCGTGATGAAGAACGCGCTATTTCTCTGCGCGGGCGCCATCATTATGAAGACCGGTCTTACCGATGTGCGCGATCTTCGCGGCATCGGCAAGCGCATGCCGGTAACCATGTGGTGCTTTACCCTGGCGAGCGTCAGTCTGGTGGGCGTGCCCCCGCTGAGCGGCTTCTTCAGCAAATGGCAGCTGGCGCAGGGCGCAATGAGCAGCGGCATCACGGTATTTTCTTGGCTTGGGCCGGTCGTTCTGCTCGTCAGCGCGCTTCTGACCGCCGCCTATCTGCTGCCGGTCAGCATCGATGGCTTCTTCCCGGGCCATACCGAGAGCGAGCTGGAGAGCTGCGAAGTCGGCTGGCGGACGTATCTGCCGTTGATCGTGCTGACGGTTCTGACCATCCTGTTTGGCCTTTGCCCCTCTCTGGTGGAGGGGGCCGCGACCGCCATCTCGTCCGCTGTGCTGTAAGGAGGCAGACCAAACATGCTGTTTCTCTCCATTCTTCTGCCGACGCTCGGTGCGTGCGCGCTGTTTCTCTGGCGTCCGAGGAGCCTTCGGGCCTGCCATGTCCTAACCATGACGGCGACGCTTCTGACGTCCGCCTGCGTGGCCTGGTGCGTGCTCACCGCCGGCCCGCACAATTTTACGCTTCTCAGACTCTCCTCCCTGCTCACCATCAGCTTCAATCTCGATGGGCTGGGACGTGTGTTTGGCTCGCTGGTGGCCTTTTTGTGGCCGCTGTCGACCCTATATGCCTTTGAATACATGGCGCATGAGGGTGGCGAAAATCATTTCTTCGGCTTCTATCTGCTCAGCTACTCCGTTACGCTGGGCATCGCCTTCGCTGAGGATCTGATGACGATGTACATCTTCTATGAGCTTCTGACGCTGGCCACTCTGTTCCTTGTCACCCATGGCATGAAGCCCAAGAGCGTATACGCGGGCCGCAAGTACGTCTACTACTCGTTGGGCGGCGCGGCGCTCGCGTTTCTCGCGCTCGTTACCGTCATTCATTTCAGCGGAACCTCCAACTTCACCCCGGGCGGTATCGCGGCTCTTCAGCTCGCCCCCTCTGGGCTGCTTCTCCCCATGTTCCTGCTTGGTTTTCTGGGCTTTGGCGTCAAGGCGGCCATCTTCCCCTTTCATGACTGGCTGCCCACGGCCAGCGTCGCCCCCACGCCGGTCACGGCGCTTCTGCACGCGGTGGCGGTGGTCAAGGCGGGCGCGTTCGCGGTCATCCGCATGAGCTACTATTGCTTCGGCGCGGAACTGATCCGCGGAACCTGGGCGCAGACGGTATGCCTGATCATCGCCATGCTCAGCATCCTGATCGGCAGCGCGATGGCCGTGCGCGAGCACCACATGAAGCGCCGCCTCGCCTACTCCACCATGAGCAACTTAAGCTATGTGCTTTTCGGCGCTTTGCTTCTGACCCCTGAGGGGCTCCAAGGCGGCCTGATGCACATGGTCTATCACGCGCTGATGAAAATTTCGCTCTTCAGCTGTGTGGGCGCGGTAATGGTCAAAACCGGCAAGAGCTATGTGGAGGATCTGCGCGGCATGAGCCGACGCATGCCCTTCATAATCGCGATCTTCACCTTCTGCGGCATCGAGCTGGTGGGCATTCCGCCCTTCATCGGCTTCCAGAGCAAGTGGGCGCTGGCAACCGCCGCCGTCTCTGACGGAACCGCCCTTGGCGTCACGGGCGTCGTCGTACTCTTGATCTCCGCCGTTCTGACGGCCATTTACATGGTCGTTCCCGCCTTCTCGGCCTACACGCTTCCCCTGAACCCCGTTTCGGGGCTTGAGGAGCGCAGCTATGACCCTGGCTGGCGCATGAAGCTGCCCCTTGCGCTTCTGTGCCTGGTAATGCTCGCGCTTGTGTTTTTCTCTGCGCCTCTGACCGGCTATCTGGCTCAGGTTGCCGCGGGTCTGATCTAAGGAGGGTCTCACATGCAAGGAAATTCTCTTCTGCTGTTTCCGGCGCTTCTGCCAATCCTTGCCGCCCCCGCCGCCTACGCGCTAGGGCACAGGCGCAAGGGAGACGCGGTCGCCGCGATGATCGCCGCGTCGGCGCTGACGCTCCTGTCGGTGGTCTTTCTGCTTATTCAGGCCGCGCGTGGGGCGGAAAGCGTCCTGATTTGGAACGGCTTTTGTGGGATGGGGTTAAGAATGCGCGCCGACGGTTTCCGCGCGCTGTATGCCTCCATAGCGGCGACGATGTGGCTCGTCACCTCCATCTTCAGCCGTGATTACTTTCTGCATGAGCATAGCGTGGATCGCTACGCCTTCTTTACGCTGCTCACGCTGGGCGCGACAATCGGCCTGTTTTTGAGCGACTCGCTCTACTCGGCCTTCCTCTTCTTCGAGGTCATGTCGCTGGCGAGCTATCCATGGGTGGCACAGGAGGAAACGTCCGAGGCCATGCGCGCCGCGCAGACGTATCTCTACATCGCCGTGATCGGCGGTCTGGTGATGCTGATGGGCCTGTTCTTGCTCCCTAGCGGTATGGCGACGCTTCCCTATGCCTCTCTTACCGCCGTCGCGCAGACAATCGGTTTTGACAGGCTATGGCTTCCCGCACTGCTCATTCTCTTCGGGTTCGGCGCGAAGGCGGGCTCGTTCCCGCTGCATATCTGGCTACCCAAGGCGCACCCCGTCGCGCCCGCGCCCGCAAGCGCGCTTCTCTCCGGCATGCTCACCAAAGCGGGCGTGTTGGGCATGCTGATTCTCACCTGCGCCCTGATGCGCGGCTGTACCGCCTTTGGCGATCTGATCTTTCGCCTCGGCGTGATCACGATGTTCCTAGGTGCGCTGTTGGCCATCTTCTCTACGAACCTGAAGCGCACGTTGGCCTGCTCATCCCTGAGCCAGATCGGCTTCATCATGGTCGGCGTTGGGGTGCAGGGCCTTTGCGCGGGCGAAAATGGCCTGGCGGCCTACGGCACCATCCAGCATATGTTGAACCACTCGCTGTTCAAGCTCGTGCTGTTTCTGTGCGCGGGCGTCGTCGCGATGAACGCGCACGAGCTGTCTCTTGACGGCGTTCGCGGCTTTGGGCGCAAAAAGCCCGTGCTTCATTTCGCCTTTCTCATGGGTATGCTGGGCATCAGCGGCATACCGGCCTTCAGCGGCTACATCAGCAAATCGCTGCTGCACGAGGGCCTTTTGGAGTACATCGCAGAGCTGAACGAGGCGGGGCTGAACGCGCTGCCCTATCAGATTGGCGAGACGCTGTTCATCATTTCCGGCGGCATGACGCTTTGCTATATGCTCAAGCTCTATCTCTGCCTGTTCTGGCAGCACAACCCTACCCGTCAGGCGGAATACGACGGGATGAAGCACTATCTCTCTGCCCCGTCCGCGATCGCGCTGGCGCTGTGCGCGGCGCTGATTCCGCTGCTGGGCCTTCTGCCCGGCGTATTCATGACCGGCGTGGGCGAGCTGGTGCGTCCCTTCATGCAGGCCGCCGCGCCGCATCATACGCCCATCGTCTATTTCAGTTCGGAAAACCTCATCGGAGCGCTCAAATCCATCGTGGTGGGCGGCGTGCTGTTTACGCTCAACTGGTTCTTCCTTATGGCTAAGGAAGAGGGTGGCTTTCGACGCTATCCCGAACGCTGGCCCAAATGGCTGGATCTGGAGGATGGGATTTATCGTCCCCTCATCAGGGGACTCATCGCGCTCGGCTATGGTGTGGCCTATGTCATTGATCGGCTGATGGATTGGCTGATCATTCTTCTCAAGGCCATCGGTTCCTTCGCGGCCCGTTTGCTGGATGGGATCGGGGACGGCGTTGCTCTGGCTCTGCGCCGAACGGCGCTCTCTCCCGCCAAGCCTCCCGAGCCCGTCCCTGTGGGCAATCATTTCACCTATGGTCTGGGCCGCGTATTTGATGGCATTTCGGCGTTCCTTAACAGAACCATTTGCCGTAAAAAGCCGATTACGCTTCACTTTGCGAGCGCCTTCGCGGCAGGCCAAGAGGAGGCCGCATCGCAGTTCAGGCGCCTGACCCGATCCATCAGCTTTGGCCTGATGATGTTCTTGATCGGACTGGTCGTAACGCTGGCATATCTGCTTTGGATGTAGCGAAAAAGGGAAGGACGGCCCGTGGGTCATCCTTCCCTTTTTTTGAAATACAAAAAACGGCATGGCACCCTCGGACACCAGCCGTTCGATCTCTTAATACTGGTTGTTGCGGTTGCGCTCGAAGCACTCGCGGCAGTACACAGGGCGATCGCCCTTGGGCTGGAAGGGCACCTGGGTAGTGGCGCCACAGCCATCGCAGATCACTTCAAAGTACTGGCGCTCGGCGCGGCCGGGATTTTCACGGTTACGGCGGGCAGCACGGCACTCATGGCAGCGAGTGGGGTCGTTCTGGAAGCCCTTATCAGCGAAGAATTGCTGCTCAGAAGCGCTGAACACGAATTCCTTGCCACAGTCACGACATACCAGAGTCTTGTCTTCAAACATTGTTGGTTTCCTCCATTTTCTGGTTTGTTCTGTCTCCCATTTGCTTTTAGTTACTTGGCGTGGGTTTCCGTGCTTTCGAACAAACTCGAAGGGAAGGAACCTGAACCACATTACCTTAGCTGGGCAACGCAGATATTATAGCATGAAACCTTCGCCTTGGAAAGTGGTTTTGCGGAAATTTTCATTTTCGTTATTGTTGAGTTACAATAGAACGGTAACATTAAGGATAGAAAAACAGAGAGTCAAG
>CAYQCL010000011.1:0-53328 GCA_964416065.1 uncultured Oscillospiraceae bacterium | reverse complement strand
GAGCCGCTGCCGCTCTGAAAATATGATGCGCTGTTTTGCGCCCTGTGCGGAGTTTGCACAAAATTTGGGATACACCCCAACCATTATCTGGCGGCAGCATAAAACTGCCACCAGACCAAAATCTGATGGCAGAAAAACTTTATTTTTTCAATTGTCTACTTGAGGGGGAGCGGTTCAGATTTCGGCATGCGGGTTTTCTATTTGGCTTGCCTATTTCAGCATGTTCAGAATCGTCTGCTTGCTCTGAACACCGACCGTCCTTGACACAGCCTCGCCGTTTTTGAACACAATGAGCGTGGGAATGCTCATGACACCGTAGCGGGCCGCGATATCGGACGCGTCGTCAACGTTGAGCTTGCACACCTTCACGTCGCCGTTCTCCTCGGCAATTTCATCCACCACCGGCGAAAGCATCTTGCACGGTCCGCACCAATCCGCATAAAAATCCACCAGGACCGGCTTATCGCCCTTCAGGGCTTCCTTTTCAAAGGTCTCATTCGTTAATTTCGTAACAGCCATAATTCTGCCTCCTTTGACGCTGTTCTCCTATTCTATTGTACCCGATCGGAGGAAATGTTAAACCGTTTCTTTCAGCTGCGTCTTTTTCGCTTTGCCGCCGACGGAATTCTCTAACTTCAGCGGTCGCATGCTGGAGCTCAGCGGCCCGATGCGGTAGCTGAACATAACGTTGGAATTGGGATACATCTGATAAAAGTAGCGCTTGATGCGCTCCATGATCATATGTCCTGTCTCCACGTTCACTGTCGGCAAAAGCAGAGCATATTGCGACGGGCTGAACTGCGTAATGGTATCCCCCTTGCGCAGATGCACCTTAAGCACATTCCCCAGCCCCTTCATGATGTCATCCAGCTTGAGCGGGTCCATCGTTTCGCCGTCCATGCTCGTAATCATAATCATGGCGATATACATGCTGGAGCCGAGGCGTTCAAGATTGCGCATCTGAAGGTTATAGATTTCACGAAAAACCGCGTATTCGCACTCAAACGCGCCGTGCACGTCCCCGAATTCGCGCAACTCATTGCGGATCGCGTCAAGATTCATATCCAGCGTATCGCCGACCTGGATAATATGCTTATAGAATTCCTGAATCTCCTCCGGCGGCTTCACGCCCAGATAGCGGAAGTGCATGTTGGTCACATGCTTATATTGCATCAGCGCCTCATTGGTGCGGTTCGTCTTTACCAGCGCCTGCATCAGCTCCAAATGCAGCCGTTCATCGAATGAGTCTGTCTCCAGCGTGCGACGGCAGGTGTGGATGATCTCGTCATAGTCCTCCTTCTCCTCGAGTAGCTGCAAGTAAAGATGAACCGTTTTGATATAGCGGTCATGCAGGCTGACGCTGATACTGACCGCCCAGTCCTCCTGAGCATTGCCCTGAAACAGGTTGCCAATGTAAAGGCGATCAGACGCGTAAACAGAAGGCGCGTCTGCTCCGTAAGCTCTCTGCAATCCTCCAGCTCCCTGAGGCACTCCTCAAACTCAAACAGGTCGACGCTCATATTCTCCAGGAGCTTAAATTGATATCCGCCTCGGGCGGCCGAAATGCAGGCGCCGAGTCCCAGCGTGATCTGGTTGAGGATGGTACGAAAACGGCTAACCAGCGTTTTGAGCGCATTTTCAGGATTCGAGCTTTTCTCGTTCGGCCAGAGGATCTCTTCTATCAGCTTATAATTAGGCACGACCGCGTTATACTTGAGGATCAGATACTGCAAAAGCGCCAGACCCTTGCGTGACTTGCCGACGACTTGATCGAAGCACTCGCTTCCCACTGACAAATTGAATCCGCCAAACATGCAGATGCGTATCGGTTTGGGCATCATCCTCCCTCCACGGTAGAACAAAAATTGCCATTTTGATAATGGCATTTATAAAAGTATAGCAATCTTTCCAAGGAACATCAAGTGCCCCTGTGTATTTTTGCCGCATTTTTTACGATGAATTTCCATCCAGCCCTTGCGATGTCGGCCGCAGCCTGCTATGCTTTTGCCATTGGAGCTTGCTTGGAGGGGCGGTGCGAACCTTGGAGTGTGAAACGGTCATTCATCCCTTTGAGCCCGTGTGGGACGGGCGCTCACGCGTACTGATCCTGGGATCCTTTCCCTCGGTCAAATCCCGCGAAACCGGCTTTTACTATGGACATCCGCAAAACCGTTTCTGGCGCGTGCTGGCCGGTCTCTATGGGGAGCCGACGCCCGTCGGGATACAGGATCGTCGGGCTTTCGCGCTTGCCCACGATATCGCGTTATGGGACGTGCTTTATCGCTGCGAGATTGTCGGAAGCAGCGACGGAAGCATCCGCAACGCCGTCCCCAACGACGTCGCGTCCCTCCTGCAAAGGACGCGGATACGACGTGTCTTTTGCAATGGCCGCCGCTCCTATGAGCTCTACGAACGCTTTCTTTCGGGCCCCTGCGGCCTTCAGGCCTCCGTCCTGCCCTCCACAAGCGCCGCCAACGCGGCCTGGCGTCTGGAACGCCTGATCGAAGCATGGAAAGTCATCCTTGAGGACTGACGCGCGCTCAGGCCGTCTCGGACGGCTCATGCAGATACCGCCTGAACGAGCGGAAGAACATCGTCCCCGTCACGCTGACGGCGATAAAATCCGCAACCGGCTCCGCGAAGAACACCGCGTCGAGCTTGTTTGGCAAAAAGCACGGCAGGATAAAGATCAGCGGGATCAGCAGAAACACCTTGCGCAGCAGCGCCAAAAAGACCGACATCTTGGCGTTTCCCATCGAAACGAACGTTTGCTGACAGCCGATCTGGATACCGAACAGCCCCGTCGTCCCCATGTAGATGCGCAGAGCGTGAACCGTCATGGCCGTAAGCTCTGCGTCGTTGGTAAACATCGCCGCGAACAGTTGCGGCGCGAGCATGACCAACGCCCACAGGAGCATCGAATAGGTCAGACAAACGGCGATCAGGATCCGAAAGCAGCCGTACACGCGCTCCTTCTTCCCCGCGCCGAAATTGTAGCTGATGATGGGCTGCGCGCCCTGCGTAAAGCCTTGCAGCGGCAGGAGAGAAAACTGCATCACACTGCTTAAAATCGTCATCGCCCCGACGGCGACATTGCCGCCATAGCGCAAAAGGGAGGCGTTGAAGCAGACGGAGAGAATGCTCTCGGTCAGCTGCATGATGAACGGCGCCAGGCCCAGCGCTACGCATGGCAGATAAATTGAGGCAGAGATCCGAAGATTTTCCCTCCGGATGCGCAGAAGCGTCTTTTTCCCAGTCAAAAAACGGACAACCCAAAGAGCTGATACGAGCTGAGAGAGAATGGTGGCCAACGCCGCGCCCCTGACGCCCATTCCGAAAGCGAAAATAAACAGCGGATCCAGAGCGATGTTCAGGACGGCCCCGATGACGACCGTCAGCATACTGACGCGGGAAAAGCCCTGTGCAGTGATAAAGGCGTTCAGCCCAAGCGACATCTGCACGGCAATGGTTCCCAGCGCGTAGATCGACAAATAGTCCCACGCGTATCCGATGGTCTCCTCGCTCGCGCCAAACACAAGCAACGCCTGACGGCCGAAAAGCAAAATGCCCGCCGTCAGGACAACGGCCGTCAACGCGAGCGCCGTCGCGCAGTTGCCCAGGATCCGCGCCGCGTCCGTTTTGCTGCCGCGTCCCATCATGATGGACGCGCGCGGCGCGCCGCCCATACTCGCAAGCGTCGCGAAGGCGCTCACCAGCATGATGACCGGCATTGTCACCCCAACGCCGGTCAATGCGTCGGCCCCCACCTCTGGAATGTGCCCGATATACATGCGGTCGACCATATTATACAGCACATTCACCACCTGCGCGGTGATAGCCGGAAGGGCCAGGCTGAAAAGCAGTCTGCCTACGGGTTTTGAGCCAAGCTCATTTTCCTTTTCTTCCACTTTATTTCCTCCAAATTTCCTTTGTGTGGCTCACCTCCCCCATTATAATAAGAGCCGATGCCGATTGCAACCTTACAAATTGACAATTCCCTCCCAAACATGCTAGACTATCCGCGATTAGGAGGGGGCTTATGAATCAGGAGGCCATGGAGCTTCTGGAATATTTTTTCGACATGGTGGAGCACCCTGAGTCCTTTGTTCTCCTGGAGGGGAAAGGGCGCGTCATGCTCAGCGCCCCGCACGCCGTGCTTCAGACGCGCGAGGGGCGTCTGAAGCAGGCCGAGCGCTATACGGGTATGCTCTGTCTCCTGCTCAACCGTCATGAGCGCGTCCCCTGCATCTATAAGAGCCGGAACATGGACGACGATGCGAATTACGACCCCTGGAGCCCCTATCGCGACGCGCTTTGCGGCTATCTCCAATCGCATGAAATACGCTGTGTTCTCGACCTTCATCAGCTTTCGCCAAACCGTCCCATGGCCCTGTGCATCGGAACAGGGCAGGGCGCGCATCTCAATGGGCTCGCGGAGGCGGTTTCATGCGTGCGAAACGCCTTTGAGTGCTTTGGACTCTCGCCGGTCACACTGGACGATCCCTTCTCGGCATCCAGGCCCTATACGGTGAGCGCCGTCGTGGCCCGTATGGGCATTCCCTCGCTGCTGCTGGAGCTCAACAGCGCCCTGCTGATGGAGGACAGCGCGCGGGAGCGCTTTTCAGACGTTTACGCCGCCTTAAGGGCCGCGATAGACGCCATAGAGGCCCTGCCCTGAACCTATCAAAGGAACGTGATGATATGCTCCATGGACTGATGGTGGTCAACGCCTTCCTGCGCGCCACAAAATTTGACGATCTTTATCGCACCCTGCTCGCCTCCGCGCACGCGCAGGGAATAGAGTTGAGCGTGTATACCAACGCCGAGCTCTCCCCCAGCGTGGAAACCTACGATTTTGATGGAGCCGAATATAATTTTGTCCTTTTCTGGGATAAGGACGTTCAGCTTGCCACACAGCTGGAAGCGCGCGGTCTGCGCGTCTTTAACCGCGCGCGCAGCATCCTGTGGTGCGACGATAAGGCGCTTACCTATCTGCGGTTGAAGCGGGCGGGGATTCCCATGCCGCGCACCATTCTCCTGCCGAAGACCTTTTCAAACGTCGGCTACACCGACCTTCGTTTCGTCAAGGAATCCGCGCGGGCGCTCGGTTTTCCCGTCGTTCTCAAAGAATGCTTTGGTTCCTTTGGACAGCAGGTCTATCTGTTTCATGACGAGGACGCGCTTGAGGAAAAGGTTCGCTCACTCGCGGGAACGCCCATGCTGTTTCAGGAGCTGATCCACGAAAGCTACGGCCGCGACGCGCGGCTAAACGTCGTCGGCGGGCGTGTGGTCGCCAGCATGCTGCGTCAAAGCACGGACGGCGATTTTCGAAGCAATCTGACACGCGGTGGCACCATGGCGCCGTATTCGCCCACCAGAGCCGAGGAGGAGCTCGCCGTTCGCGCCACGGAGCTGTTAGGGCTTGACTTTGCCGGAGTGGACGTGCTGTTTGGCAAGGACGGGCCTTTGCTCTGCGAGGTCAATTCCAACGCGCATTTCAAAACGACGCTGGAATGCACCGGAGTAAACATAGCGGACGCGATTATGCGCCATATTGCTGAAAGGCTGAACGAGTGATGGATGAGCTTTGGATTCTGTATGACGATCCCGACTTCGAGGTCAACCGCGTCTTTGCCGATATGATGCGTGAGCGCGGCGAGGCGCGCGGGCTTTCCATCGTCCCTGTGCTCATGAGCGAGCTGAGCCTTGGCATGGATGCCTCCGGAGGCGCCTATTGTCTGCGCGACGGAATCGCCGCGCGTCCGCGCGCCGTGCTTTCCAGACAGCGCAGCAGCCTGGTCAGCCGTCACTTCGAGCGCATGGGCATACCGGTGCTTAACAACAGCCGCGTCTGCGCTATCTGCAATGACAAGCGCGTCACGCACCAGTTTCTTCATGGGCTCCCTATGCCGGAAAGCGTCTTTCTTCCCCCAAACGCGGCGCGGCCTCCCCGGGGCACGCGCTTCCCGGTCATTCTTAAGCCCGCTTGCAGTCATGGAGGGGATCGTGTGCTTTATGTGCGAAACGACGATGAGTGGCACGACGCTGCGGCGCGGATTCAGCCCGAGCCCATGCTTCAGCAGGCCGTGGTTTCCGAGCCTGGGCGCGATCTTCGCGTGTATGTGCTGCACGGACACATCCTCGCGGGGGTTATGCGCACGGCGGTACAGGGCGTGGTCAGCAATTTCAAGCAGGGCGGGCGGGTTCGGCCGCACACGCTCTCTCCAGAGGAGCGCGCGCTGGCGCAGGCCGTTATCCGGCGTTTTGACGAGGCGGGCGCACCGCTTCGCATGGCGGGCGTCGATCTGCTCTATGACCGGGGCCGTCCCGTGGTGGGCGAGGTCGAGGATGTGGTCGGCAGCCGTATGCTGTATCAGACGAGTGAGATCGACATCGTTTCCCTGTTTTTAGACGGTCTTTTCGACAAAACAGCAAAAGGTGAATGACAACCGATTTTCAGCGTGATATAATAAAAATGCGTGTATAGCATCTCATGTTTCCACGGGAGGCGATTTTGATGATTCCCTTTAACATTCCGCCATATGTTCCGCAAAGCTCGATCTATGTTGAGAAGGCCATTCAGAGTCGAAAAATTTGCGGCGACGGCCCCTTTACCCGCGCCTGCAACGAGCGGCTGGAGGCGATGACGGGCGCGCCGAAGGCGCTTTTGACCACCTCCGGTACGACGGCTCTTGAAATGGCGGTGCTTCTTTTGGATATCCAGCCGGGAGACGAGGTCATTATGCCGTCCTATACCTTCGTCAGCACCGCCAACGCCTTTGTCCTGCGCGGCGCGAAGATCGTCTTTGCGGATATCGATCCCGATACGATGAACCTCGACCCTGATTGTGTGCGCGCGGCGATCACGCCAAGGACGCGAGCGATCGTGCCGGTTCACTACGCGGGCGTCTGCTGCGATATGGACGCGCTGGGCGCGATCGCCCAGGAGCATGGCCTGGGAATGATCGAGGACGCGGCGCAGGCCGTCGGCTCCTTCTATAAGGGGCGACCCGCGGGAGCGCTGAGCGATATCGGCTGCTTCAGCTTCCATGAAACCAAGAATTACTCCATGGGTGAGGGCGGGGCGGTCATTCTCAATCATCCCGAACTGGTGGAGCGCGCCGAGATCATCCGTGAAAAGGGCACGAACCGCAGCCGTTTTTACCGCGGTCAGGTGGACAAATACACATGGGTCGATATCGGCTCGTCCTTCCTTCCCAGCGAGCTCAACGCGGCCTATTTGCTGGCCCAGCTTGAGCAGCACGAGCAAATCGCGTCCGCCCGCATGGCGCGTTGGGAGCAGTACCGCCAGGGGCTTGCGGATCTTGAAGACGACGGGCTGCTTCGGATGATGAAGGTTCCGCAGGATTGCCTCCATAACGCGCATATGTTCTATATCATCCTTAACAGCCTGAGCGAGCGCTCCGATCTGATCGCCTACCTACGTGAGCGAGAAATCAGCGCGGTCTTCCATTACATTCCCCTTCACAGCGCCTCCGCCGGTCTGAAATTCGGGCGCTTTTCCGGCGAAGATCGCTATACAACTCAACTCAGCGAGCGCCTTCTGCGTCTGCCCATGTACTACGAGCTGACCGAGGACGACTGCGCGCGCGTAATCGACGCGATCCACGCCTTCTTTGCCCATTCCTCCACGCGATGACTACCAACTATGAAAGGATGTTCTTTATGAAGCGATTTACCCGTGATTTTAACCGCACTTCCACGCTCTGGACGGCCATTCTGTTTTATTTCGTCTGCGGTCTCTTGCTTCTGCTTTTCCCGAACCTGGCGTTAAGCATCGCCAACTTTGCGCTCGCCGCCGTCCTGTGCATCGCCGGTATCTGCTGCATCATCGGCTATCTGCGCGGAAGCGTGCTGGATGGCGTGATGGGCATGGAGCTTGCCCTGGGTCTGGTTACGCTCTTCTTCGGCCTGCTTCTGCTCGTTAAGCCCACCTTTCTCTCCGCCCTGCTGCCCTTCCTTTGGGGGGTCTCGCTTCTGATTGGCGGCTTCAGCAAGATCCAGCTCGGCGTCGATCTCAAGCGCATCGGCGAAAGTCGCTGGTGGGCCGTGCTGATCGCCGCGTTCGTCTCCTTCCTTCTGGGTATTCTCTCGATAACCAAGCCCACCTTCATCGCCTCTATCTCCGTCCAATTCATCGGCGTTTCCTTGATCGTGGAATCCGTGCTTGATCTTGTTACCCTCCTTGTGATCAATAAAAAGATCAAGGATTTCCGCAAGGCTGTCGGCAGCGTGACCATTGAATTATAGGAGGACGCTTATGTATATTCCCTCTGAAGCCCGCTATGAGCAAATGACCTATCGCCGGTGCGGCAACAGCGGTCTGAAGCTGCCGATGGTCTCTTTAGGTCTGTGGCACAACTTTGGCGGCATCACACCGTTTGGAGTCCAGCAAAGCCTGCTTCGCACGGCGTTTGACAATGGCATTACCCACTTTGATCTGGCCAACAACTATGGCCCGCCTTATGGGGAGGCCGAGCGCAACTTTGGTCAGCACATGCAGCGGGACTGGAGGCCGCACCGCGACGAGCTGATCATTTCCACCAAAGCGGGCTATGACATGTGGCCGGGGCCCTACGGTGACTGGGGCAGCCGCAAGTACCTCATGGCGAGCCTCGATCAGAGCCTCAAACGCATGGGCCTTGACTATGTGGACATTTTCTATCATCATCGTCCCGATCCTGAAACGCCGATTGAGGAAACCATGGGGGCGCTTCATGACATCATCAAAAGCGGCAAGGCCCTTTATGTCGGCATTTCCAACTATGACGCCGATCAGGCCGCCGAGGCGATCCGTGTCCTTGAAAAAATGGGAACGCACCTGCTTATTCATCAGCCGAGCTACAGCATGCTGATGCGCAAGCCCGAAAGTGGGCTGCTTGACGTGCTGGGCCGTGAAAAGGTCGGATGCATCGCCTTCGCCCCGCTTTACAACGGCGTCCTGACCAACCGCTATCTCAACGGCATTCCCGCCGACAGCCGCGCCGCTCATGATCCGCGCTTCCTAAAGCCCTCCTTCCTGACGGACGAGCTTTTGGAACGCGTTCGCAAGCTTGACGCGCTCGCGCGGGAGCGTGGGCAAAGCCTCGCTGAAATGGCGCTTTCCTGGGATCTGCGCAGGCCCGAAGTCACCAGCGTGCTCATCGGTGCGAGCAAGCCCGAGCAGATTGTCCAAAATTGCCGGATCGTAAACGCTCCGCCCTTTACCGTGGACGAACTAAGACAAATCGACGAGCTGATGCCCGCCTGATTTTGTTTGCCTCCTTCCCTCGAAGGAGGCGATTTTTTACACCAGGTTTTCAAATGACAGATGCAAATCGCGTTGTTTTATGCTATAATGAGAAATCATGCGGTTACAGTCCGCTGAAATCAGGGAGGTTATTCGCTTGGACGACCCCATAGGCAGTCAGATTTTCCTTCAGCTCGTACTCATTTTGATCAACGCGTATTTTGCCGCGACCGAAACGGCTATCGTCTCTTTGAATGAAAACAAAATTCGCAAGCAGGCCGAGGACGGCGACAAATCGTCGATCCGTCTGCTTAGGCTGATCGAAACGCCCGCCCGTTTTCTCTCCACCGTTCAGGTTTGCGTCACTCTGTGCGGCTTTTTGGCAAGCGCTTTCGCGGCGAACGTCTTCGCTCCTCTTTTGTCGGCCGCTTTGAAGGGAGCGGGGCTGACCTTTCTTTCCCCCGCCTCGCTTCATGCCATATGTATTGTTTTGACCACGCTCGTTCTTAGCTTCCTCATGCTTCTTCTGGGTGAGCTCGTTCCCAAGCGTATCGCGCTTCAACGGCCCGAACGGATCGCTCGGATGTCCGCCAAGATCTTTCGAGTGATCTCGGTCATCTTCACACCCCTGGTGTGGCTGCTTACCGTCAGCACAAACGGTGTTCTGCGTCTGATGCGTATCAATCCCAACGCCTCCTCCGAAGAGGTGACGGAGGAAGAAATCCGTATGATGGTCGACATCGGCAGTGAAAGCGGCGCCATTGAGCAGGACGAGCGCGCTATGATCGAAAACATCTTCGAGTTTAACAATACCACCGCCGCTGATGTGATGGTGCATCGTATGGATGTCGTGGCGCTTCATGTGGAGGACGGCTTTGACGAAATTCTCAAGACCATCCGCAACACAGGCTTGAGCCGTTTTCCCGTCTATGAGGACGATATCGACGATATCATCGGCATCTTGAACACGCGCAACTTCCTGCTCAACGCGCAGCTTGAGCATCCTAAGCCCTTGCGCGAGCTTCTGCGGACGCCCTATCTCGTCCCCGAGACCATTCCGGCGGACACGCTCTTTTCCAACATGCAGAAGCAGAAAATCCATCTGGCCGTCGTTGTGGACGAATACGGCGGAATGAGCGGCATCGTGACCATGGAGGATCTGCTTGAAGAAATCGTAGGAAACATTTACGACGAGTTTGACCCCAATGAAGATGTTGAAATCGAGAAGCTTGAGGAAAATCTCTGGCGCGTGACAGGTACGGTCAGCCTGAAAACGCTCAGCGAAACGCTGGGTGTCGAGCTCCCGCTGGATGAGGAATACGATACCTTGGGTGGCCTGGTCTTCAGCCTTTTCCCCAGCATTCCCGAGGACGGTTCGACGCCAGAGGTAACCGTGAACAGCCTGCATATCCAGGTTGAGCGGATTCTTGACCATCGCGTAGAAAAAGCGTTGATCAGCATCGTCACTCCTGAGAAAAATCAAGCTAAGGAAACGGAGATAGCCGAAGAAAGGGCCGACGGCGCCGAACGGAGTGACTCATGATGCCGGACGACATTCGCCATTTATTCTGGGATTTTGATGGAACGCTCTATAACTCCTATCCGCAGGTAACGCTTGCCTTCATCCAGGCTCTGAACGCGTTGGGGCTGAAAGGGTTGATTGCATCGGACGACGCGCTAGGGATGTTAAAGGTCTCTGTTTTTCACGCCTCGCAGGCCGCGGCGGCCAAAAGCGGTATGGATGTCCATCTCGTGATGGACACCTTTCATCGCTTCCATGACGCGCAGCGCGATTTTCCGCCGTATGACGGTTTACGCGGCTGCCTGACAGCGCTCAAGGAGGCCGGTTTTCATCATTACCTCTACACTCACCGTGACCGGCTCGCAATCGAACAGTTAAATCGGGATGGCCTTTGGCCGCTCTTTTCCGACGCTGTTACCCGTGTGGACGGCTTTCCTGACAAGCCCGCTCCCGACGCGCTTATCGCCCTCATGTCGCGCAACGGCGTCGATCCATCCCAAGCAGCCATGATCGGCGACCGTGCCATCGACATCCAGGCCGGCCACAATGCGGGCATGGCCGGTATTCTCTTTGATCCCGACGGCTTCTATCCCAATCTGCGGGCGGAGCTAAGGGTCGCGGGGATGGATGAGCTAGAAAAGCGGCTTTTGAACAAAAAATAAAAAACCGGCCTTACGGCCATGAAGCCCTACATGAGAGCTCCAAAAGCATTGAAGCAGGGACGCAACACCGCTGTCGCGTCCCTGCCTGTCTATTCGCCTTAGTTTTCCAACGCGTCCACCTCGACCGCCAGAGGAATGGAATCCGCCGCTCCCATGCGTCCGACCGCGATGGAGGAGGCGCGCGCGGCGCGGCGCATAATCTTCTCCAACGGGGCGCCGTCCGCGAGGCCGGAGACAAAATAGCCGGTGAAGGTATCGCCCGCCGCGGTAGTGTCTACAGCCTTTACCCGAAACGCGGATTGGAACACCACCTTGTCCCCTTGACGGCAGTACGCACCCTTATCTCCCAACGTCAGCACAACCGACGCCTTGGGATATTTTCCCTTAAGTCCTTCAAGAATCCTCTCCGGCTCCGTCTCGCCCGTGAGCGCCTCACCCTCGATCTCATTGAGCAAAAACCAGCTTACGCTCTCCAGCGGATAATCCAAAAGCGCCTCATTGACCGGCGAGGGATTGAAAATCACACACAATCCCTTTTGCGCCGCCTTCTTCATCATCAAGGCCGAATTGTATAGCTCGTTTTGCAAAATCACGGCGTCATCCGATCCAAAATACGCCAGGACACGATCGATATCCGCTTCTGTGGGGCGCATATTCTCGCCGCCATAGACAATAATGCTGTTCTGCCCCCTGCGATCCACCTGGATCACGGTGTGCGAGCTCGGCCCCTTTTCCCTGCGGATGAAGCCCGTATCCACGCCGTTGGTCTCAAGCGCCTCAAGGAGCATGCCGCCATCCTCGCCTAAAACGCCCGCATGATACACTCTCCCGCCGGCCCTGGCAATCGCAATGGACTGATTCAGTCCCTTTCCGCCGCAAAAAACATTGCGTTCAAAGGCCAAAATGGTCTCTCCCGGCTTCGCCGTATGATCCACAGAATAGACGTTATCAATGTTCATGGAGCCATAATTGACGATTCTCATGGTTTTCGCCTCTTTCGCTGATCGTGTTACAATCATATCATCTTCAATCGTACCTGTCAAACCGGCTTATCCGCTCCCAAGCTGTTAAGCACACGCTGCCCTTGCTCGTCCTGGAACTGACCGGTATAGAGATCGTAATAATAGCCCTGCTTGACGATCAGCTGATCGTGCGTTCCCTCCTCGATAATCCTGCCGTCGGAAATGACAAGGATCCTGTCAGCCTGACGGACAGTGGAAAGCCTGTGCGCGATCATAAAGCTGGTACGTCCCTTCAGAATGTCAGTAATCGCCTCCTGAATCAACGCCTCGCTGTGCGTGTCCACGGAGGATGTCGCCTCGTCAAGGATGAACAGCGCGGGATCGACCAAAACGGCCCGCGCAAAGGAAACAAGCTGCTTCTCGCCCGAGCTGAGCAGGCTTCCGCCCTCTCCCACATAGGTATCGTAGCCCTTGGGCAGACGAGAAATAAAGCTGTGAGCGTTGGCCAGCCTCGCGGCGCGCACGACCTCCTCCTCCGTCGCCTCGGGTCTTCCGTAGCGGATGTTGTCTCGGATGGTACCGCTGAACATATGCGGCTGCTGGAGCACATAGCCCAAATGGCTTTGCAGCCAAAGAAGGCTGCGCTCCCGATAATCCACGCCGTCGATCAGAATCCGCCCCTCTGTCGGCTCATAGAAACGGCACAGGAGATTGACGATCGTACTCTTGCCGCTGCCCGTCTCCCCTACCAGCGCAATGCTTTCTCCCGCCCTCACATGGAGGTTGAAATGGCTCAACACCTTTTCACCATCGGCATAGCGGAAGCTCACATCTTCAAAGGTGATGTCCCCATGGAGCTCCGGCCAATTCTCCCTTTTGGGATGGAAGTTGTCTCCGAAGCGTTCGACAACCTCTGGGCTATCCTTGATCTCCGGCTCCGTCGCCAGCAGAGACAGGACGCGCTCCGCCGCCGCCTGTGAGCTTTGCAGCTCCGCGAAGATGCGGGCGATATCGCGCACCGGCTGGAAAAATTGCAGGGTATAGCTGATAAATACCTGAAGCGTGCCCAGGGATAGTGTGGACAAAAGCACCTCGGTGCCGCCCTCGTAAAGCGCGTAGGCTGTCGCAAGCGATCCCAGGGAGACCACAATGGGCAAAAACAGCGCGCTTAGGGAGGCGGCTCGCACCGAGTATTTCTTCATATCCCTGGTCAGCTCGCCAAACTCCTCGATGTTCTTTTCCTCGCGCACCAGGGTTTTGGTCGTTTTGGCTCCCATGATGCCCTCATTAAACGCGCCGGTGATCTTGGAATTGATCTTGCGCGTCTGGCGATGCGCCGCCAGGATACGCTTTTGAAAGTACGCGCTGATCAGTGCAAGCGGTGGAATGACCAGCACGATCACGGCCGCCAGCCGCCAATGCAGGATAAACATCTGAATCGAGCAGACGATCAGGAACACCACGCCCCATACCAAATCCAGCAGCGACCAGCCGATGGTGTCCGCCAGGCGTTGGGTATCGGTAGTCATGCGGCTGAGAAGATATCCGACCGGCATGCGGTCATAATAGGAGAAGGGCAGCTCCTGAAGCTTTTGGAAGCCCAGCCTTCGGATGAGATAGCATACGCCGACCTCCACCTTTCCACTCAGATAAAGAAAGGAATAGATGCAAAGCGTCTGAACAGCGAGCGTGCCCATATATGTCGCAATAAAGCCGCCCATTCCCTCCGTGGTATGCCTGGCGATGAAATGATCGATGGCATAGCCGGTCAGCTGCGGAAAGATAACGTCGCACACGGCGCTCAGGCTCATAAAAAGCACGATCATCCATAGATATTTATGATAGGGCTTGGCGATCACCAAAAGCCGCTTCCACAAAGAAAAATCAAATTTTTGGGAATAATCTATTTCGTCATATCCCTGCATGGCTCTTCCCCCTTTCCCACCGCCGCGCGGCTGCGGTCAAGATCGTCCTTAAGCTCGGACTGAATCGCAAAAATCCGCCTGTACAGGCCGTCGCGGCTCGTCAGCTCCTCATGCGTGCCCTCATCCGAAAGGCGCCCGTTCTCCAGAACGAAAATGCGGTCGGCCTCGCACAGCGTGCTGATGCGGTGGCTGATAATAATAGTCGTGATTCCCTCCCGCTTGGTTCTAAGCGCCTCGCGAATGGCGCGGTCGGTCTGCATATCCACAGCGGAAAGGCTGTCGTCAAAAATAAGAACGTCGTTTTCCTTAAGCAGCGTGCGGGCAATCGCCACACGCTGGCGCTGCCCGCCGGACAGCGTCACACCACGCTCGCCGATCAGCGTGTCATAGCCCTTTTCAAACGAGCGGATGAAACCATCCGCATGAGCAATCCGGCTCATTTCCTTTACACGCGCCTCAGGCGCGTCCGGCACGGCGATGGATAGATTCCCCATGACCGTGCGGCCATAGAGGAACGGCTCCTGCAGCATCAAGCCCACATGCGAACGCAGATACCAGCGGTCGATGCGGCGGATATCCACCCCGCCGATGGTGATCCGTCCAGATGTCGGCTCGATCAGCCGTTGCAGAAGATGGACAATGGTACTCTTGCCGCTTCCGGTATTTCCAAGCAGCGCAACGGTCTTACCCGCCGGTATGATCATACACAGATCGGAAAGGACATCGTTTCCATCCTCATCGTAGCGAAAGCAGACATGCTCAAACACGATGTCGCCGTTGAGCGGCGGCGTGAGCGAGCCTTCCTCAGGCCGCTCGGCTTCCTCTTCCAGAATCTCGCGTATACGGCCAAGGGCCACCACGCTCTTGCCCGCGTCGCTCAGGATGCGTCCCAACTGGCGAATGGGATAGAGCAGCATGGAAATATAGCTGGTGAAGACCACCAGGGTTCCCACGCTGATTTCGCCCTGAATCGCCTTATACACGCAGATCAGAAGCGTAATCATGATTTGCAGCATGGTCACGCAGTCCATGCTGCCCCAATATACCGCCAGGTAATTGTAGAGCCGGAAGGTCTTTTTCTGGAAGTCACGGCTCGCCTGGTCGAACTTCTCCACCTCGCTCTGCTGCATTCCAAACGCGCGCACGACGCGAACGCCTGTGAGGTTTTCCTGGAGCACGTTGCTCATTTTGCCCTCGCTCTCATCGCTGAGACGGAAGGACTTGGTGATCTTGTTGAAAAAAATATACGAACCGGCAAACATCACCGGCACAAGCATCAGGCTATAGAGCGCGATTTCCCTGTTCCGATCAAACAGAATAACGAAAGCGATAACGGTCATGAGAACTGCGCGTGTCGCTTCGATCACCTGGGTAGACAGGAAGCGGCGAACCGTCTCCACGTCACTCGTGCAGCGCTGAATCAGGTCGCCGGTTTCGGCGCGCACATGATAGCGGAAGGAAAGATAGCTCAGCCGCCGGTATAGCCGCTCGCGCAGATCCTTGGCGATGCTCTCACCCGCCGTGGCTGTGGCGCGCTCTTTAAAATAGGAAAAAATCCCGTTAAGCACGTTGAGCGCTATGACCAACGCCGCGACAATCCAAAGATTTCCACGCAAAAAGGCCCTGCCGCCCATCGCGTGCACGGGCGCCTTCAGCCATTCCGGCATAAAGCTCGCGCCGTTTGACAGGATCACATCAATGGTTTCTGAAAACACCAGCGGGGTTAAAAAGCCAATGACGACCGTCACGGCCGTGCATATCACCGCGCCGATATATAGCGCGCGGTTTTCCCTTACGAGCGCCCAAAGCGCCCGCAAATTCTGTTTCATATGCAATTATCCTCCAACTCGGGAATTCTCTTGTATACGATTCCAACTAATCAAGCGCAAAACGACGCACGGCATAGGCCACGCCATCCTCGCCGTTTGTTTTGGTCACAAAATCCGCATGATCCCGGATGGTTCTAACCGCGTTTCCCATCGCCACGCCCAGACCGGCATAAGCGATCATGCCGACGTCGTTGTCATAATCTCCAATGGCCATGACCTCCGAGGCATCCAGGCCCAAATGTTGCGCAAGCTCCCTGACCGCGTATCCCTTGCCGATTCCGCGAGGCATCAGCTCATAATTCTGCTCCCATGAGCTGGAAATCTCCAGTCCTTCCACCTTGCAGAGCCCTTTATATGCTGCGTTCAGCCTCGTCTGATCAGGCGAATAGCACAAAATCTTGTTCACATTCGCGCTTCCGATCCGCTCGAGTCCATCCATCCCCCACAAAACCTGTGGCGCAAACGGGCTTTGGGATTCATTGTACCACATATCCATCTTTGTAATCTCACCAAACAGCACAAGCCGATTCTGCGCAAAGCAGCCAAAGGGAATTCCCGCCTCGGAAAGGATTTGGACGCATTCGCTAAGCATCCTTTCCGAAAAAACATGATTTGCGAATACATCCTCCATCGGTCTGCGCATGCAATACGCGCCATTGAGCGAAAGTACCGCGCAATCCTGAAGCTCATCCATCACAAACTGCGAGATGTCCCCCGCGAGACGTCCGCTGCAAATTGCCAGATGGATACCCCGTTTCTGCGCTTCTTTAAGCGTCTCCATGTTTCCTTCGCTGATTTTCCTCTCCGGATCAAGTAGCGTTCCATCCATATCCATCACGATCAGGCGGATATCCTTCGTATTCATTTCTTTCTCCCCTAAAAGAACGGTTGATAAGTAAACATTTTTTCATTCAGATAGGCAAACTCGCCCATCATCTCAAATTTCAGATTTGTCGCGCACAGCATCAATCTCCGCGCCTTTTTTTGCCGATTGAACGCGCGGTCACCATACTGATCGTCTCCCAACAGCGGATGTCCGATGAACGCCATATGCGCGCGAATTTGATGCGTGCGTCCCGTGTGCAGATCAATCAGCAGTCTCGCGCACTCTCCGGCCTCCAGAACCGTATATTCCGTGACGATCCTTTTTGCGCCGCGCGTCTCTTTGTCAGAAATTGAAACGCGTGCCCTTTGGGCGTCCTTGGTAAGATAAGCGTACAGAATCTGATGCTGAGGCCGTGGCGTCCCCCGAACCAGACAGATATAGTTCTTATGGATCCGACGGTCGCGAAAAGCGTCCTGCATCGCAAGCTGAACACGCTCGTTCTTCGCCAGAAGGATCAAACCCTCTGTCTGATTATCCAGGCGATGGCACAAAAGCGGCATGACGGCGTCCGGATTTTTCTCAAGCAGCTGTTCATACAAGAGTCGCGCGAGCGTCCCTTCGCCATACGCGTCCCTTTCACAGCTGATTCCCGCGGGCTTAACCGCCACAATCACATTTTCATCCTCATATAGAATCGGAATCAATCGACGTTTCTGCGTGTCTCGCACATAAACCTGTACCTCGGCATTGACAACGGTCTCGGCGTTCAAATCGACGCGCCGGCCATCAACCTTGACATCGCGCTTTTGGAACGCTTCTCTGATCGCGTATTCAGGCACTTCAGGCAGCATGCGGCAGACGCAGCGAAACAGCCTGCCGCCCTTGCACTCCTGGGGGACACGAAAGGTATATCGCTTCATCGGCTCAATGAATCTGCGTCGCGCCAAGGGTCAGCCAATGCGGCGTGCAAAGATAGAGACGCTTCAGCGCGCTTTTCATTCTCTCCGTTGGGAGCACGGCCAGCATGGAAGCCATTACGCTCTCCATTTCCTTCAGGCTCACGCCTTGCTTGGCGAGCATGCGCAGATCCTCCACCGCCTCGCTCAACTCGTATTCCGGACGCAGAGCGCCGAACAGCGCGCCGCACATCTCCTCATGCAGCGGAATTTCCTCCGGCAAAATGCCGTTCATACCGCCCATAATCGTTTCCTGCGTAAGCTCAAAGATGCAGGCCATATCCTCCGCCTGGTTCTTCACCAGCCGGTAAGGATCCGCCAGTCCCGGATGCAGCAGAATTAAGTCTCCGTTCGCGTCTGTAACATATTCAAAGGAAGCCTGCATATAACGTCTTGCGATCTGAACCGCCAGATCGTCCCCTCGCCTCATGACGTCCTGGGTGAAATAGGCCATTGGCTGCGCGGAATGCAGAAAGCCAGCGATGTAAAGCAGGCTGTGAATCGTCGCGTCATAGCGGAACAGGCGTTCACGCGCCTTAGGCGTTTCAGGATTTCCCAGCGCCGCCAGCAACGGCTCATGCAGGGGCTTTGGCAAAAGGAGCGTCCAATCGTCGTCCTGCGCGTGAAAGCTGCACCATAGCCGCCGGACGAGCGCCTCCGCCGCGCCGATATCATCCCAGTCGCCCAACAGCAGCTCACCGTCATTCAAGAGCAGCTTTTCCAAAAGCTGCATCTCTCCCACGCTTAGAAACGCCGCTTCCAAAGGCAGACGCGACATAATGCGCTCGCGCAGCATTTCCAGCGTGACCAGTTTCTTGCCGCCCTCGCCATGGACGTCGTCAAAGGAACCTGATAAAAGCATCTGAGCGTCGTTTTCCGTCGCTTCCGAGGAAAACAAACTTACGCTTGGGTAGGCAAAAAGTCGGCGCTCGCATGCTTCAAACTGCTTCTCACGCATCATGCTCATGGTCATTTCGCACCAGTCTGTATGAACGTTCACCTCTCTAAGCACGCGGTCGCCCCCTTTTCCTTGATCAGACTATCACTTCACCTTGACAACCCATCCCATGGGATCGTCCGTCTTGCCAAACTGAATCCCCGTCAGCGTATCGTACAGCTTTTGTGTAATGCGGCCGATACCGCCGTCGCCGATGCCGATCTCCTCTCCCTTGAAGCAGATCTTGTTGACGGGAGAGACCACGGCGGCGGTGCCGGTACCAAAGGCCTCCGTCACCCGACCCGCCTTGATATCGGCGATTACCTCGTTGATGTCCATGCGGGCCTCCTCGGTCTCATAGCCGAGGTACTTGCTGAGCTTGAGCACGCTGTCGCGCGTGATGCCGGGCAGGATGCTGCCGTTGAGCATCGGCGTCACAATTTTCTTGTCCTCATAGACAAACATCATGTTCATCGCGCCGACTTCCTCAATATAGCGCTGATGCACACCGTCCAGCCAAAGCACCTGCTCATAGCCGATATGCTTGGCGTTCATGCCGGCCAGGATACTCGCAGCGTAGTTGCCGCCCGTCTTGGCAAAGCCGATGCCTCCGCGCACCGCGCGCACATACGAATCCTCCACATAAATTCCCACAGGGGCCAGGCCGGAGGCATAGTACGCGCCGGACGGCGAAAGAATAACAAAATACAGATAGGTCTTGGAGGTAGACACGCCCAGATGATTGTCCGTCGCGATCATCGTCGGACGAATATACAACGAGGTGCCCTCCTGGTGCGGCGTCCACTCCTTTTCCACGTTCAGCAGAGCGAGCAACGTATCTAACCCGTCCTGCACCGGAAGCGGAGCCATGCCCATGCGCTCGGCGCTGCGCGAAAACCGTTCAAAATTCGCGGACGGGCGGAAAAGGTTAAACTCTCCGTTCGGCGTGCGGTAGCACTTCAGGCCCTCGAAGATCTCCTGGCCGTAGTGAAGTACCTGGCAAGCCGGCTCCAGCGAAATATTCCCATAGGGGACGATACGGGCGTCATGCCAGCCCTCTCCCTCGGTGTAATTGATCATCAGCATATGATCCGTAAAGAGATGTCCGAATCCCAACTTGCTTTCATCAGCAGGCTTTGCCTTAAGGGTTTTGGATAAATTCATTTGTACGTTCATTTTTCTTTTTCCTCCAAATCTTCCTGCATCCCCATAAAAGCAAGATATTTAAGCGTGCAAGCGCTATCCCATATTATAAACCCAACACGCAGTATGTCAAGGTCTTATGCGATGCAATTCGTGGGTAGCCGTCCAAAAAAAGCAGCCGGTTTCCACCGGCCCCAGGGTATCGCCAAAGGATGGGATGCAGGGGCATTATGCCCCGCAGGGTATCGATAAAGAATGGGGTGCAGGGGACTTAGACCGCAACCTCAATCGTCGTTGATGGCACTGGCCGTGCCCTCAACTCGTTTCGGTTGATATCCTTCGGGTCGCTTTGGACTTCGTCCAATGACCCACAGGTCCACCGCTTCCCTCCGTCAACCCCTGCCAGGGTCTGGGACAGAGTCCCAGAAGCCTTACGCCGCAGCGTTTTCCAAGTGAGAGACGAGTCGGCCCAGATGGGCCGACGCTGCGGCTCCTTGCGTATCTATGGGGTTTGCCGATACTCTGAGCCGGTTTCCACCGGCCCCAGGCCTCCTTTTCGAGCCTGCACGCAAAGGGCCCGTTCGGAGCGCGACTTCCGAACGGGCCGAGATATTTAGTCCTCGTCCGCCGCTTCTGGGAAACGAACGGTCACGATTCCTGTCTCTTCATTTGTCTCCGTCGTCAATCCAATAAGGCTCTCCAGACTGGAGACCGGCAAGTAGAGAACGTCTCCCACCCTGCGGATATCGCGCACAGGCAAAATCTGAGGTTCGTTATTTTTAAACGCCTCCAGATTGACCGGCATTCCCGATTGATCTTCCATAAAAGCGAAACGGAAAATATCATCCCCGATCACGAACGCGTATTCGTCCATATTGAGGTCGGTGGATGAGATTACGTTGATCTCCGCCGCCTTCAAAATGTCCAGAAGCGGAAGATACATTTCCCCACCATAATCATACGCCTCAAGCGTGGTCGGGTCGGTCTCCTCGGTTTCCGGCTGGATCGCCAAGGGCTCCTGTGCGCCGTCAAAGCGAATCGTGCTTCCCTCGATCGGAGCAAATACCGGTTCGGGCGTTTCTGTCGGCGTGGGCGTATCCGTTGGCGCGGCGGTCTCCTCGGGCGCGTCCGTTGGAGAAGCGGTCTCGCTTTCGGCGTTCTCCGCCTCCTGCTCAGGCTCCGCCGTTTCCACGGGGGCAAAGGCAGGCGTTTCGGTTATCGCGGCCTTCAGCGTCGTACCGGTCTCCTCCGGCTCGGGAGTGGCCGCGTTGGGCGCCATGCGCACCTCTCCGCTTTCATAAAGTACCGTCAGCGTATTGCGTCCGGCGATGCCGTCCACACTCAGGCCATGCTGATACTGAAACGCCTCAACGGCGCGCCTTGTCTGATTGCCGAATCTTCCGTCAATCTCTCCCTCGTAATAGCCATACTGCTTCAGCTTTTCCTGAAGCTCCCGCACCTGATCGCCGTTGTCTCCCACCTGGATGGTCTTATAGTCGGGATTGGGCGAAATATCAATGGTGGGCACAGGGGTTGGCCTGGGCGTCGGGCTAGGAGTGGGTGTCGCCGTGACGACCGCCTCCACATAGGGTGTGGGAGTAGGCTCGTTATAGCCCGGCAGGGCAGCCGGATCAGGCGCGTTTTGCACTGAAGCGGCGAACACCATCGACATATAAACCAGAATCGTTTTTAAAAGATCCATCCCGCTCTTTCCTCCTTACGCGATCGTCATTCTAAAGCTCAAAGCGTTCCGAATCCGCCATTGTGAATACCATCCCCGCAAGGCTCTTGACCACGCCCACAAGTCTGTTCATGGCCCGTGTGAACTCGGCGGCGCTGTACTCGCCATCCCGTGCCATAAGCACGGTCGCATCCGCCAGCATGCCCAGCGTCGCGGCATCGCTTCCTTTTTCCAGCGGTGCGGCGTTAAGGATCACAAAATCAAAGTTGTTCCTCGCGCTTTTGAGAAACGCGTCAAAGCTCGCCATAGCCGCGATCTGGGGAACCGGATCCGCCGGATGGAAATGATCAACAAAGCACAGCGTGCTGTTCCGCCGCCTTGAGACGGCCTCGCTCAGAGAGGCGTGCCCATGAAGATAGTCCGACAGGTCAGCCTGTCCTTTGATGCCCACGTATTGCGCAAGCATCGGGCTATCATTTTCCATCTCCACCAGCAGTACGCGCAGTCCCTGACATGACATTTCTTCGGCGATTAACGCCGCCACCGGCGTCTTTTCCTCATCCTCGCGCATTCCCGTTATAACGAAGACGTTCCCCCCGCTCGAACGCTTGATCGCCTTGAACGCGAGCACGAGCGCGCGGATATTCTCCCTTACCAAACGATCCACGGTCTCGGAAAGCGTCCCGTTCGTCCGGCCTTTTTTCCTCTGCCTCTCAAAACGCCTCAGCTCCCTGCGCATATCCGCGACCGCGCCAATGACCGGCACGCCAAGCACCACAGTTGACGCGCCGTCAAAACGCAGCGTCTGGCGATCCGATCCAAACAATACGCCAAGAAGCGAGCCAACCGCAAACACAATAACGACCGTCCACAAGACCTTCATCGGGCGGTTGGGACCGATGGGCGTATGCGGCGGAGAGGCCGACGTGACCTCGCGCGCCTCCCTGACCTCAAGCATTTCTCCGATTTCATTCACGAGCTCCCGTCCTGCCGCGTTCGCAAGCAAGCTTACGATCCGTGCGTCGGGGCCGGTCACCCTCACCTCCAACAGGTGCGTGCCGTCAACGCCTTTTACATTCAGCCGACTCTTGCCGTCGCTCTCGGTATGGGCAAGCACTCTTTCACGAAAGCCTTTCGTTTGCGTGAGCGTCTGACAGTCCCTCGCCAGCATTCGCGCGGCCTCCAGCGAAGAGGCGCCCTCGTCCCGGGCAAGGGCATAAAACGTATATACGGCGCGATATTCATCCTCCTCGTAACCCCACGTATAGACCGCCATCGCGCAGCCAAAGATGAGGCACAGGCACAGGACCCACACAAGCGCATGTCTCCATTTTGACGCCAGACGTCTCATCAGAGGGTCACCTCTCTATCCATCCAATTCCATCTTATAGGATATCACATACAAACCGCCTTGGCAAGCAAAAGCGCCTTTCAAGCAGAAAACCGGCAATTCATCCTGCTGGGGCGCATATCCTTTCCAAAACGTTTGGAGGGGTCAGAGCGTGCATGAGCATATTCAGGAGCGTTGTATTCGGATCGGGCAGTACATCGCGGATACGGGCGCGACCGTTCGGGAAGCGGCGAAGCATTTCGGAGTGAGCAAGTCCTCCGTTCACAAGGACATGGATGAGCGGCTTAAGCAGCTCAATTTGACGCTTTACCACAGCGTGCGCCAGGTATTGAGCTATCATAAATCCGTCCGTCATCTGCGCGGTGGGGAGGCCACCCGACGCAAATACAAGGGACACGCGTAGGCCATCTTTCATGGGAAAGCAGGATTTACCTTTTTCATGGCGAATACGTAAGCCTAAGGGCGTGTACGCTTTTTTTGCTATGCGTTCAAGCGCGATGAAAAAGGAGTCGGATGGAATGGCGAGCATCAACGATATTGGAATCGATCTTGGTACCTCGCAAATCCTGATCTATATGAAGGGAAAGGGCATCGTGCTGCGCGAGCCGACGGTGGTTGCCATCGACCGCGACACGCGCGATATTCTTGCCTTTGGTGAGGAGGCCAAGCGTATGCTGGGCCGCACGCCCGGCAACATCCTTGCCATACGCCCTCTGCGTGAGGGCGCCATCTCCGATTATGAGCTGGTCAGCTTTATGCTCAAGGGCTTTGTGCTCAAGGCGATCGGCAAGCATATGTTCGCCCGCCCCCGCGCCATTCTTGCCGTTCCCAGCGCCGTCAACGAGATGGAAAAGCGCTCGCTGATCTCCACGATGTTCGACGCGGGCATGCGGCGCACGCAGCTTTTGAACCGCTCGCTCGCCGCCGCCCTCGGCGCGGGGCTGCCCATGGATGAGGCTTATGGTACGATGATTGTGGACATCAGCGCGGGCGTATGCGATATCGCGGTGCTGTCCTTTGGCAAGGTAATTGTCTCCGATTGCGCCAAAACGGGCGGGGATCGCTTCGACGACGCGATCATCCGTCATCTGCGCCGCAAGCACAACCTGCTCATAGGCGAACGTACGGCAGAGGAGCTCAAGCTCAATATCGGATCTGCCATTCCGCGCTCGGAGCAGCTTTATATGGAGGTGACGGGCCGCAACCTGATTACCGGCCTTCCCAAGACCATGCGCATCACCAGCGACGATATCACCGAAGCCATTGACGAGCCCCTTCAGCAGCTCATCGAAGGCATCCATGGCGTTCTTGAGCATACGCCTGCGGAGCTGGCCGCGGATATCTTTGAATATGGCATTCTGCTCTCCGGTGGCGGCGCGGAGATGTTTGGCCTGTGCGAGGCCATCGCCGACGCGCTCAAGGTGCCCTGCTCCTGCGCCGAGGATCCTCAGACCAACGTGGTGATGGGCTGCGGCCGCGCGCTTGAAAACATGCATGACCTAGGGCAATTTCTGGACGACGGGCGCCGTCGGCTCATGGGGCGTTAACATCAGATCAACACAAAAGGAATGTTTCTTTTATGGCTACGGCCCTGCTGGTCGTGATTTACATTGCTTTTATTGGGCTTGGCATACCGGATTCGCTCTTCGGTACCGCCTGGCCTGTTCTCTATGTGGAATTTGATCTTCCGCTGTCCATGGCCAGCTGCGTCACGCTCCTGACCTGCGCGGGAACCATTCTTTCCAGCCTGCAAAGCGCACGGCTGATCAATCGCTTTGGCACCGGCCTTGTAACGGCTGTCAGCACGGCCATGACCGCCGTGGCGCTGCTGGGCTTTTCACTTTCGCCCAATATGGTATGGCTTTGTCTGTGCGCGATTCCGTTGGGTCTGGGCGCGGGAGCGATTGACACAGCGCTGAACAACTATGTGTCCCTGCATTATAAGGCCATCCACATGAGCTTTCTGCATTGCTTCTATGGCATCGGCGTGACGCTCAGCCCCTTCCTGATGTCCTTGACGCTGCTGGGCCCCTCGGGATGGCGCGGCGGCTATCGCTGGGCTTTCGGGCTTCAGGCCTTTATCACCGCCGCCATGTTCCTGTCGCTCCCGCTGTGGCGCAGGCTGCGTCAGAAGGAAATGGAGGAATCCCAACCGGCTAAGACGCTTAGTCTGCTTACGCTTGCCCGTATGCCCGCCGTCCGCATGGTGTGGCTGGTGTTTTGGGGCGCGTGTGCCGTGGAGGTCACCTGCGGCTCATGGGGAAGCACCTTCCTTGTGCAGGCCCGCGGCATGGCGGCGGATCAGGCCGCCCGTATCGTGATGCTATATTACATGGGAATGGCGGTCGGACGTTTTTTGAGCGGCGTCCTTGCCGGAAGGCTCACGCCCTGGCAGCTGGTCTATCTGGGCCAGGGAACGGTGCTTTGCGCGATTGTTCTTCTTTTGCTCCCCTTACCCGCGGCCGTCGCGGGCGTGGGTATGTTTCTTGCGGGTCTCGGCATCGGCCCCGTCTTTCCCGACATGACGCATCTGACCCCGCGCACCTTCGGCAGGGACGTCAGCCAATCGGTCATTGGTTCGCAGATGGCTTCCGCCTATGTGGAAATCATGGTTATGCCCCCGTTGTTCGGTTTGCTTGCCCAGGCCGTCGGCGCGTGGGCGCTTCCGTATTATCTGCTGGCTTTGTTCCTGATCATGGCCCTGGCCACATTCCGTCTCGTGAAGCTGACTCAAAAAAACGACGGATAATCAAAAAAGCGGGACAGACAGGAAGCCGTCCGCCCCGCTTTTTTCTGAAATTTACTTTTGAAAGCCGTTGAACCACGCCCGTTCCTCAAACGGCTTTTTTGCTTTTGTGCGGACGACGGCTTCCTCCGCTACGCCAACCGGCAGCACGCACACAAGCTCATATTCCTCCGGCACCCCAAGAAGCCGTGCCATCTGATCGCCGATGCGATCCTCATCCGTCACATGGCCTTCGTACCAACAGCTTTGATAGCCCAATTCCACGATTGCCAGAAGCATGTTTTCAATGGTGGCAGAATAATCCTGCACCGCGTAGCAGCGGTTTCTGTACGCGACGATACGCCGCGTAAGCACGCAGATCATGGCGGGCGCTGTGCAGGCGTTGGGAAGCTCGCACAGACGCCACAGCTTTTGCAGCAATTCCGGCTCGTCCACCGCAATGAGACTGGTCGTCTGCTTGTTGCAGCCGGAAGGCGCGGCCAGCCCCGCTTCCAGAATGGCGGTCAAATGCTCACGCGGCACGCTTTGATTCGTATAGCGTCCCCGATAGCTGCACCTTGTCTGAATTGTCCGAAGCGTATCCATATTTCAGTCTCCTTCCTTTTATTCCTTCACGCCGCGCAGACGGAGCTCGTCGCGCACATAGCCCGCGAGGATATCCACAATCCGCGCGTTTCGTCCGCCATGCGCCACAATCACATCCGCCAGCTCGATGTAGTTGCGGATATGCTTGTCATACATGGGCTTAACGGTTGAGAGGTACTGCACGGAGATATTTTCAATGCTGCGGCCGCGCTCGTTGATGTCGCGGGTGATGCGGCGCAGCAGACAAATGTCCGGTTCCACGCTCATATACAGCTTCAGAAACATCAATTCGCAAAGCCGCTCGTCATGAAAAACGTGTATGCCCTCGATGATCAGCACGTCCGGCGGATCGATCAGCTCGTCCGTGTCATCGCGCCTGTGCTGGGAGTAGTCATAGCGCTTGCGCGTGATGGGGTGCCCCTCCAAAAGAATCTTAATATCCTCCAAGAACAAATCATGGTCAAAAATCTCGGGTTCGTCATAATTCAGCTGGGCGCGTTCCTCAAATGTCAGGCTTGGATGATCCCGATAATACGAATCATGGTTGATGACGATACAGCCGCTGCCAATCGCGCGACAAAGCTCCTCCGCCAGCGTACTTTTTCCGCTGCCGCTGGCCCCACAAATTCCAATGACGATCATGAACGAACCGCGCCCCTCCGTCGTTTTTCTTTACGATATCAGACCATGAATCGCCTGTCAAGCATAATCCGACGTTTTTCTCGGGAGGATCGTCCTCTTGGGAAAATTGATATTCGATCATTTTTTATTGATTATCAATAAATTTTTGTTGACAAAAAGCATTCCATATCGTATACTCCTATTCGAGGAGGCGACTTTGATGAATCATCGCAAAATTTCTATCATCCTGATCGCGGCGGGCACGATCGCTTGTCTTGGCGTTCTCTGGGTTTTTGCCGTCTGCTTTCCCATCATCGCGATAGAATGCAAGCAGAGCTTCCCCCATCTCGCGTGGATGTACTGGCCCGCTCTGATTTATGTGTGGCTCATCGGCCTGATCTATCTCGTGGCGATCGCACAATACCTGTCCATCAGCAAAAGGATCGGGAAAAACCGCTCCTTCTGTCGTGAAAACGTCTGCGATCTGTGGCGCATCGGGCTTCTGTTCTTGTCGACCGCCATTCTGTGGCTCCTTTCCCTCGCGTCCGTCCTGCTGCCGGGCATGGCTGGCGGCCCATGGTGTATCATTTCCGTGCTGTTCGCCATGGCCAGCGGCGCGTTGGGATTGCTGGCCTGGGCGTTAAAGTCCCTTTTGCAAAGGGCGACGCGCCTCCAGGAAGAAAACGATTTGACCATTTAGGAGGGATGAGGCATGTCCATTCGTGTCGATCTGGACGTGATGCTGGCCCGTCGCAAGATGAGCATGACGGAATTAAGCAATCAGGTGGGCATTACTATGGCAAACCTGTCCATATTGAAAAACGGCAAGGCAAAGGCGGTGCGTTTCAGCACGCTGAACCAAATCTGCAAGGCTCTCAACTGCCAGCCTGGGGATATTTTGATTTACGAGGAGGAATGACCGAGGTTCGACCGAAATCCGTTTTCCCTTCCTCAAGCCGCGATGCTCCTTTTCTCTTTTTCGCGTATTGAGGCTTTACAGCGGCGAATACCGGCATCTTCCCGGGCTTGGCCGATGCTTTGGCCGTTTCTTTTCATAGGCATCCTCTGCGCCGCTCTGTGCGTCATTATTTTGAGCAGCTAATCTATCGGATGTCGATCTGCGTATCGCGCCATGCAACGTCCGCGCCTATAACGTCAGCACGCTGGAAAATCTCGGCGGGGTCTATCTCATCCGCTGTTTCCCCCAGCGTCGCGGCCTTGCAATTTCCCCAAAAATCCGATATGATAAGGAATAATGGATTTCGCTGATTTGGAGGGGTTTCTTTGCACGAGAACCGGCTTTCTCATATTCGTAATTTCTGCATCATCGCGCATATCGATCATGGCAAGAGTACCCTTGCCGACCGTCTTTTGGAAATAACAGGCGTTTTTGAGCAGCGTCAGATGGTGGATCAGATTCTGGACTCCATGGAGCTGGAGCGCGAACGCGGCATTACCATTAAATCCAAGGCCGTGCGCATGCAGTATAAGGCCAAGGACGGTGAAACCTACACCCTCAACCTGATCGATACCCCCGGCCACGTCGATTTCAGCTACGAGGTCAGCCGCGCGCTGGCCGCCTGCGAGGGTGCGCTGCTGGTGGTAGACGCGACGCAGGGTATCGAGGCGCAGACGCTCGCCAACGTCTACATGGCGCTTGAGCACGATCTGGAAACCGTGCCCGTTATCAACAAAATCGACCTGCCCTCGGCACGTCCCGAGGAGGTCAAGCGCGAAATCGAGGATGTGATCGGGCTGGACGCCTCCCAGGCGCCTCTGATTTCCGCCAAGACCGGCCAGAACTGTGAGGACGTGCTTGAGGCGATCGTCAAATACATTCCCGCTCCAAAGGGCGATGAGACCGCTCCGCTTCAGGCACTGATTTTCGACGCGTTTTACGATAACTACAAAGGCGCGATCTGCTTTGTACGCGTGATGGCGGGGACAGTCAAGCCCGGCATGCGCATGCGTCTGATGCAGACGGGCAGCGAGTTTGACATCGTGGAGGTCGGCACCTTCCGGCCCGGATATTCGCCCTGTGACGCTCTTTATCCTGGGGACGTGGGCTATATTTCCGCCTCTATCAAGGATGTGGGCGACACACGTGTGGGCGATACGATCACCGACGCGCTCAGGCCGGCTTTGAAGCCGCTTCCAGGCTATCGCAAGGTCACGCCCATGGTTTTCTGCGGCATCTATCCCGCTGACGGCGCGGATTACGATAACCTGCGCGACGCATTGGAAAAGCTGCGCATGAACGACGCCTCTCTCTCCTTTGATCCGGAGACCTCCGTCGCGCTGGGCTATGGCTTCCGCTGCGGCTTTTTGGGGCTCTTGCATATGGAGATTATCCAGCAGCGCCTGGAGCGCGAATTCGATCTTGACCTCGTAACCACCGCTCCCAGCGTTATTTATCGCGTCTTCAAAACGGACGGCACAGAGCTCGAAATCGATAATCCCTCCAACCTGCCCAACGTGGGTGAAATCGAGCATATGGAAGAGCCGTACGTAACCGCGACCATCTATGCGCCGCAGGAATTCGTGGGCGCGATGATGGATATCTGCGTGGACAAGCGCGGCATCTTCATCGACATGCAGTATGAGGGCGAACGGGTCAAGCTGATTTATGAAATCCCGCTGAATGAGATCATCTTTGAATTTTTCGATCAGGTCAAGAGCCGGAGCCGCGGGTACGCCAGCTTTGACTACGAGCTCAAGGGGTATCGCGAGAGCGAGCTTGTGAAGCTGGACATTCTGCTCAATGGTGAGATCTGCGACGCATTCTCCATCATCGTCCACAAGGATAAGGCGTATGCGCGCGGGCGTAGCATTGCCGAGAAGCTCAAGGAGGTTATCCCGCGGCAGCTGTTTGAAATTCCCATTCAGGCTGCCATCGGCGGCAAGGTCATCGCCCGCGAAACCGTCAAGGCGATGCGCAAGGACGTGCTGGCAAAGTGCTACGGCGGCGACATCTCCCGAAAGAAAAAGCTGCTTGAAAAGCAGAAGGAGGGCAAAAAGCGCATGCGTCAATTCGGTACCGTGGAGGTGCCCAGCGAGGCCTTCTTGGCCGTGCTCAAGATGGACGACAAGTAAGGAGAATCTCGGTGAAGCTATGGACGGCGCGCAGGCTTTCCAATCTTAGACGTGGCCAGGCGGGCATCATGGCGCTGCTTGTCATGGGCTTGATATGGCTCGCCTTTGGGACTCTATCACTATTTCCGCTTCTGCGCGTTTCACTGATGGGATTGAATACGCTCGACAGCGCGGAGGATAGATATCGTCGCCTTTGAGAACAGCGGCCCAAGCAGCGGCGTAACGCTTGAGTACACAGAGGGCAGCAGGCTTCAGGGCTATTTGGTGCTCACACGGGACAAAACCAATACGCTGAACGTATCCCTTCCTTATGTGTACGTAGAGGTTCCGGCTGGCATCGATAAAGAATACACGTTTTTGAATCTCTATCGTTTAAGCGGAGCGGATTATGAGGTTCTTCTCGTCTCTGAGAGGGAGCTTGCTTCTCCCGTTTATCTTTCAAAGGAGCATAGTGACTTCTATCTCGAATGGAAGGAGCTTTACCTTGATGGCGGCGAGAACCGGTATCTCTTTGCGGTGGCTGCCTCGCCCCTGCTCTTCGTCCTTTTGATGCTGGGCCTGGGGATTCTGTCGCTTGTGACCCTTTTGCTTCTGAACGTCTCGTTCTGGCGCTCGACACCCTTTGGAAGGCAGCTGGCAAAATGGGGCAATCCGGACGATGTGGAGCGCGATTTGAACAGCTCGCTGGCCTTTCCTCTCTTTGAAAGCGGGGCGCTGCTTTTGACCGATCGCTGGCTGATCTTGGGCGAGCGCAGACACCCTCGCAACGCGCCGGTTCTTACCAGGCCCGACCGCGTCCCATCGGTGCGTCTTATTCCCGAGGAGAATGAGGAAACGCGGCTTCTCCTCACGTTCAGCGACACTGCGGAGAGGAATGGGATTGTCGGCTCACCCCTGACGAGGCCTCCCGCTTAAAGGGCGCATGGTTCCAAGCATGCGTGCTGAACGAAACCGACGATGACATCGACTTCTATGATCAATAATCCGACTTTGCTTTCCCACGCGGTTATGCTATTTTTCATGCGAAATTCCGCTTTTTCTATTGCCAAACCCCAAAAGCCATGATATAATGGTCAAGCTGTTAAAAATGCAAACTCCCGTTAGGAGGTGTAGTTATGGGCAAGTTTTGTGAGGTTTGTGAGAAGGGCAAGATGAGCGGCCACAACGTGAGTCACTCCAACCGCAAGACCAATCGTGTTTGGGCGCCGAATGTTCAGCGCGTTCGCGTGATGGTTGATGGTCAGGTGAAGCATCTCAACGTGTGTACCCGTTGCCTGCGTAGCGGCAATGTGCAGCGTGCTCTGCCCTCTAAGTCCAACGTCGAGGCCTAATGGGAGTAGCGATTGGACATAAATGCCCCGTGCTTTTTGCAGGGGCGTTTTTTTTGCCCTTAATGCGGCCATGTCTCAGCGGCAAGGAGGAGCTCAAAGCATAGCTCTGGTCTGGAAACACCCAAAAAGGAGACATCCGGTGCCGCCCCCTTAGGGCCCGCGTCAGACGCCTCCACGTGAAGATTGACGGAGGTGTATGCAACCGCGCCTTTTTTACCTCACTCACAGACGATCGTACAAATAGAATCGGGCTTGACATGGACGCGATAATCATTTTCTTTCAGACGAATGGCGATATCCGTTTGCGTATCTCCAGGGTTGCTAATCACCACGATCTGGCTCTTATCCGGATTTTCAAAGGCAACGGGGAATATTCCTTTGCTATCCGGATTATAGGGGCCGTTTCCGTATGTCATACATCTCGCGCCGATATGCACAGCCCCCGGCTTGACAAACCTGCTGTAATGCGCAAAGACCTTATAATGACTGCCCATGACAATCTCGCCGATCCGTGTCAGATCGGCTGCTGCTGGGCCCACAACAGCCGCATGAACGCCCTGGAATACCACCGTTCCAGCGAACATAATATTGCGGTGAGCGACATGCTGCTGATTTTGGCGGACCAGAGGGAAATGGCGGGGCTGGAGCTGCCCGCGGGAAAGCCCGTTGCCTTTTATGTGCCACGCGGAACCGTAATTGAGCTTTATGACACAACCATGCACTATTCCCCCTGTCAGGTTCATGATGAGGGCTTCCGCTGCATTGTGATTCTTCCGTGCGGCACCAATAGCCCCTGGAACGGGCCTTATCCTCAGGGGGTGGACGCGCCGCTTCTGTGGTCAACCAACAAATGGATGATCGCACATCCAGAGAACGAATGGGCCGTTATCCATGGCGGGTACCCCGGATTGCGCGGCGAAAATTTTTTGATCCGATACCCATCGTAACAACGGTAATGCCTCATACGCTAAGGGCCCTGCCTTCCCATTCTCATGGGGAAACAGGGCCTTTGGCCTTTTCAGCATCCGTTGCCCGACACTTCCAGCCGCATCTCCTGTCCGTACCATCGCACGCAAAGGGCCTCGCCGCTGAGCAGGCGCAGCTTCGCGCCCCCTTCACGCGTCATGTTGAGCAAAAGTCTGCGTCCTCTGTAACAAAACGGAATTTCATAGCCTTCCCAGCTGTCAGGTAAAAAGGGTGCCGCGCGAAGCGTTTCTCCCTCTGCCTCTATGCCGCCAAAGCCCTTCAGCATTGCAAGGTATGCCCCTCCCATGCTGGCGGTATGCAGTCCGTCACGTGTGTTTCCATGGGTATCTTCCAGATCCAGCGCTATGGTTCTGGCGAAGCCATCCGACGCTTCCTGCCTTCCCAAACGCGCCGCCATCATGGCAAATACGCATAATGAAAGAGAGGAATCATGCGTCGTAACGCGATTGTAGTATTCATAGCTGCGGCTGATAACCTCCGGCGCTGCCGTGTCCGGAAACAGCAGGTGCGCCAGTACGGTATCCGCCTGCTTGCAAACCTGATGACGGTAAAGAAACAGCGGATGATAATGCAAAAGCAGCGGAAACTGTGTGCTGGCAAGCTGTTTCCAGTCCAAGGGCTTTTTGTGCAGGAAAGAATCATCCTGCGCGCTTATGCCCAACCGTTCATCATATGGAAGCATCATGCGGCGTGCCGCCTCCTCAAAGGAGCATAGCTCCTCCTCCGTAACGCCTGTCGCCGCGCGCACACACCCGTCCTTTCCAAGCCGTGCCAGCGTGCGAACCATTGCGGCCGCGCCCTTCAGATTGTAACGGGCGGCGGCATTGGTATAAAAATTGTTGTTGACCAGACATGTGTATTCGTCCGGACCAGTCACGCAATCAATGCGGAAGCCTTCTTCCGCCATATAGCCGAGTTCAAGCCACATACGCGCCGTCTCTACCAGAACCGCCGCGCCCTTTTCAGCCATAAAATCCACATCTCGGGTCACATACCAATATTGTATGAAAGCGTAGGCTATATCTCCATTGATATGATACTGAGCGGCTCCCGCCGGAAAATAGCTCGAGCATTCCGTTCCGCTGATGGTACGCCAGGGAAACAGCGCTCCCTTTTCGATGCCCAATCTGCGTGCGTTCTTCCGCGCGGCCTCCAAAAGCCCGCATCGGTAAAGCAAAATTCCTTTGGCGGCTTCCGGCTGCGTCCATAAGAAGAAAGGGAAGACATAGGTCTCACAATCCCAAAATACATGTCCCTCATATCCCTCTCCGCTGATTCCTTTGGCCGCGACGCTGGCACTTCCATCCGTACCGGTGGACTGCAAAAGCTGATAAAGGTCGTACCCCAGCGCCCTTGACAGCTTTTCGGAGCCATAGAACGTGATCAAAGACTGCTTTCGCCACGCCAATAGCCACCGCGCCTGCTCCTGCGCCATCGCCTCAAATCCGGCTATACATGCCTGACCCAGCAGCCTGCTTCCCGCCTGCCTCCAGTCCTCCATGCGCAGGCTGTCCGTATAGGCAACATACTTCACAAGCTGCACGCTCTCACCCCTCGCAATCGTGCCCTCAAACACAGCGGTCAGTCTTTCCGCGTTCGCATGTAGGCTGTACGCAAGGGCGCACTGATGCCTCGCGCGGCAGACCACCCCTAGTCCGGAGCGAAGCGTTTCCGAAAGCAGGCAAGCCTCTTCGCCCTCCCATCCCGCTTTCAGCGTGCGCAGGCATCTGAGAGGCTCGGACGCCACGCGTGGGTCGTCCGCCGCAGCATGGTTGCATACAGCCCCATTTATAACGGAAACAAATCGCAGCGGTCCCGCATACCCCTCGGATGTAACGCTTATGCGCATCACAAACAGGTTCCGTCTGACAAAGCTCGCCATTCGCTCTACCTTCAGGCGCAACCCGCCACCCGCTGCACGCCACAACGCACTGCGCACCGCCATGCCCAGCTCCATATCCAGCTCTTGCCTGCGTTCGCTTACGGCGGGCGAAAACATTTCAAACGCTTCGTCTCCCGCCTCAACGCGCACGGTCTGCGCATCGGGTACGTTTACAAGCACCTGCTTGGATTCAGGAAAGCCATACAGCTTTTCATCGTAACGGATATCCACATTTTCATAAAAACCGTTGAGATATGTGCCGCGTATGCTCCCCTCCACATGGCCCTCCTCCGGTGCGTTGCGCACGCCCACATATCCGTTGGCCGTATGATAAAGCGTTTCCAGCAGGTTCAGATCCCGCCCTTCCCGCCATGTGGTCTCTATATGCAGGCCGGTTTGCGCCTGATCCATAATGTCACCGCTTTCAGTACTTTTTTATCCTCCGTAATCATAGAAAGGAAAGCGATATGCCATCATGGGTAAGTACCTGCCCTCTTCCCGCCGCGCTGTGAACAACAGTCCCACTTTCACCGGCCAGGATCCGCCTCGCGCAGGCAATATATCTGCTAAAAATCTGCTTTTCAACAGGAAGCCGATGATGGCCGGGCCACATGGCGTCAAACGAGCCGCTTAAGCTTTCCAGTTTCTCAATGCTAGCGAGGAAGGCTTCTACCCCCGCCGAATGCGGCAGATGCAGAAGAACCCCTTGGTCGCATACGGTGTCTCCGGTGAACAGCCAGCGGCGTTCCTCGTCCAGAACACAAACGGAGCCGCGGGTGTGACCCGGCGTTTCGATGACGCGCAGATGACGTCCGCCCAGATCGAAGACATCCCCCTCGGCGATGGGTCTGCGATTGTCCGCTGGGGCGAGCCGACACAGCCTTTCAACTTTATCGCGATATTGCGCGTCCTCCAGCAGGCTCACAGGCTTACCAAACTCCCCAAGCAGCGCCTTGAGATATTCATATCGAACGTGATAATCGCTGTGTTCCCGAAAGGTTTCCTCATCCGCCGGATGCATGTAAACCTCTTTGAATTGGTGGTTGGCCGCGATGTGATCCAGGTGCCCATGAGTGTTTATGACGAATACCGGCTTCTCTGTAAGCGTGCGTGCGAGCGCGGCCACATCAAAATTGCTGAAGCCCGTGTCAATCAGAGCGGCGCGCTCATCTCCCTCAAGGAGAAACATATAGGCGCTCACCTTTTCTCCGTCCACAATGTGCCAGGTTCGGCTGTCTATTGGGGTTACCTTTACTTTCTCTTCCATCGTCCTCACCTCAAAACATCTGCGGATGCTCTATTTCCCGCGCCTCATCGTAACGCAGGCATCGTATGCCGCGTTCCCTGCACAGCTTTTCTGGCACGCCGCTCAGCAGTATCTCATATTCCACGTTTCTCAGGCATCTGACCTCACCCATGGGAATCTGGCCGTTGCAGCATAAAAGCATCTCCCTCCCGCCAATGGCCGGATGCATGACGCCAAAATACTGACCATCCTCAAACGAATCCAGCCAGTCCTTCAGCGCAAGAAGACCGTCCTCCAGCGTGTGGGCATGCGCCGCCTCCATCTGCTGCGGGAACCGATAGTAGCTCAAATGACAGATCAGGCCCTTATGCCGCGCCCATTGAGGCATTTCCTCCATCAAGCCCGGAATGAATTTTTCCAATAGCATGTGGCTGTCTACATAGCGTATATCCAGGCCCAAACGGATGAGATAATCCAACTGCGCGTCCATCTCCGCAAGAACCTCTTCAAGCGGCGGACGGCTCTGCGCAAATACGGCCGGATCCTCGGGGAACGCGCCGTCCGATGTGATTAGAGAGGCGACCTTGTTTACCGGCGCTACGGGCGGCCATTTTATCAGCCGCCATTCCGCGCTCAAAGTAAGGTGCATACCCAGACACAAATGGCTGCATTTCTTAAGCATAGGCGCGCCGTCCGCCATCATGGGCGCGGGCGCCATGCAGCTCACGTTTTTGATATACTCGCCCTTTGCAGCAGCGTTGAGGATCGCCAGGTTGGCGCTGCGGCTGCTACCAAAGTCATCCGCCCGGGAAATCAGCGAAAGGCTCATACTTCCGATCCCTCCAAATGCCTGTCAAAAAAGTCCAAAATCGGGTCAACGTTCTCTTGAAGGAAGAACTCCCTGCCCGCGCCGACATGCGCCGCGCCCTGAAGCGTGTCAAACACAAAGTCCCTCTCAGGCAAAATGTCTCGCACCAGCTCGGCAAAACGGACGGCCGCGCTATAGGCGATGGCCGGATCCTCCGTTCCGTGCTGCAAATACAGCGGAGCTATACCCCCGACAACGTAATTGGCCACGTCTGCCTCATGAAGCGCCTCGGGAGAGGGATGACGCGTGCCAAAGGCATTTTTTGTCATGAAGCGTTTGAGGCCCCAGCACATCATGCGCTCAGCCAGACTGCCATACGAATCCTTGAGCGTCAAAGAAAACGCTGGGCACAGCGCCGCCACCCCGCGGATGACGCAATCATCATGCCTTGGATGAGCAGGCTTTTGGCAGCCAATGTGCAAAACGATGTTTCCGCCCGCCGATATTCCCCACAGAAAAACGTTTTGACTGTCCAGACGGTATGTCTTCCCCTCATGGCTGATCCATTCCAGCGCCTTTAGCACGTCATGGATATGCTCGGGATAGCGCACCTCCGGAGAAAGCCGGTAATTGACTGCCACCACCGCGTAGCCACGCGGGCGCGCAAACAGCGTGGGATAGAGATGAAAATCGCGTTTGTCGCAGTGGGTGAAGCCACCTCCATGCACGTTTAACAGAACGGGATAGCTTTCCGCTTCCTCATCCGGCCAATAGATATCCAGCCTCTGCTTCTCGCTTTCGCTTCCATAGGCGATATCCAGCGCCTTTTTTTCAATCCAATCCACCTTGGTAACGGGATTCCCACCCGAGTTTTGATCCATCCATTCCGGATTCAATCCTGGAATTGCCATTTCTTTTCATCCTTTCAACGCACCATCCGCCATCCCCTGAATAATGTGCTTTTGCATAATGATGAAAAACACCAGTAGCGGCAGAATGGTTACAGTCAACGCGGCCATCACCAAATTCCATTCGGTCAGATACGCATCAAAAAACGTGCTCAGCGCCAGCGGTATTGTTCTTGTCTTTTTGCTGGTCAGCATAATCAGCGGCAGCGTAAAATCGTTAAAGGTACCCAGCAGGTTTAAGATAATCACCGTCACAGTAATGGGCCTGACGACCGGAAACACGATGCGAAAGAACAGCGGAATAGCCGCGCAGCCGTCTATACGGGCCGCCTCCTCCATCTCGCGAGGAACGAACTTGATGTATCCCTGGTAAAGGAAAATTGCCATGGGCAGGAGAAACCCCCAATAGATGACCACCAATCCGATCGGTCTGTTCATCAGCCCCAGGTTTTTGGCCACGATCACCAGCGGCACCATCAACGCCTGAAATGGAATCGCCATTGACAAAAGCATGCTGTAAAACAGGATGCGGCTGAAAACGCATTTGCGTCTGACAATCTGGTAAGCCGCCATGCTGGCAAAGAGCACAATGCCCACGACGCTCAGAACGCTTATAAACAGCGAATTGGCAAACGAGTTTACATAATTCATTCGTTCCAGCGCCTCAGAAAAGTTTTCTAGGTGAATTTCCGTGGGCAGCGTGAGCATGGAAAGCGTGACTTCCGGCAGGCTTTTAACCGAATTGAGAATTACAAAGATTACCGGAATCAGCACCAGCAGCGCCAGAAGCACCATCAATATTTCCAAAAGCAAATTCCGCCAAGTATATCTGTTCATGCTTCCAGCTCCTTTCGCTTCATCAGCGCCACCTGCGTAAAAGAGATGGCTACAATGATGAGGCAGAAGACGATAGCCTTTGCCGATGCATAAGACAGCAGATCGCGTTTATACGCGTCCAGATAGATTTGTAGCGCGATGGACGTGGTGCTGCCAAACGGCCCGCCTGCCGTCAAAGAATACGCGAGATCAAAGGCCTTGAGGCCATTGATGATGCTTAAGAATATACAGGTCGTAAAGGTGGGCCGCATCATGGGTACCGTCACCCGCCAGAAGCGTTGCCAGCCATTCGCTCCATCAATGGAGGCCGCCTCCAGCAGCTCGCCTGGTACGCTTTGCAATCCCGTAAGGTATAAAAGCATGTAGTAGCCAAAGGATTGCCAGAGGCTGGCAATCACCAGTGAGGCAAAGGCCGTATCCGGATAACTGAACCAGTTTTTCTTAAGAATAGAAAGTCCCGTAAGCTCCCCCAGGTTTGGGAACAGCCTCACAATCAAAATGTTCCATAAATAGCCTACCACAACAGCGCTGATAACCATGGGCATGAAGTACGCGCCGCGCAGCAGCGTGCGCAGTTTGAGGCGGGTGTTGAGCGCGAGCGCCGTCAAAAGTCCTGTCACATTCAGCGCGACCGCGCTTACAAGCATGTAGGAAAACGTGAAGGTGAAAGAATTCAAAAATGCCTTTTCCCTAAAGAGCTTTGTATAGTTCTGCAAGCCCACAAAGTTGTATGTGACGCTAATGCCATTCCAATCATGCAGGGAATAATAAAACGCCAGACATAGCGGCACAAGTACAAACATACAGAATAGTATGACGGTCGGCGCGGTAAAAAAGAGATAGGTGAGCAGGCTGTTTGCCTTAGTGCGTGCTTTTCCTGCTTTCATAGGCACTCTCCTTCAAGCTGAGTGATAAGCCACGGGGCGGTCCGGCTAGGTGGACCGCCCCGCTGAAAGAGTGAATCAGTTGGTAGCCACGCGGCTGTCATATAGCGCCTGCAACTCTTCCAGCGCGGTATCTTTATCCATAGCGCCCGCGGCATAGGCCTGCAAAGGCGTGGCGATATCGACCTGGAAGCCGGCCGGCCAATAATCCGTGCCAAAGCCTGGATAGGACATTCCCTCCGAGGCATAGGCGAACATATCGGCATTGAGCACACCCAGGCCATCCACCGAAACATGGGTGTATGGCGCCACTATGTAGAGCTGGTCCACAAAATACTTTTGAATATTCTCACACAGCCAGTCAAGGAAAGCCTTTGATTCCTCCGCCACAGGGGATTCCTTGTTGACGGCGAAATAGCGGGTGGTGGAGACCATCAGCTTTGTGTCCTCGGGGTTATTTGTGAGTGGCACGGCAGCCAGACCCATGTTGATATCGGGGTTGGCGGAAAGAATGACGCTTTCCAGCCATGTTCCCTGCTTGATCATCGCCATCTTGCCGGACGCAAAATCCGGGAATTGATCCATTACGCTATATCCGATGGACTCCGCGCCCTTACCATAGGTAAGTGTCATATCATATAGACGGAAGAAGTTGTCCATATAGCTCAGATCCTTCAGCTTCATCTCGCCACGATTGAGCTTTTCGGCCACGGCAGCGGGATCTGCCTCATAGGCGAAAGGCGTGCCGAAGATATGCATTAAAAAGCCCCATTCCTTCCACGCCTCGCCAAAGGCTTGAATGTCGGCCTCCTGTAGCTTCTCACAGGCCGCCTCCAGTTCATCCAGCGTGCGCGGGAAGGTTTCAATGCCAGCCTGTGCAAACAAATCCTTGTTGTAGATAAAGCCACTGCCCTCCAGCGCGTAAGGCATGGCCAGGTATTTACCGTCTACATTCACATATTCCTTGGAGCTTTCCATCAGGTCTTCCAGAAAGCCACAGTCAGACAGATCCGCGCAGCGGTCGCTCCATGTTACAATTTCATTTCCGCTGAGGTCAAAGATGTCCGGCGCCTCCTCCGCCGCAAAACGGGTCTTGAGCACAGCGGTGTAATCCTCTCCGGCAATTTCCCATTCGATATTTACGCCGGTTTCGGCTTTGTAATCCCGCGCGATTTGTTCCATCACATCGGTATAGCCCGCTGTAAGACCGAAGCCCTTGATCGTAACCTCATCGGCCAAAGCCATGCCGACATACATCACTATAACCAACGCCAAAAGACCACCCAGCATCCGTTTCATAATTTTCCCTCCTGTTCAATTTCTACAAATCATCGGAGCGTCTGTCCTCCGTTCCTTGGTGATGTCATTATAACGAATTCCATCATATATGTATTTCATTTTTCTGATGTTTATTGTAAAATACAGATGTATTCGTTTTGTGAAAAACATGCAATTTGATCGAAAAAGGCCGCTCTGTGTCGTTGCACTTCTTAATATTTCTCAATCAAAGGGGGATTCCGTCTTGGAGCAGGAGATTCTGATGCCCAAGCTCAGGCTCTTTCACTATGTCACACGTCTATCCGTATGCTGGCTGCGAGGTCAGGAAATCCTGATCACTCTTCCGGAAAACTTTTCCATAGGCGGATATACCGATTGGACGGCTTCCACCCTCACAAAGCAACTGGATCTGGAGAGTATCGTCTCTGATCGTGCCATTCTACAGGAAACGCCGCTCAAGGAGCAATTTCTTGTCGTCTGTATAGACAAGGAGGAATGGGTGGTATGCGGCCCATGGTACGAAGCTGTTATGGAACCGCAGGATGTGCGCAGGCTCATACGTGAACTGCATCTCTCCCTAAACAGGGAGGAACCATTGCGCGCTCATTTCGCATCCCTCCCCCATCTTACTCCCATGCATACCTACTACACGTCTCTGCTTTTGGAAGACCTTCTTCGTCAAAAACCCTTCACTCCTGCGCCCCCTGTACAGCTTCCCTCGACTGAGCAGCTTTCCAGCGATTATTATCACAATGCCTACCAGAACCGCATGAAGCGTTTTCGCCATCCACCCTATTTTTTCGAGCAGGAAATCTCACGGCAGATTGCCTCGGGCAATCGTGAGCACGCGCTACAATTGCTCGGTGAGCTCAACACTCTACAGCGTGCCCGCCTCGCGGATTCGCCGTTAAGATCGCTCAAGAATTCGTTGATCGCGTCTGTTACGCTGTTCACCCGTGCCGCCATCAATGGCGGAGTTCCCTTCGACGAGGCCTTTACCATGAGCGACAGTTATATTCAGCTCATTGAACGTCAGCAGGATTTCAGCTTTCTTTCTGCCATTGAGGAAGTCATTGTTCTGCGCTTTACCGACAGCGTCAGCCGCTGTCAGCAGCAGCGCTATTCTCAGCTGATCCGCAAAACCATCGATTTGATTGATGAATACCTTACCGAGCCCTTGAACCCCGCCTTCCTGGCTTCCCGCGTATATGTGCATCCGGATTATCTCTCTTCCCGTTTTCATCGCGAGGTTGGCGAGACGCTGCACCATTTCATCCTGCGCCGCCGCGTGGAGGAGTCCGCGCACTTCATGCGATATAGTAACGAGTCCATCATCAATATCGCTGCTTTTTACCGCTTTTCCTCACAGAGCCATTTTATCAACGTGTTTAAAAAGATCATGGGCATCACTCCCAAGAAATACCGTGAGCAATGACAGGCATACAAAAAAGCGCCTGAAAGTGTACAGGCGCAGGAAAGCTCCGGCGAACCCATCAAATGCTCCGGGCGTTCGCATTTTGCATAGTCGGCGCGCTTCTTCACATAAGCGCCCATTCCGCTTGGCTTTCAGCAAATCGCAGCGTTTTTTTCGTCCCCTTGCTTAAAGCGGTGCCCTCCCCCAACAGCTTCATTGCGCGATAGAACAGGATAGACAGAACCGTTGCCACCGTCCAGCCAAGCGGCCACGCGCACCAGATGCCCGTCGCGCCAAGCGGGGTTTTGGAAAGAATGACGGCAAAGACAATCCTCAAAACCAGGTCTGTAAAGGTGGCGATCATAAACTGCGTCATACGGCCGGCCCTACGCAAAATGCCGTCCGCGACAAGCTTAACAGAGATCACAAAATAGAACGGGAAAAGGATCCGCAGAAACATGGTGCCCGTATGCAACGCCATGGCGCTGGGATCCTCCATAAACAGACAGAGCAGCCGCTCGCTTATAAAGAAATAAGCGACGAACAACGGCAGGCTTAGCAGCCACACCAGCTTGATTCCCGCGCAGAAGCCCTGAAGGACGCGCTCCGGCTTTTTCGCGCCGAGATTCTGAGCGGTGTAATTGGAGATGTCATTGACCAGGGTGGTGAAGGAGGTAATGACCAGGTTATTGAGCTTTACCGCCGCCGAGTATCCTGCAATGATGCTGGCGCCAAAGCCGTTGATAACGCTCTGGATAATGATATTGCCAAAGGAAATGCAGCTCTGCTGAAGAATGCTTGGCACGGCGACCACCGCCACTCTTCTGAGAATACACCAGGAAAACAGAGCCGTTTTTTTCTCCGACCGGATGCCCTTCAGCCTGCGCAGAACAACGACCATTGCCAGTACAGTGCTGATTCCCTGACAAAGGAACGTGGCCCATGCAACGCCATCCCCATTTCAAAGGCGGACACGAATAAAATATCCACGGCGATATTCGCGCTGGAGAAAAAGGCCAAAAAGAGAAACGGTGTTTTGGAATCTCCCAGAGCAGAAAAGATGCCGGTCGCAATATTATAGGAAAACATGAAGGGCAAGCCCCAGATGTAGATATCAAGATAGAACCGCGAATCAGCTAGGATCTCCGCGGGGGTCTGGATAAGCGCGAGCAAAGGGGCGTAGAAAAGCAGTCCTCCCGTCATCAGCAGTACGCAAATAACCGCGCTCGCGATGAGCGCGGTGTACACCGCAGTTTTCATCCGCCCGTAATCCTTTGCGCCAAACAGCTGCGATACGATCACCGAGCAGCCCATGTTGCAGCCGAAGGCAAAGGCGATAAAAATCATGTAATCTCATAGCTGTTGCCTATCGCGGCTAGGGCGTTTTCTCCAATAAAACGGCCGACTACAAAGCTGTCCGCGATATTATAAAGCTGCTGGAAGATCACGCTTCCGAACAGCGGCATACAGAATTTCCATAGTACTGTGGAGGGCTTCCCAACGGTCAGATCCTTGTTCATGTCCATTCCCCGCTTGCTTTTTAGTAACAGAGGTATTATACTCTTCCCGTTTCGATAAGGAAAATATATATCTTGCATTTTTATCATCAGTCATTGATATGGAGAAGTGGATCATGAGCGCTACCTTTGATTATTATCGGTTTTTCTACCACGTCGCTAAATACCAAAGCTTCACGCGGGCAGCCGAGCTTCTCATGAGCAGCCAGTCAAACGTCACCCGCGCCATTGGCAGGCTGGAGGACGAGCTTGGCTACCGTCTGTTTATTCGCTTCAATAAGGGCGCGACCCTGACACCGGAGGGCGAGAAGCTTTTTAAGCACGTGCAGATCGCCTATACGCATTTGCGGCAGGCGGAGAATGAGATCCGGGACAGCCGCGGCCTGACCGAGGGACACCTCTCCGTCAGCATCAGCGAAAGCGCCCTGCACGGATTGATGCTTCCGGTGCTGCGCGATTTTCATCAGGAGTATCCACAAACAGCTCTTCGCCCCAGGCAATTGAAGCGGTTCGTCAGGAAATGGTCAAGTTCGCCGTCATCACCACGCCGGCGGATGTCCGGCCCCCGCTGATCCAAACCCCTCTGAAAGGCTTTCGAGATATTCCGATTGCCAGCTGGGCCTTTGCGGACCGGAAGATGAATATCACCTTATTGAGCGATATTGCGCAATACCCTATCGTGTCTCTCGCGCGGGAAACATCCACCTATCTGTTATACAACCGCCTGTTCGCCGAACGTCATCTGATATGGGAGCCGGACATCGAGGTGGCGACCGCCGCACAGGTGCTGCCCGTGGTAAAGCACAATCTGGGCATCGGCTTTGCTCCGACCTTTATGGCTCAGAAGGCGATTCAAAGCGGAGACGTGTTCCAACTGGCAATCGGGAAGCGACTTCCTCAGCGGCAGATCAGCCTCATTCGCGACCGCAGCCATCCGGAGATCATGGCCGTATAGGAATTGATGAAAAAGCTGAAAGCTGCGGCAGATGAAGCCGGTGTGTGACCGAAGGATGACCGTTTCCAAATCTGGGGCGGGCAAAATCCAATTGACGAAGGCCGGTGGGAAAGCTATAATGGGTTTGACAAATGAATAGCCGGTGTATCTGCGCGGCAACGCGCGGCGGACGTCGAGGCATCGTCGTCCGTCATGGGAATGCGGATGAAAGTTCCGAGCTATCCCAGTAACCGTGAAGCGGACGAAAGCGCAAGGAAGCCACTGCGAAAGCGGGAAGGTGCGCAAGTAGAATGAGGCAAAGCCGGGAGACCTGTTTACACCGTGAATCCATCATTCCCCTGGGGTTGGGATATGCTATTTAGACCAACGGCTCTGCCGGAGGTCTGTTTAGTGTTCCTCAGGGAGGGACGCTTTTCTTTTGAAAAAACGCCGCTCTCGCTGATTCATTTGATCAAAATAATCAGGAGGAAACCTCAATGCTCAAAAGATTCGTTTCCCTATTCCTCGCCATAGCGATGACGCTGTGCATGACCGCCGCCTTCGCCGAATCCCCCTCCATCACTGTCACCGATATGTATGACCGTGAGATCACCCTGACCGAGCCCGCCACCCGCATCGTGGCGCTCACCCCCTCGGACTGTGAAATTCTTTGCGCGCTGGGCTGTGAGGACGCTCTGGTAGGGCGCGGCGAATATTGCGACTACCCTGAATCCATTCTTGAGGTGCCTGTGGTTCAGTCCGGTGCTGACACCAACATTGAGGAAATCCTCGCGTTGGAGCCACAGGTCGTGCTGATGAGCGACATGGCCCAATCCGAGGAGCAGGTCAACAGGCTGGAAGAAAACGGCGTGCGCGTCGTCGTCAGTAATGCCGAGGACATTGACGGCGTATACACCGCCATCCGTATGATCGGTGCGCTGATGGGCAGGGGCGTCGAGGCGGAAGCGCTTATCGCGGACATGCAGGGCACATTTGACGAAATCGCTGCCAAGTCCGAAAGCGCTGGCAAGACCGTATACTTCGAGGTCTCTCCCCTGCAATGGGGGCTTTGGACGGCGGGCGCCCATACCTTCATGGACGAGCTGGCCTCCATGTGCGGTCTGACCAATGCCTTTGCCGACGTAGATGGCTGGCAGGCCATCTCGGAAGAGCAGGTTTTGGAGCGCGACCCCGACTACATTGTAACCATCACCATGTACTACGGCGAGGGCCCCACCCCCGTGGAAGAGATTTTGGGCCGCGCGGGCTGGAATGATCTGAAGGCCGTTGTCAACGGCAACGTGTTCAATGCCGACTCAAACGCCATCTCCCGCCCCGGCCCCCGCCTGAGGGACGCGGCGATCGAGCTGTACAACTTTCTCAATGGAGTGACCGAAGAGGAACCCGCCGCCTGACCCGAGAATCCCAATGGGGAGCCCGGCGCGGCTCCCCTTTTTTTACATAGGGAGAAAACACTATGAGAGCTGTTTCTGAACGCTTTACGCCTCGAACCTACGTGCTATTTGCAATGGCCCTTATCGGCGTCATGCTTCTGTGCGTCTGTGTGGGCAGCGTATCCATTCCGCCCAAGGACACCCTCACGGCAATCTGGAATACCCTTTGGGGACTGGAGGTTCCGGCGGGCATTTCCAAAAGCGTCATTCTCAACGTCCGGCTGCCCCGCGTGCTCAACGTGGCGCTGATGGGAGCGGCGCTTTCGTTGTGCGGCGCGGCGATGCAGGGGCTTTTGCAAAATCCCCTGGCGGACGGCTCCACCTTAGGCGTATCCTCGGGAGCGTCGTTGGGCGCGGTCATCGCTCTCGCCCTTCCCCTTCCGGGAACGTCCTATGGCAGCACAATGGTCATGGCCATGCTTTTCGCGTTTTTATCGCTGATTCTGATTCTTTCCTTTACCTATGCCCTGGATCGATCGCTGTCCACCAACAGCATCATCCTCATCGGCGTCATTTTTTCCATGTTTGCGTCCAGCCTCATAACGCTGATCATTTCCTTCGCCGGAGAGCGCGTGCGCTCCATCACCTTCTGGATGCTGGGTTCCCTTTCCGGCACAGGCTATGGGCAGGCGGGGATCCTTTTTTTGACGCTGCTGATATGCGGCGCGCTCCTTTTGCGCTATGCGCGGGAACTCAATGCCTTTGCCGTTGGCGAGGATAACGCGCGCCATATCGGCGTAAACGTCAGGCGGGTGAAACTGATGATTCTTATCGCGGTATCGGTGACCATCGGCGTATCCGTTTCCATCGGCGGCGCGATCAGCTTTGTGGGACTGGTTACACCCCATATGGCGCGCATGGTGGCCGGTCCCAATCATAAGCGTCTGCTGCCCGCCTCGATGTTTTCCGGCGCGATCTTCCTCCTTCTGGCGGATCTGCTCGCCCGCACGCTGCTCAGCCCCATCGAGCTTTCCATCGGCGTGGTCACGTCGCTAGTGGGCGCGGTAGCCTTTGTGATCATCTTTTACCGCACCAGAAGGGTCAGGTGAGCGGGATGCTAAAAGCAAAAAACGTAACGGTTTGCTATGGCGCTCATCCGGCGGTGAACCATCTTTCCTTTTCCCTCAAGGAGGGCCAATGGCTGATGTTGGTCGGCCCCAACGGTGCGGGCAAGAGCACACTGATCGACGCGATCTCTCAGGGCGTGCCGTATACCGGCAGGATAGAGCTTGAGGGAGAGGATATACGCGCCTATAGGCCCGCCAAGCTGGCCCGCCGGATTGGCGTCCTATCCCAGCGCCATAGCGTCGGCTACGCCTTTTCCGTAGAGGAAATCGTGGGCCTGGGACGCTACGCATATGCCTCCGACTTTCTTTCCGGCCGCGACGCAGAAGGCAAGGCGTGTGTAAGCCAGGCGTTACGGGCGACCGGTCTTGAGGAGCTTCGCCATGCCAACGTGTTGACGCTTTCCGGCGGCGAGCTACAGCGTGCCTTTCTGGCGCAGGTGTTTGCGCAGGATCCGCAAATTCTGCTTCTGGACGAGCCTGCCAACCATCTCGACCTGGTGTATCAAAAGCACATCTTTTCGCTGATTCAGGACTGGCTGGCAAAGCCGGGCCGCGCCGTCCTCTCCGTGGTGCATGATTTGAGCCTTGCCCGAAGATATGGGACACACGCGGTACTGATGAATCAGGGTCGATGCGTTTCCCAGGGACAAATCAGCGATGTTCTGACGCCTGAAAATCTGCATGCCGTCTATGATATGGACGTATACCAATGGATGCGGGACATGCTCGGTCAATGGCGATAACGCGGCGAACAAGAAGTTCGTTTTTTATCTCTTTGGTTTTTAACCGCTCGGGGCGCTTAAGGCTGCGGAGAGCATCCGCCGCTTTAAGCGTCTCGAGCGGCTTCGTTTTCCGAAAGTCCTGCCCATGTCCGGAAAGCAAAGATTTGATCCAGACACGGATATTCGTTCCGACCGTCCTATAAATTTCCTTGACCGAACGCTCGATTCGTGTTACTGTCAGTTCGCGGATTGCCGCAAAGGAGCTCTCTCATGAACATACATTCCGATGAAAATGGCATCCCTGACGGATTCCCCAAGCGCCTTGACAACCATATAATCTATGAAAGCGACTGGCTGACCCTGTACGCGGATCGCGTTGAATTGCCGAACGGGGAGATTCTTCCCGTCTGGCATCGGATCCATATGCCGCATGCCTCCGTTGCCGCTGTGCTGTTTGATCATGAAGGGCGGATTTTGCTCATCTGTTCCAAGCGCTATAGTACCGGTCGCCTTGAATGGGAGATTCCCGCTGGGCGCGTAGAGACAGGCGAGACGCCGGAGGAGGCCGTCCGTCGGGAGTGCTTGGAGGAAACCGGCTTTACGCTTCGCAGCCTGACGTTTCTGGCAAGTCAGAATCCCGATAACGGCCTGTCCGATCTCACCATTCACCTTTTCGCCGCGAAGGTTCAGGAGAAAGTGCGCGGCTCTGACGCAAACGAGGTCGAGGATATGCGCTGGGTGACGCGGAAGGAAGCGCTCCGCATGCTTCGGCGCAATGAAATTTCCTGCGGCACGACCATGCTGGCGCTTCTTTATGTCATTCAGTTTGATCCGTTCTGAGCCCGCGGGTGGTTGCAAATCATGAAAAATCATGTATGATCAAGGAAAGCCTTGAAAGGAGTTGGCGAAGATGCAGAAGCACGCGGTCGCCGTACACGATATTTCTTGTGTGGGACGCTGCTCGCTTACGGTGGCGCTTCCGATTCTTTCCGCCGCCGGAATCAACACGGCCGTCATTCCCACGGCGCTTTTAAGCACACATACCGGTGAATTCACGGGCTATACCCATCTGGATCTGAGCGATCAGCTCGATCCGATCGTCCGTCACCTATCTACGCTCCGCCTGCGTTTTGACGCCTTCTACTCCGGTTATCTCGCCTCCGGCGCACAGGTCGATCAGATTCTTCAAATGATCGACCGGCTTACGGACGAGCGCACGCATATCTTTGTCGATCCGGCCTTTGGCGATCATGGCCGCATGTATTCCCTGATGGATCACAGTATCCCCTCGCAAATGCGCCGCCTGTGCAGCCGCGCGCGCACCATCGTGCCCAATATAACAGAGGCCGCCTTTTTGCTCAACGAGCCCTATCCTGGGGAAAACGCCGACCAGGAGGCGGTTGCCGGCTTTTGCCGTCGTTTAGGCGAGCTTGGGCCCGAAAACGTCGTTATAACGGATATCGGTTTCCGTGCCGGTCAGACGGGCGTCGCGCTCTTCCAGCGCGGCATGGAACGTCCTATCTTTTTATTCCGAGAACGGTTTGAGGGAGTTTTTCATGGAACCGGTGATGTCTTCGCGTCCTTTCTTCTGGGCGCGCTGATGAACGGCCAGGAGCTTCGCGCCGCCGTTGAGACGGCGCTTGATCTGACGCATCGAAGCATCCGGCTGACCCTCGCAGGCGGCGAGCCTCTGCGCTATGGCGTGTGCTTTGAAGAAGTTCTTCCCGCGTTTTGGGAGCGAATCAAGAGGGACTGATCTTCCGATTCTCTTCGCATTTCCAGGCGGGAATCGCTGCATAAAGGACATTAAAAAAAGCGCCCAAGCCGATGCATGGACGCTTATACCGCCATCGTAGGCAGTGGTCGGAAAAACTTACTCGTTCACGCTGTCCTTCAGAGCCTTGCCAGCCTTGAAAACAGGGGCCTTGGAAGCCTCGATCTGAATCTGCTCGCCGGTGCGCGGGTTGCGGGCAACGCGCGCAGGACGATTGCGAACCTCAAAGCCGCCGAAGCCAACGATCTGAACCTTCTCGCCAGCAGCGAGGGTCTCGGTGATAACCTCAGTCATAGCGGCAATGGCCTTTTCGGCATCCTTCTTGGTGAAACCGGTCTTCTTAACAATGGCGGCAGTCAATTCAGCTTTGTTCATTATAAGTTACCTCCTTTGATTTAGCCATGCACGAGCATGGTACGTCAGGGTCGCCATATGGAAAGCGCGGTCCCATCGGTTTTTTTCTTAAACCCTTCTTTCGCCTTGCTTTCCTACGTTCCAGTATACATCCATTTCCGATAAAGTCAAGTCCTCAATGCATTTTCCTGACTTTTTTATGGCGTTTTCCATATTCCGAAAGCGCGAAATGAACTTATTGGTGGCAAAATGGAGCGCCATATCCGCGTCCTTGCCACACAAACGGCAGACGTTGACCGCCGCGAAGAGCAAATCGCCCAGTTCCTCCTCGGGATCCGCGCTGTCGCGAAGATTCTGCGCGACCTCGTCCGCCTCCTCATATACCTTTGAAAGCGCCTCGGCGGCATCCGTAAAGTCGAAATGAACCTTATGCGCCTTATGCTGCACCTTGCTTGCGCGAAGCAGCGGGGAGAGGCCGGTGGAGACGTTTTCCATCGCCTGAGCGTGGGTGGTAATGCCGCGCTGGCTGCGCTTGATCGCCTCCCAATTATCCAGCACCTGATCCGCCGTATCCGCTCGGGCGGAGCCGAAGATATGCGTATGCCGCTCGATCATTTTCCGGCAGATCGCGCTGGTCACGTCATAGATGTCGAAGTCCCCGTGCTGCCGCGCGATCTCCGCGTGAAAAACCACCTGCAAAAGCACGTCTCCCAGCTCGTCGTACATATGATCGACATCGCCGTCGCGAACGGCTTGAATATATTCGTAGCTTTCCTCAAGCAGACTGGGCAAAAGGCTTTCGTAGGTCTGCTCGCGATCCCATGGGCAGCCGTCCGGCGCGCGGAGGCGAGTCATCACATGAATCAGATCATCCATATCATAGCGGGCGCGGGCCTCCATGGGCACGGCGGGGACATAGACCGCCGTCAGATGGTCATAAGCGGGCTGGCGGTCCAGCTCATAAAGCGGAAGCTCTGTCTTTTCAAGGGTACCTGTTTGCTCGTCGCCTCTGAAGAGAATGACGCCGACTTCCTCCGGCAGAAGCTCCATCAGCTTCAGCTTGCACTCTCCCGCGCATTCACGGCTGTGCAGCTCCATCAAAAGCAGGGGCTCCTCGGGCGAGACGCGCGCGCCAAGGAACTCCGAAGCGGCATAAAGCCGTATGGATGCCGAGGCCGTTTCCAGCATGGCCAGGCAGCGATCGGCATGGCTCACCCCGGGAAGCACGAGCACATCCGCGCCGCGCGGCTTCAGGCGCTGCAGGGTCGAGACTGTACTGTCAAAGGCCGCGTCGCTCACGGCATAGCACACGGGATTTTTCTCACACAGTGAGAGCAGCTTAACCGCCGCCGCGCGGTTAAAGGTGTCAAAATCCTCGCATTCATCATACAGCGAATCGAGCGTATCGAAGGCGAGGGCCTCTTTCTGGAGAAACGATGCCATCGGATGCCGCCCTGTGCGCAGCACCACGCTTCGCGCCTCCCTCAGGGCGCGCTCCACGCCGCGCGTCAAAAAGAATTCGCCGCCTGTGCCCAAGGTAACGATCGTTAGGCGTTCCATAATCAATCCTCCCTCTTTTGTGCCTTTCCACGCCCAAAGCGGCGCAGGAAGGGCGCGAGATCCTCTCGTGTCAAAGCGCCCGTAAGCAGCGCGAAGGCCGCGTAGCCCACCACGCCAATCACAACAAGCAAAATCGTCCACAGCCGCCCCGAGGGCAGCAGACGAATCGCAAAGAACAACAGCCCACCCATCAGCAGGGCAGCAAGCGCGGGTTTCAGGAAAATTCCCACCACGTCAAGCTTCATGCCGGTGTATTTGCGCACATAGAAGAGATTGGGCAGCATGCTTAACGTATAGCAAGCGATGGAGGCGATGGGCGCGCCGTAGATGTTGATTTCCGGCATGCCGATCAACGTATAGTTAAGAAAAATCTTCACACTTACCCCCACCATAAGGGTATACATCGGAATTCTTTGCTTTCGCAGGCCCTGCAAAATTCCGCTGGTGGACTGCACAACCGTAAAGAGCACAATCGTCAGGCTGGAGAGGCTCAAAAGCTCGGCGGTGATCCGAAGCGTCTGGGGCGTGTCAAAATGATAGATGAGGCTTAACAGCTGGGAGGACAGCAGGCTCATCCCCACGGAGCACGGAAGTCCAATCACGAAGGAAAGCCTGAGGCCCAAAGCGCTCTGATGGCGCATCGCCTTGCCGTCTCCCCTCGCCATGGCGCTTGAGATGGAAGGCACCAGGCTCATAGAGATCGCTGTCGCAAGCGCCGTCGGTACGTTAATCAGCGTAAGCACATACCCTGAGTAGCGACCGTATAGCCCAAGCGCCGTCCCGCGCTCGATACCCGCGTCCACCAGACGGTTGAGGAGAAGTCCGCTGTCGATGAAAGAGGCGATGGGCACGATGCACGCGCCCAGCGTGATCGGGATGCTCAGGGAAAGGAGCCTTTTGACAAGCGCGCGCCTTCCCAGCACAGGCTCGTCCTCGTTTTGCTCAAGGGCGTTAAAGGCGGCCCTCCTGCGCCAGTATACGATGAACATGAACAGAAGCGCCGCGCCCTCCGCGATGGAGGTCCCCAGCAGCACCCCCGCCGCGGCGTAGGCCACGGAGACGCGCATGCCGAAATAGGCCAGCGGCAGCGCCACGAACACCTTGCCCACCTGCTCGATCAACTGGGAAATAGCCGTGGGCACCATGTTCTGCTGTCCCTGCATAAAGCCGCGCAGGGCGGACATCACGCATACGAGCAGCAGGGCCGGCGCGATGGCTACAAACCCCGGCTGCGTGGAAGGATCGCCCGAACGGGCGGCCAGCGACGGGCTCATAACGATCATCAAAAGCATGGCAATGAAGCCAAGCGACGCGAGCAGGCACAGCGCGATACGAAGGATCCGGCGCGCGTTTCGGGGATCGTCACGGGCCAGTGTAAAGCTAACCATACGGCTGATCGCCACCGGAAGACCGGCCGAGGAGATCGTCAGAAGCATATTATAAGTCGGAAATACCAGCTGATAGGTGCCCATGCCCTCGTCTCCGATAAGCCAGGCCAATGGGATGCGATATAGCGCGCCTACGATCTTGCAGATCAGGCCCACGACGCTCAGTACCGTCATACCGCTGACGATGGATTTCTGCGTATTGCTCAAGGAAACGCCTCCGAACAAGAGAAAGTTGCCGGAAAAAGTCAAAACCGCGGCATGCTTATTATAAGCGTATTGCCGCGGTTTCGCAAGTTTTGGAAGGCGCGCATGCTCGCGTTTACTGTTCCATCTGGCGGCCCACAATACCGGCGGCCGTCTCGGCCACCTTCAATTCCGCGTCGCCCATCTTGGCGCCCTGCTCCTTGCTCAAAAGCAGCACCGCGCCGATCGCCTCTCCATCCGCAATGATGGGAGAAACCACCTGTGCCGTATAGCCGGTGATGTCCTCCTCGTTGGTCACGGCCACAATCTTGCCGCCGCCCGCCCGATTGATGGCGACGGTCTGGCGGTTTGCGATAGCTGTTTCCAGATCGTGGCTGATCGGCTTATCGGCCAGCTCCTTCTTGCTAACGCCGCTGGCCGCGACCACCTGATCCCGATCCACGATGCAGGCGATATGCCCCATGGCCCGAAAGATGGATTCCGTATAATCCTTTGCAAACGCCGACATTTCGCCGATGGGAGAATACTTCTTAAGGATGACCTCGCCATCCCTGTCGGTGTAGATCTCCAGAGGGTCGCCCTCACGTATTCTCAGCGTTCTTCTGATTTCCTTGGGAATGACCACACGCCCAAGCTCATCTGCTCGTGTCAAGACCTCACAAAAAATTTTTTCCAGTATCGCGGAAGCCT
>CAYQCL010000010.1:0-54669 GCA_964416065.1 uncultured Oscillospiraceae bacterium | reverse complement strand
CTCGGCACCAGCTTCACCTCCTTCGGGCAAAAGAAAAGCCCTTGCAGGATTGCTCATCCCGCAAAGGCTTGTTTCATTCTATTTCGCTATTGTAATGATACCACAGGTCAAGTGTGCCAAACTGTGCCAAACCGTGCCAACTTTCAATCCGGGACAGAAAAATGCTGAAGGGCAGTGCCGTGTATTCGGTGTACGGTACGGAGCGAGACATTTATAAAACCTGCTATCTCTTCCCATGTGCAGTTGTCAATGTATCTGTAGCGAAGGACTGAAGAATTAACAAAAGCATCTTATTTTCTTTCAAAGCCTTGGAATATGAAAAAGTTTCCAAAAGGTAACTGCCCAATCGTTACCAATCGGTACCTATACCACAAAAAAGTGCGTACTTGTAAGGCTTATGAGACTGTGCTATTCTTTCGTCGCAGGCAAGAGAGACAATGGAATCCGTAAGACCTGCAAAGAAACAATATCCGTCGTTGAAAAGAGTATCTTGTTTGATCCGCCGATCACGTTGTAGAACAGCTGGAAGTTTCCCTTGAGGATCGAGCCGATCGAGAACAGAATCAGCATAACGAAGGTGGGGCGCAGGCAGGGGATCATGATATAGCGGATGCGCTGCCATGAGCTCACGCCGTCGATTTCGGCGGTCTCGATCATACCCGTATCAATGCCAATGATCGCGGCGAAATAAATGATGGTTCCATAACCGACATTCTTCCACAGGTTCAGGAAAACGAAGATAATCGGCCATGCCTCCGGCATGGAGTAAACCGCGACCGCCTCAAGCCCCAGACTGCGACGGACAGAGTTGAGCACGCCATAATCCGCGTTCAGGATGTTGTAAGCAAACAGTTCCACAATTACAAAGGAGATAAAGTACGGCAGGAGGATAATCGCCTGGGAGACCTTGCGAAAGCGCTTGGAGCGAATCTCGTTGAGCATAAGCGCCAGAGCGATCTGAAAGAAGTTATTGGTCAGAATAAACGCCAGGTTATATAAGACCGTATTGCGCACCAGCATGGGCAAATCGCCGGAGAGCGTCAGGAAACGGAAATTATTCCATCTGATAAACGGACTGGCAACATACCCTTCGAGTAATTGTAGTTCACAAAGGCCATATACAATCCCGGCAGCGGGACATAGCAGAAAACGAAAAAGAGCAAAATTGCCGGCAGGCACATGAGCAAAAGTGAACGGTTTTTTTGAACTGATGGCCTTGGGAAGATGAGCGCAAAGACGGATTCATCACAACCATATTGAAGGTCTCCCCATTATGAAAATCTCAGCCATGTTTGTATATCGTTCCACTTCGCGTGTATCATATCATGTCTGTCGAGGATTGTCAAGAATAAATTTATTTTTTCTTGAAATTTGTCCGTTTTCATAGGATCGCCTCTTTTCAGAATGTTCTAAACCCATTGAAAATAAGCATTTTCTTCTTTCCAGCCCTTTGCTCTGTCAGAAAAGGATTGACTTGCGCTTCTTTTTATTATATTATTATTATTTAGAAAAATCGTGTGTGGAAGGATGAATCTCATGTCAACCATCAAGGACGTTGCCGAATACGCGGGCGTTTCAAAAACGCTGGTGTCAAGATACATCAACAAGCAATCGGGCGTGGGAGCCGAGACGGGAGAACGAATCGCGGAAGCGATTCAAAAGCTGAATTACCGCCCGAACGCGCTGGCCCGATCGCTGATCCAGCGCCGCACCTACTGCATAGGCGTTGCCGTTGACGACCTTTCCTCTACGTTTATCGTGCCACTCATTGACGGCTTTGAGCAAGGCGTCAGTGGCATCAGCTCCCCACGCGAATATAACGTTCTATATACGAACTCATGCGGCGATATCCAAAAAAAACAACGACAGCTGGATTTTCTCACCCAGGGACATGTGGATGGCGTGGTTATCTATGGCAGTTTTATTCCCGAGGATGACCTCGTCCGTCATCTCGCGGCCTCGAATTTCCCATTGGTTCTGATCGAAAACTCCCTGCAGGATCTGAACGTAAACAAGGTGCTGATTGACAACGTCGGCGGCGCCTTTGCGGCGACGGAGCATCTGATCATGCAGGGACATCGCAAAATCGCTCATTTCGGAGGCGATATGAATCTGAAGGTGACCTTGGATCGTATGAACGGGTATGTCCAAGCGCTGCAGAAGTATGGTATCCGTGTAACTCCCGAAATGATGTTCTTTCCAAATCTCAGCGAGGACGACAACTGGCGCAAAAACAGCGCGGCCCGCTCTCTGTTTTATAACTGCGGCTATGAGCAGATGAAGGCGCTGATCCAAAAGAACCAAATTCCGGAGGCTATTTTCTTCGCAACCGATATTTCCGCCTATGGTGCTGTGCAAGCCCTGACGGAGGCTGGCCTTCGCGTGCCAGAGGATGTGTCGATCATCGGATTTGACGATGAAAGCGCCGCCTCCTCCCTTTACGACGCCGCGCCAGTCACCACCATGCGTCAGCCTTTGCGCGAGGCGGGAGAAACCGGTATTCGGCTTCTCATTCAGGCCCTGGAAAATCCCGGCGCCCCCGTTGAATCCAAAATGCTTTATACACAGCTGATTGAGCGCGGAACGACAGCGCCGCGCGGCGCCGCGCGGTGAGCCTCTCTTCTCATTGGCTGCCCGACCCGCTATGAATCCCGCCTTTCTGATCCATATCTCGTACAAAAGAACAAAAAAAGGGGCTTGACATCGTGGAAAGGGTGAGATATACTTTGAATATGATGTGTATCGTTACACTTTGAAAGTATCTTCCGCATTGACAATATACACGATTCGGGAAAGGCGGTAGCACAATGAAGAATATGGCACTTGCCGTTGATCTGGGGACACGAAGCTTTTGATCGGCGAGGTTACGCAGGACGGAGAAATCCTCTCTGAAACGCGCTATCCCTCGATTCTCGCCCAAGGCGCATCCCAGGAGGAAGTACTGCGGCAGCTTCTAACAACCATCGACGACTATCTCACCAACAGCTGTCAAACCCTGGTCTGCGGCATTGGCATCGGCCTTGTCGGACGCGTCGATCCTGCGTCCGGAGACTGGCTTGAAATCGAGCCCAAGCGTTGTGCCACGATTCACATCGCTTCAATCATCAGCGAACGTTTCCACCTTCCCTGCAAAATTGATAACGACGTCCGCTGCGCCCTGCGCGCGGAGGCCCGCCTTGGACATGGACGTCACACCAAGAATTTCATGTATCTTAACGTCGGGACAGGGATCGGCGCGGGCATCATGATTGACGGCAGGCCGGTGATTGGCGCGAGCTTTAACGCGGGCGAGATAGGGCATCATGTTGTCGCGATGGGAGGTGACACGCTCTGCTGCTGCGGACGCCGCGGCTGTGTCGAGGCTCTTGCCTGCGGCAGCAGGCTTGACCAGCGCGCAAGGCTTCTTCGCGGTGAGTATGCCTCGACCCGTCTGACCTTTCCCGAGCACGAGCGATGCTCCGCAAAAGAGATTTTTGAGCTGGCACAGCAGGGCGACGCCCTGTGCAACCGTCTGACCACAGACGCGGCCGACGCTCTTGCCGCGCTTATTATGAATCTATGCTGGGTATTCGATCCCGATACAATCGTCCTTGGCGGCGGCGTGGTTTCGGATGGCTGGCTGCTGGAGCAGATTCGTCAAAGGCTGCTGCCCACCCCCCATGCGCTTCGTTACCAATGGCATTGTCCTCACCGAGCTCAATCCGCATTATATCGCGCTGATTGGCGCGGGGCTTTCAGTACTCTAAACCGCCAAAAATCCGATCATCGGATTCCGTCATTCCAGCTTCATTCACCATTCTGACGCGCATGGGATGCTCCGTGCGCGTCTTCGATTATCTCGACTGGCGCAGAAAAGGAGTCAATCCGCCGCATATGTTCATCTTTGACTCGCTATGGAATAGAAACTTTATCTCGTTCTTGTATTGTCTTTCCTTCTGTGATAAAATGCTGAAGATGATTTGAAGAAGCCTATAAAAACGATCAGCCGGTATTTCATAATTCTTGGAGCGTCTGTCATCCGTCTCTTTCCTTGCGTCCTTTATGCCCGTCAATTCCCGCTCGGCTTCCCTTCTACATCAGCCTCATCAACGCCTCGTTCTGCATTTCCAGTCCCCGAGGCGTAAGGGCAAAACGCCTTGTGCTCGTTTCCTCCACGAGCCACGCGCCGAGGCCGTCCCTCACAAGTCCTCTGAGGGCCTCTCCGTAGCGTTGGACGAGCGCGACGCCATGCCGCTTTTCAAATTCCGCCTCGCTAACCCCGCGCGTCATACGCAGCCCCAGCATCATGCTCTCAAACATCGCCTCTTGAGATTGGATCAGCTCGATCTGCGTCTCGGGAAGCTTCCCTGCCTCAAGCGCCTTAATATAGGCGTCAAGGCTTTCGGGATTGGCGCGCCGAACGCGCACCGCGCCCCGTTTGGCCTCTTCCCTGTTGGGAGGAAGCATGCTATGCGCGGCAAGGCCCATCCCCAGATACCACGCGTCCTGCCAGTAGCCGATATTGTGGCGGCATTCAAAGCCCGGGCGGGCAAAATTGCTCACCTCATATTGCATATACCCGGCGCGCTTCAACCATGCCGCTCCCCGCTCGTACATTTCCGCCGTCTCGTCCTCGTCAGGCAGGCTGCATTGTCCCTTCTCTACGGCGGCGCTGAGGACGGTGCCCTCCTCCAGAATCAGGCTGTACGCAGAAATGTGGTTTGGCGAAAGCGTGCAAGCCCTTTCCAGCGTTTCAAGGTAGTCCCGAAGCGTCTGCTCCGGCAAACCAAACATCACATCCAGGTTCAGGTTTTGGATACCCGCCGCGCGCGTCATTTTCATCGCCTCCTCCGCCTGAGCAAAGGTATGAATGCGTCCGATGCGCTGAAGAATCCTCTCCTGCGAGGCCTGAAGGCCCAGGGAAAGGCGGTTGACGCCATGACGCGCCGCCATATCCAGCCACGCGGGCGTCAGCGTGCCCGGGTTGGCTTCCGTGGTGAACTCCGCGTCCGGCTGAAAGGCAAAGCATTGCCTGAGCTCGCGAAGAACCTCTGACATTTCCTCCGCCCCCACCACGGACGGCGTGCCACCGCCTAAAAACACGGTCGAAACCCGCGCGTCCGCGTAACGCTCCGCCATCAGGCGAATCTCCTTCCTGAGCGCGGCGCAGTAGGCCGCCACGGTCTCATCGCTTTGCGGCGCGGAGCAGAAGTCGCAGTAAAAACATTTCCTTTTGCAAAACGGGAAATGGAGATATAATTCCAGTATCAATCGCAACGCCTCCCGCTGCGATTATACCATACATCCAAAGGAGGACGCCATATGGCTATTATCGAATCCGGCTTTGAAACCCTCGTCCGTTTCTGCATTCTTCTGATCGAGATCGCGGGCATCGTCGTCATTGTCACCAGCATGGTTCGCGGCTTTATCGGCTTTATACACAGGGACGAGCAGATCCGCATTCAGCTTGCGCAGGGAATTATGCTGGGACTGGAATTCAAAATCGGCAGCGAGGTGCTGCGTTCCGTCATCGTCACCAGCTGGAACGAGCTGGGTACCCTTGCCGCGATCATTCTTCTCAGAAGCCTTCTGACACTGCTTCTGCATTGGGAGATTGATGTGGAAGAAAAGCGCCAGCGCGAAAAGAGAGAAAGAGGCGAGCTGGAAAAACAAGTCCTCGCCGAGCCCGAAAAGGAGCATCCATAACGGCTCCTTGCGGGACGTGATATCCGTCGTACCATTCCCACCTGTCGATGGTTATTCACAACGAATCGGCGGCTCATTCGAGCCCTTTAGACACCCGTCGGCGCGTTATCGCACGTGCCGGCGGCTGTTTTTTTCCGGCTTCTATTGCAGGAGGCCCTGACAATCCGTCAGATCCCGTCGCGCGCCATAATTCGAATGTTTTCCACTCCGATATCGGTATGTGCGGCACACAGAGAGAGAATTGCCGCACTCTTCTCGGCCGTCATATCGTCCTCGCTCACGATTACGGTAAGCGAACCGTTTTGCAAAAGCACCGCGCACGTTTCAAACCCCGCCTCACGGAGCGCGTCCTCCACGCCAAGCTCGCTTTGATGATCCCCGATCATTCTTTCCATCCGTTCCGCGGCCTGCGCCCGCGTCGCTGCATCGGCGTTCTCGCTTTCCATCAGGAGCTGTAGAGACGCGATGTCCTTGTCATAGGCGATTTCCCTCGCGCCGCGCTCGCCGACAATTCCCGTCGTTGGCCGGGGCGTACTTTCCAAAGATGGCGTGGGAGAAACCGTCGCTTCCTGTTTCAGGGGCTTTTTTACGTTTCCCGAGAGCAGAAACCATCCGCCCGCCGCCGCGATCAGCAGCAACAGGATCCAGACGCGTCTGTGATTGGCAGGCCTCCTCGCCCCCTTTTGGGCCTTAGGCTGCATATTCATTCCTCCTCCATGACAAAAACATCCACCGCCGATTCAGGGAGTCCCAAAAGCGTCCTCACCGCGCGGATGAGCGACAGCCTGACCGAAAGGTCCCCCGCTCCCTCAGCCACAACCACCGCTCCCGTCGGTCGGGAGGCCGTCGAGCCGCCGTTCAGCAGTCCCTGCGTTTCCTGCGCGTAAAAAAGTGCCACCTCTACCTTGCCCGCGCCTGCCATGGCGCTGAGCACCTCGGCGATTCGCTTTTCCTCCTGCGTGGCGGAACCCCCTGTTCCGCCTGACGGAAGCTGAAAAAGCAGAACGGCCAGTGCCAGCGCCGCGACGGCCAGGATCACGTACTTGATTTCCCTGCGTCCCTTCAAATTCATGGGCATCCCGCCCCATTTTCCGCTATCCGGATCGCCCCTGCTTCTACGCCGGTTTGCGTTGAAATTGCCTGTGCCAGCGCCTCGACATCGGCCAGTGGCGGAGAATCCACGTCCAGCCATCCCTCCAATTGCAGCTCGATCCGCTCCACGGAGCCGCTTTGCCTGAGATAGACCGCTGCGTTCGCCGCATATCCGGCCCGATTGGCCAGTCTTACGCACAGGCCTTCCATCTGATTGGCGGTGGCCTGAAGCGCTGTACGAAGATAGCTCTCCTCCGTCGCCTGCCGTGCCGCCGAGGCGAGTGTGGGTACACCCTGTGTGTTCAGGCCGGTTTGAAGCGCCCCTCCAACCGCCGATAGCAGTGCCACCATCACCAGCACGCTTACGGTCATGCGAACCATCCTTTGTAGCCTGCCATCCGGCAGGAGCAGCTCGCATAGCGACCACAGCACCGATAGCACCGCCAGCTGCCGAACGAACGTGTTCATTCCATCACCTCAGCATCACCGTCAAGTCGCCCACCGTAATCAGCTGCGCCACGAGCAGAAGGAACATCGCACCTACGCTCAGTTGAATAATGAACAGCAGCGAGAATACATCCGCGTAATCGCCTATGGCCTGGCACAGCGGGCTGTCCGACATGGGCTGAAGGAGTGCCGAGGCCGCGCGGTAGAGAAACATGGTGAGCGCCGTGCGGATCAGCGGCAAAAGCAGAGTGCCCAGCAGCAGAATCAGCCCCAGAATACCCACTGCGTTCTCAATGAGCAGGGCACAGCCCACCAGCGTATCCACCGTATCGGCAAACATGCCTCCCACAATGGGGATAAAGTTATCCATGGCGTATTTCGCCGTGCGGATGCTCACGCCGTCCACTGCCGCCGTGCCGATGCCCTGCACCGTCATCACGCCGATGAATACCGTAAAGCCGAAGCCCAGCGTCCAGTTTGCCGCCTGACGAAACAGACGGCAAAGCCTCGATATCCGAAGTCCCTCGCTCAGGCCGCTCACCATGGTGAGCACCGCCACGCTGACCGCGAACGGCATCGTTACATGCTCGACCAACGTCGTCATGGTGCCCGCCGCCGCCATCACCGCGGGCTGATAGAACGCCGAGGAGGCCGTCCCTCCCACGGCGGCCAGAAGCGTCACCATCAGTGGAAAGATCGACTGCATCAGCTCGGCCATTTTTCCGACCGTCTCATTTGCCAGGGCGACGTGCTCCTTAAGGTCCGCGATGAGAAACACCATCGTCATCACCAGACCGGCATAACGCGCCGCCTTTCCCGCGGCGCTTTTGGAGTCATGAATCAGTCCGGCTGCGGCGATCAGCATGGCGGGCGCCAGCAGACGCGTCATGCGCCACAGGCTTTTTTGAAAGACGCCCGCAGCCTCCGACAGCAGCCAGTTCAGCACCTCTTCCGCGTTTAGCACCGGCTTTCCCGAGGCAAGACGGCTTAGCAATTCCTCCGTTCCGCCCTCGAGCCACTCGTTTCCCTCCACCGCCTCCGTCAGCGCCCTCAAATCTAAAGAGGCGATCACGTCCCGCATCTCCTCCTGCATGGTCTTGGCCTTGCCCAATGTCGGCAGCAGAAGAAGGACAATCAGAAGACAGAGGGCGAACGCTTTTCTTCTCATGGCACAAGCTCCAGTATCATTTCCAGCAGGCTTAAAAGCAGCGGCGCCGTGAGCGAAAACACGCATAGCTTGCCCACCAGCGCCACCTTCGCCGACAGCCCGCCCTCACCCATATCCTGACAAGTCTGCGCGGCCAGCTCGGCGGCATAGCTCACGCCCAGCACCTTCACCAGCGTTCCGAGGTATCCCTCCTGAAGGCCACCCAGGGCCGTCAGGCGCGAAAAGACGCTCTGCACATCCCCAACGGCGTCCAGGGCCGCAAGCAGGAGCATAAGCCCCGCCGCCGTGGCGCATAACGCCGCCATTTGCGGCTGCTGCACGCGAACGACCATACATATCACGGCCGCCGCGACCGCCAGACCCATCCATTGCCAAAACGCCATGGGCTAATAAAGCGAAAAGATGCTTTTTAAGCTGGAAAACAGGTCTGAGATGAGGTTGACCACCAAAAACAGCCCGATCACCAATCCCACAACCGTAACCAGCGTGCCCAGTTCCTCGCGGCCCGCGCGCGTGAGCACCTGGCTCAGAACCGCTACCACGACGCCTAACCCCGCAAGCTTAAATAACAGGTCGATCTGAACCATTCCTTTATCCTTCCTTTACCATAGCGCGATGCCCGCCATCAGTCCCAGCAGCATGCCCAGCCGCATACACAGCTGTCCGCCGCTCTTCGCCTCCTCGCGCGCCGTCTCTGACAGAGGCTTGAGCCTCCTTAGACACGCGGCGACAGCCTGCCCACGCATGGACGCCGTCCCGCTGCCCAGCTGCATAAACAGCGCTTCCATCGCCAAACGCTCTTCCGTCCGTTCCCATGTCGCGGGCACCTTTTCGCACGCTCTTTGATATGCGCGCTCAAGGCCGATTAACGGCTCCTTCTCCAGAAAATCCGCCGTTGCCAAAAGTCTTCGGGAAACCTGCTCTCCGCCCGTTCCGGCGGGCGCGTAGTTGGCGCTGATCACCATCAGCTCCGCGAGGCCCAGACGCTCCTGCTCCAACAGCAGTCGCATGCATCCAAGCGCCTCTTCCTCGGCGCGTAGCATATTCAGCCGTGCCAGACGCCGCTCTCGCATCCAGCTCCCCATAGCCGTGCCAAGCGTCAGGCAGCACAGCGCGCCTGCCAACCCGATCATGACCGCGCCGCCTCCTGCGGCAGTGGACGAAGCTGTTCGTCATAGAGAACGCTGATGCGCCCCACCTCCCGCTCATCCAGAAGCGCGTATCTCTGAAAGGCGTGATTCTGCGCCAGGTGATACAGCGCGCCATGAGAAAGCGCGCTTTCCAGATCGCGTCCATGCAGCGTGGAAAGTACGCTCACGCCGCTCCGTGCGGCTTCCAGCACCGCCTGCGCGTCCGTCGCGCCGCCAAGCTCGTCCGTTACAAGCGCTTCGGGAGACATCGCGCGGAGCATCCATTTCAGACCTGCTTCCTTGCAGCAGCCGTCCAGCACGTCCGTGTTGGGTCCAACATCCAGCTGGGCCATGCCGCCGCACATCGCAGCGATCTCGCTTCGCTCGTCCACGATGCACATTCTAACGCCCTTTTCGGACAGGCGACGACAGGCGTCACGCAGCATGGTCGTTTTGCCCGAGCCCGGCATGCCGATGATAAGCGTACTTCTGACACGACCTCGCTCATCCGTCAGCTGCGGCATAAGCGTGTCCGCCGCGCCGCGCCATTGTCCCGCCACACGCAGACAGAAGGAGCTGATCTCCCGAAGCGCACGCACGCTCTGTCCCTGCACGATTACGCGTCCGCAAAGCCCCATGCGATGGCCGCCGCGCAGCGTCACAAAGCCTTGACGCTGCTCTTCCGCGCGCGCGTAGAGCGCGTGCTCGCAAAGCGCCTCCGCCATTTGCGCGACCTGTGCCTGGCTGGGCGTTGAGGCGCAGATCACCTCTCCCCGATCCGTCAGAATGCGCACCTTTGCCCCAGCGCGGACGCGAATCTCGCGTACACTGCCCTCGGGCTGGTTCATCAGCGCTTTCGCGACTGGCTTGGGCAAACAGCCTCCGAAAAAAACGATCGTTTCCTGCCAGTTCATGTATGTTTCCTCCGTCCCTTGTTTATTCAAACAAAATCAGGCCGATCGCCTGATAGAAAGCATAGTCCGCCACGTCGCTCTCATGAAGTCCAAGCGCCTTCCGCGCCTTTTTCACCGCCGATTGTGTATTCGCGCCATAGATTCCGTCCGGCCACGCGTAGGAATAGCCCAACGCCATCAGCCGTCCCTGCACGGCCACCACATGGCTGTTGCGGTCTCCTGGGCGAAGCGTGCGCAGCTGATTGTCCAGAAGACCGTATGGCCCGCCCTCGATGACCACCTTGGTTCCATTGGGGACAAGTCCATAGAGCTCCTCGGAATCCTTGACAAACATGCGAATGCAACCATGCGAAGCGTTGCTTCCGATCGAATTGGGCTTATTGGTGCCATGGATACCAAACTGCCCCCATGGCACGTTCAGTCCGAGAAAACGGGTGCCGAAGCCGCCAAGCTCGCCCGCGAACCGGCTATTGATCCGAAACGTTCCGATAGGCGAGGGCGTTTCGCCTGTGCCGGTGGCGACTGTATAGCGTTTTTGTACCTCAGTGCCCTGATATAGTGTGAGCGATTTCTGATGAATATCAATCCAAATCCACACGCCTTCCGGTACATTGGCCCGCTTGACGCGGTCCGCTGCGTTGTCACCGCTTTCCTCCGCCGCGCCTGTCGCCGCGACGCCGTCCCGAGGCAGCGTCTGCGCGCCGGCCATCAGCGCGCATAGGAGCGCGACCGCCACGCACCGCTTCCATTGCGCCGTCTTCACTCCCACACGCCCCTTCCCTTTGTCTTTCAACCTTATGCGGTCCTGGAAGATGATATGACCGATGAAAGTACACAAAAGGGCCTGTTGCGGGAAGACCTTCAACGGAAATCATACACAAAAAAACCGCCTTCAAGCGTTGCTTGGAAGCGGCGGGCCGTCAATACCCCCTATTTACGCAAAGAACCGCAGCGCCGCCCAGATGGGTCGGCGCCTTACATACCTATGAGGTTTGTCGACGAAGGATGGGATGCAAGGCACTAAGACCCCTGCACCTTTATTTCAACATCACACTTCAATTTCTTCCCACAGCCTATCGCCGGTTCCCAAGCGAGCAACGCTGTGAAAGCCCGCCGCGCGCGCCAAATCCAGCGCAGAATCGAAGGCGAAATCCAGATACCGTGCGTCATGACAATCCGAGGTAATCGTGACCCTTCCGCCCAGCTCGCGCCAGACGCATAGCAGTTCAAGCGTCGGATAGGGGGTCGTGAGATAGCCGCGCGCCATGCCACCGGTGTTGATTTCCAAAACGCCGCCGCAGGGAAACGCGCGTTCCAGAGCCTCCGCCGCCAATCCGCGATAGGCGGGATCCTCCTCATCGAAAAGCGCCAGGGGCCTGGCCAGCTTGCGCACGAGATCAAAGTGGCCGATAATCGCGGGACGGTCTCGCAAAAGTCCCTCGACCTCAATTTCATAGTAGGCTCTGGCCATTGCCAGACCGTTGCCGGAAAAGAGCTCTTTTACATAGCGTCTGAGATGCGCGGGATCGCCGTCAACGGCCACGCTTGCCCCTCGCCATTCAGGGGTCAGATAATGCGTTGAGCCGATCACATAATCGAAATCGGAAAAGGCCACGCGGCGTGCCTCATCATTTGCCAGCACGTCCAGCTCCAAACCTGCCCAAAGGCGCGGCCAGTTCTGCCCGTCTTCTTTTTGCAGCGCACGGATTTCTTTCAGATAGGCACATTGGGCCTCCGCCGACATCGAATACGAAAAATCAAAGCCCTGCATGGCATGGCCGGAGAAGCCCAGGCTCACAAAACCCAATATCCGCGCCGCACGCACCATGTCCCTAACGCTCGCTTTGCCGTCGCAGTAGGTGGAATGGGTATGGGCGTTGCTCAGAAAGCTCATTTCATGCGCTCCTGCTTGACCTTTTTGTCGATCACATGGCGGTGGGCAAGCTCACGCGTCACATCCTCCAGGGAGATGCCCATCTCCACCATCAGAACCATAGCATGGTAGATCAAATCGCCCAGCTCGTAGGTGGTCTCAGCCTTATCGCCCTTGGCGCCGCCGATGAGCACCTCGGTGCATTCCTCCCCGACCTTCTTGAGAATCTTGTCGGTTCCCTTTTCAAACAGGTAGGTGGTATAGCTTCCTTCCTTAGGCTGGCTTTTGCGTCCCTCAAGCAGCGTCATAAGCGAGGCCAGGGAGAAGGGGCGAAGCGCCTCGTTTTCATATAGCTCGTTGAAAAAGCAGCTCTCCGCGCCCGTGTGGCAGGCGGGGCCCGCCTTTTTGACCTGCACCACAAGCGCGTCGCCGTCGCAGTCGGCGGCGATACTGACGACCTCCTGCACGTTGCCACTGGTCTCTCCCTTGCGCCACAGGCATTGGCGGCTACGGCTGAAAAAGCAGGTGCGTCCCTCCTTAAGCGTAATGGAGAGACTTTCTTTGTTCATATACGCAAGCGTGAGCACCTCATGGGTCACATAATCCTGCACGATGGCAGGAATGAGACCCTTTTCATCAAATTTGAGCGCGGAGACAAGCTGTTCATAGTCCATAGATTATTCCTCCACAATGCGCGTGGGTACGCCGTTTTCGTTGAGCCATTTTTTGAGTGCGCGGATTTCCACCTCGCGCGAATGGAAGATCGAGGCCGCGAGGCCCGCGTCCACACAGGGAAGGCGGAAGAGCGTAAGAAAGTCGTCCGCCCTGCCCGCGCCGCCCGAGGCGATAATCGGAATCGAGACCGCTCTGCCGACCGCTTCCAGCATTTCCAGGTCGAAGCCGCCCCGCACGCCGTCGGTGTCGATGGAATTGACCACGACCTCCCCCGCGCCGCTGTCCGCGCCCCGCCTGACCCATTCGAGGGCATCCAGACCGGTGTCGTCACGTCCGCCACGGGCGAACACATGAAACGATCCATTCACGCGCTTGACGTCCATGCTTAAGACCACACATTGGTCGCCGTAGCGCTTGGCCGCGGCGGCGATCAGCCCAGGGTCGCGGATCGCCCCGCTGTTGACGCTCACCTTGTCCGCGCCGCATTTGAGCACGCGATCGAAGTCGTCCAGCGTGTTGATGCTGCCGCCCACGGTAAGAGGAATGAAAACCTCGCCGGCCACGGCGCGCAGGGCGTCGGCAAAGAGCGGGCGGTCCTCGGCGCTGGCGGTGATGTCATAAAACACCAGTTCGTCCGCGCCGGAATCGTTATAAAAACGCGCAAGGGCTACCGGATCGTCCACGTCGCGGAGTCCCTCAAAGTTCACGCCCTTGACCACACGTCCACCGCGTACGTCCAGGCAGGGAATGATGCGCTTGGTCAGCATACGGGCGCCTCCCCTCGGGCGATTTCGATCGTGCGGCCCAAATCAAGTCTGCCGGTATAGAGCGCCTTGCCCAAAATGCAGCCGTGCAGGCCCATGTCGCGCAGGGCGGCAATCTCCTCTTCAGAGCTCACACCGCCGGAGGCGATCACGTTCAGACCGCCGATCTGACTGAGCCGCGCGTATACGTCCAGATTCGCGCCGGAGAGCTGGCCGTCGCGGCTGATGTCGGTGTAGATGACAGTGGAAACGCCCGCGTCCGCGAGCTTTCCGCAGAAGTCCACACCGAGAATCGCGCTCGTTTCCAGCCAGCCGTGCGTGGCGACGAGGCCGTCTCGCGCGTCCACACCGACGGCGATCTTATCGCCGTGGCGCTTGACAAGCCGCTCAACCAGAGGAAAGTCCGTGACGGCGATGGTTCCCAGGATGACACGGCCGACGCCCAGCGCGAGCGTATCCTCCACGTCGCGCTCGGTGCGCATGCCGCCGCCCACCTCGACGAACAGCTCCGTTTTGCAAAGCGTTTCAATGACGCCGCGGTTCATGGGGCTTCCGTCCTTCGCGCCGTCCAGATCGACGGCGTGGAGGCACTTGGCGCCCGCCTCCATAAAGCCACTCGCCACCTGCGCGGGATTATCCGCGTAAACGGTCATGCGGTCGTAATCGCCCTGCGTCAGCCGCACCACTCGCCCGCCGCGCAGGTCGATCGCGGGATAAATCAGCATTTTTCATTCTCCTCCCCCATGGCGAACGCCCGCAGGATACGAAGCCCGATCTCGCCGCTTTTCTCAGGATGAAACTGCGTGCCGCACACGCTCCCGCGCCGCACGGCGCCCGCGATGGTTACGCCGCCGTATTCCGAGGCAGCCACGAGCGCCTCCTCGCACTCCGTCGCGTAAAACGAGTGAACATAGTATACAAAATCCCCCTCGCGGATCGAGCGCAGAAGCGGATCGTCGGGCCGATGAAAGCGCAGGCTGTTCCAGCCCATATGGGGTACCTTTGCTCCCTCCTTGAGTTCGGGAGCGAGCGGACGCACCACGCCCGAAATGAGGCCAAGCCCCCTGTGCTCGCCGTACTCAAAGCTTTTGTCAAAAAGCAGCTGCATGCCCAGACAAATGCCCATGAGCGGCTTTCCCTCCAAGGCAAGCGCCTTGAGCAGCCGATCCAGATGAAGTTCGCGGAGCCTTTCGGCCGCGTCGCCGAATGCACCCACTCCAGGCAGAATGATCCGCTCAACTGAACGAAGCGCGCTTTCCTCGCGCGTGACTAGGCATTCCGCTCCAATGTGCCTTAAGGAGCAGGTGAGCGAATAGAGATTGCCCACTCCATAATCCACGACAGCGATCATACCGGCGCTCCTCCCAGCGTGCCCTTGGTGGAGGGGATCTCATCCGCGTGCGCGGAATCAATGGCGCATGCCTCGCGCATGGCGCGGCCAAAGCCCTTGAAGACGCCTTCAATGATGTGATGCGTGTTTTCTCCCGCGAGCAGACGAACATGCAGCGTGAGCGCCGCCTCGCGGACGAAGGCAAGGAAGAACTCGCGGACGAGCTCCGTGTCAAAGGCGCCTACCTTCTGGGCCGGCATGGGCACGTCAAAGCCCAGACAGGCGCGTCCACTGATATCCACAGCGACGAGCGCCAGCGTTTCATCCATGGGCAGAAGGCGTTGTCCGTAGCGCTCGATCCCGCGCTTATCACCCAACGCCTTTAAGAAGGCTTGGCCCAATGCGATCCCGACGTCCTCCACCGTATGATGATCGTCTATCCAGGTATCGCCCCTGCATGTCACGGACAGGTCAAAGCGTCCGTGACGCGCAAAGAGGGTCAGCATATGATCCAAAAAACCGCAGCCGGTATCAATGGAGGATTGACCGTTCCCGTCCAGCGCGAGGGTGAGGGAAATGTCCGTCTCGGCGGTTTTGCGATTCAGCGATGCTGTTCTCATGGTATCTTCCTTTCATTCAGAATGGCGCGGGTTTCCAGCATCAGACGGCGCATCTGCTCGCGCGTGCCGATGGAGATACGCACATGCTCCTTAAGCTTCGGGTCATCCCAGCAGCGCACGAGAACGCCCCGCGCCTTCAAGGCGGCGTAGTACTCGCGTGCCGTCAGGGCGGGAGGCGCCGCGAAGAGAAAATTGGCCGCGCTTTGGGTAAGCGTAAAGCCTAGCGCGCTCAGTTCCTTTGAGGTTTCTTCACGCTGGGAGACGATTTTTTGCGTACATTCGGCGAAATAACGGACGTCCCTCATGGCCTCAACGCCCGCCAGCATGCTTAGGCGGTTGATGTTATAGGGGTGGAAGCTGTTGCGCACGCGTTCAAGGTCGGCAATGACCGGCGTGTTGGCGATCGCGTAGCCCAGGCGCGCGCCTGCCAGCGAGCGGGACTTGGAAAAGGTGCGAACGATCAGGAGATTGGGATACCTGTCAAGCAGGCCCAGAGCGCTCTCACCGCCAAAATCCACATACGCCTCGTCCACCAGTACGACGTGCTCCGGGTTTCCCTTCACGATGCGCTCGACGTCCTCAAGCGGCAGGACGATGCCCGTGGGCGCGTTGGGATTGGCGAAAACGACCGTGCTCCCCGCCTCGGCGAAGCGCCCAACGGGCAGCGTGAAATCCTCGTTAAGCGGGATGACGCGCGGCGGAACGCGGAACAGCCGCGCGACCACCTGATAAAAGCCGTAGCTGACCTCTGGGATCGTCACGGGATGCTTTTCGTCGGCAAAAGCGAGAAAGCTAAAGCCCAGTACCTCATCCGAACCGTTCCCGCAGAACACGTTGTCAGGCTTCACACCGTAAACCTCCGCAATGGCGCGCCGAAGCGGCAGCGCGGTCGGGTCGGAATACAGATTTAAGCGGCCGACCTCCTCCCGATTGAGCGCTTCCAACACGCGAGGCGATGGAGGATAGGGGTTTTCATTGGTGTTGAGCTTCACATAATCGCGGTTGCGCGGCTGCTCGCCAGGAATGTAGGGGGCAAGCCCCTGAAGCGCGGGAACAAGAAAATCACTCATAGACGCTCCTTTTTCACGCGAACCGCAATAGCGTTCGCGTGCGCGTGCAGTCCTTCACGGTTCGCGAAGCGCTGGACATCCTCCGCAACGCTTTCAAGCGCCTCGCGGGTGTAATAGATATAGCTGGAACGGCGGCAGAAATCATCCACACCCAGCGGGGAGGAATACCGCGCCGTGCCGCTGGTGGGCAGGGTGTGATTGGGACCGGCCAGATAATCGCCCAGGGGCTCGGGGCAGTTGCGGCCAAGAAAGATGCTGCCTGCGTTGTGAAGAAGCGGCAGTAGGCCAAAGGGATCGTCCACACACACCTCCAGATGCTCGGGGGAGATCTCATTCGCCACACGGGCTGCCTTCTCCAGACTATCCACCAGAATGATACGCCCGTTGGTCTCGATGGAAGCTCGGGCGATTTCCTCACGCGGAAGCCGCTCGAGCTGACGCTCCACCTCTTGAGCAACCTCCCGCGCCAGCGCTTCGCTGGTTGTGGCCAGCCACGCGGAGGCAAGCCTGTCATGCTCGGCCTGACTCAAAAGGTCGGCGGCAATATGGACGGGATCGCTCTTTTCATCGGCGATGATCATGATCTCGCTGGGGCCGGCGATCATGTCGATATCGCAAAGCCCCTGCGCGTAGCACAGCTGCTTCGCGGTGGCGACGAAGATGTTGCCCGGGCCCACGATCTTATCGACCTTAGGCACGGTCTTCGTGCCGTAGGCCAGCGCGGCCACGGCCTGCGCGCCGCCCAGCTTGACGACCGTCCTGACCCCCGCGATTTTTGCGGCGGCCAGGATCACGGCGGGCACGCTGCCGTTCGTGTCGGGTGGAGTGGCCATCACGATGGTTTCCACGCCCGCAATTTTCGCGGGGATCGCGTCCATCAGCACGCTGGAAGGGTAGCGCGCCGTACCCCCGGGCACATATAGGCCCACGCTTTTGAGCGGCAGCACACGCTGCCCCACCACGACGCCGCTGGACGGCGTATCCACAAAGCCGGTGCGCTTCTGCTGAAGATGGAAGCGCTCGATATTTCGCGCTGCCAGCTCCATGGTGGCGATCAGTTCCGGCTCCACCTGACGATAGGCCGTCTCGATCTCCTCAGGGGTTACAAGCAGGCTCTGAGGCCGCGTTCCGTCAAATTTCTCGCAATAGTCCAAAACGGCCTCGTCACCGCGCGCGCACACGTCCGACAGGATTTCGCTCACGGCGGCGGATACGTCGCGCTTCTCGTCCTCGGCGCGGTTGAGCAGGGCATCCGCGCTCTCGCCTCTGTACTTGATGATGCGGATCATTTGTTTTCCTCCCTGCGCTTGAGTTCTGCCTCGATTTTGGCTGTCAGCTCACGGATGGACGATTCCTTAAACTTCGTGGCGGCCTTGTTTGCGATAAAGCGAGCCGAGACCGGAAGAATTTCGCGCGTGACCTCCAGGTTGTTCTGACGAAGCGTCGTTCCGGTTTCCACGATGTCCACGATCACATCGCTTAAGCCCAACAGCGGCGCGAGCTCGATCGAGCCGTTGAGCTTGATGATTTCAATCTCGCGGCTTTGCTGCTCATAAAAGCGGCCGGCAATTCGGGGATATTTGGTGGCGACACGAAGCGTGCGCTGCCGATCCTCCCGAAAGCCTACCGGCGCGGCCTCCGCCATACGGCAGCTTCCAAAGCCCAGATCGAGCAGCTCGTAGACGTCGCTGCCGCCCTCTAAAAGCACGTCCTTGCCAACCACACCCACGTCCGCCGCGCCATGCTCCACGTAGATGGCCACATCGGAAGGCTTCACCAAAAGGTAGCTCATCTCGCCGCGTTCGTCGGTGATCACAAGACGACGGTCGTCCTTAGCCAGTTCTCCGCAATCATAGCCGATGCTGGAAAACAGGCGGTAGACCTTATCGCCCAGCCGACCCTTGGGCAATGCGATATTCAACATTCCTTGTCCGCCTCCTTAAAGCCGTCCTTTGAATAGCGCAGCGTACGGCGCGCCTTGCATCCGCTTGGAACCGAGGTCGCGGCGAGGACGCGCTGCCCCTTAGCGCGCAGCCCATCCAGGCTCGCGAGCACCTCAGCGGCATCGTCCTGCGGACTGTATAGGGCCAGCACATCCGCGTCATAATCGGAGGGAACGGCCAAAACGCGGTCAAGCTCGTTGAGATAGAGCGCGAAGCCCAGACCGTCTCCGGCCTTTCCCAGCTTGCGCATGAGCTTGTCATAGCGGCCGCCACTTAACACCATACGCGGCGCGCCCTCGGCATAGCCCTGAAACACCAGACCGTTGTAGTAATCCAGCGCGTTTATAATGGAAAAATCCAGCCGCACCTGGGAATCCAGTCCCAGCGCGTGAAGCGCCGTGTAAAGGTGGGACAGCTCGCTTACGGCAAGCTTCATCTCGCTCCCCACGGCCAGATCGGCCGCGCCGGCAAGCGTCCGCGTGAATTCTCCGCCAAGTGAGGGAAGCCGTGCGATGCGCTCGGCATAGAACGGCGCGATATGCCACGAGGCAAGCGTGGCGCTGAGCTCATGCGCGTTTTTCTGACGAATCAGCCGAATGGCTTGCTCCCGCTGCTCCGCGTTCAGACCCGCGTCTGACATCAGCCCGCTCGCGAAGCCCATATGGCTGATGTCAAGCACATAGGGCACTCCCGTCAGCCGCAGGCTTTCGATGGCAAGACGAACCACCTCGCAGGTGGCGTATAGATCGACATCTCCCAAAAGCTCCACACCGATTTGACCGATCTCGGTAAATTCATGATCGGTGGGAGAGACGCGATATACGCTCTCATTATAGTAGAGCTTTTCGATCTGGCCGCGCTCTGCCTTGGCACGCTTGACGATGGAAAGGGTCACATCCGGCTTGAGCGCCATCAGCCTGCCGTCGGCGTTGGTAAAGCTCAGCACGCTTTTACTGGTCAGAAAGCTCTTATTTTCAAGGTAAAGAGCGTATTCCTCAAAGCGGCGCATCGGGAAACGCGTGTAGCCATAGCCTTCATATAGCCCACGAAGCGAAAGAACCATGCGCTCCTGTGCGCTTAAAACATTGGGGACGGACATCAGGGGCCTCCTTTCGGGAGAATGAAATTATGATAGCACAGGCGCGGCAAAAAGTGCAACCACATGCTGGAGGAAGTATAGCACGCTTTATTAATTTAGTCAAGTAGAGTAATAAAGGGTGCTTGATCCAAAAAAACCGCTCTTGAGCGTGCGGACAAAGTATGATATGATAATCAAAAGCCGTTGTGTTTGAAAAATAAGAAGGAGAACAGGTTATGAAGACGTTTTGGAAGATCCTATTGATCGTGGCGGCGGTCGTCGTGCTCCTGATCGGCGGACTTTTAGTCTATCTGTCCGTTACGGAATACAGACCGAACGACGTTGAGCCGGTCGAAATAGCACGGGCGGCCCGCAGCGAAAATGTGCGGGTCGGCGAACGGCTCGATATTCTCACGTTCAACACCGGCTACGGAGGCCTTGGCCGAAATCAGGATTTCTTTATGGACGGCGGCACAATGGTTCGTCCTGACAGCGCGGAGGATGTCAAGAGCAACGTCTCCGGCATCCTGAGCGCTCTTGCGGCGCAGAGCGCAGATATCTATCTTCTGCAAGAGGTCGATCTCGACTCCTATCGCAGCTATTTTATCAACGAGGCGGAAAGCTATCGTCATGGGCTTTCCATGAATATGGCCTTCGCGCCGAACTACAAATGCGAGTTTGTCCCCTTCCCATGGCCGCCCATTGGAAAGGTAGAGAGCGGATTGGTGACATTTACCAATCTCAATGCGACGGAGGCCACGCGCGAAAGCCTGCCTGTGCCATTCTCATGGCCGGTGAGAATGGCCAATCTCAAGCGCTGTCTTCTGATCGAACGCGTGCCAGTCGAGGATACGGACAAGGAACTGGTCATCATCAACCTGCATTTGGAGGCATATGATGACGGCGATGGAAAGCTTGCCCAGACGAAGCAGTTGATGAATATCATCGCGGCGGAATACCGGAATGGCAATTACGTTATCGCCGGAGGCGATTTCAACCAGGTCTTTGAAGGTGCGGAGGCTTATCCGCTCCTTGACGAGAGTTATTGGAGGCCTGGAAAGCTCTATAACAGCGACCTGCCGGAGGGCTTTACCTATGTGTTCGACGCCACCAGCCCCACCTGCCGCCTGCTCAACAGGCCCTACGACGGGGATCGTGAGAACGCGCAGATGTATGTGATCGACGGCTATATTGTCTCGGATAACCTTAAGATAAACCTCGTCAAAACTGTTGACCTCAACTTTTTAAATAGCGACCATAATCCCGTGCTTTTGCAGGTCACGCCGGTGTAAGGGGGATCGCCTATGCGTCTATTGATCGACGCGGACGCCTGTCCCGTGGTGGATATCGCCATCCGCGTGGCCATGGGACGCGGTTTGCCTGTCACGCTGGTCTGCGACGACGCGCATGAGATGCGCCGTGAGGGAGCGGAAACGGTCACCGTACTCAGAGGCGCGGACAGTGCCGACTTCAAGCTTGTCAATCTGCTCTCGCGCGGGGACGTTGTGGTTACGCAGGATTATGGCCTGGCGGCGCTTTGCCTCGCCAGGGGCGCGTATGCGCTTGACCAAAATGGACGAATTTATGATGAAAAGAATATCGACTCGTTGCTGAGCATGCGCCACATCACCGCGCGTGCGCGTCGGGGAGGCGGACGTCTCAAGGGCCCGTCCAAGCGGGAGCGATCACAGGACGCCGCCTTTGAATTCTCCCTTCTCAGGCTGCTGGAAAGAGCGAAATAAGCAATACCATTTTCTGAGCCCATCCCCTGGTCGGGGACAGGCATCAGGGGATCGGGATGGGGTGCAGGGGCATTATGTCTCTGCCAGGGTCTGGGACAGAGGCCCAGAAGCCTTACGTCGCAGCGTTTTCCAAGCGAGAAACGCGTCAGCCCAGACGGGTCGGCGCTGCGGCTCCCTGCGAAAATAGGGGTTTATCAGCAAGCGGACAGGACGCCTCATCATGAGGCGCCCCGTCCGCTTGCTTCTTTTGAAATTAGTCCAGCCGATCCTTGTAGATCTTGGCGTTGGCGTCCGTCACCCACTGGTCAACGGCGGCGTCATAGGTCTCGTTCTGCTTGTTGGTGAGCAGATCGCTTTCGATGGTGTCCTTCACGTCCTCGTAAGGAACCGCGCCTTCCTCCGCGTCGCTCACATACTGAATGATATGGAGGCCATAGCTGGTCCGCACCGCCTCGCTCACATCGCCGATGTTTTCAAGCGCCATGGCCGCATCCCTGAATTCAGTCACCCAATTGGTGCTCTCGGCGCAGACCGGATAGCCGTTCTCCTTCGCGGGAGAAACCTGCATGCCGGTATCCTCGCCATATTCCTCCATCAGGGCGTCAAAGTCCTCGCCCTCCGCGAGCTTGGCAAGCACCTCATCAGCCTTGGGCTGAATGGCTGCGTAGGCCGCCTCCTTGGCGGCATCAAGCTGTCCATTCAAATCGGCCAGATCGGCGGTGAGCTGCTCCTGTGTCGCGGTCAGTTCCGAGCGGCTCTGTTCCGTCTCCTCATCGTCCGCATCCTCACCCAACTCGGCAAGCGAGGTTTCGGCGTTGCTCAGTTCGGTCTCCTTGGACGTGATCTGGCTTTGAAGATCGGAAATGAGGGTGGAATTCTCATCGCTGATCTTGATAAGGATGTTCTTGACATAGCGGTAACCGGCGGGTACATAATAGATCGTGCTGCCATTGGTCACATCCGTTCCAAAGCTGGAGGGCGTGTTGCCGTAGGTGGTCATCGCTTCGCCCTTGCGGTTCTCATACTCCGCGGAGACCTCGTCCTCGGACACTGTTACGTCCTTGATGACCTCGGCGCGCAGCTTTTCACGAGCCTTGGAGACACGCTCGGTTTCCTCAAGATCCTCTTTGGATGGATAGCCCAATTCGGCCAGCTTCGCCTCGACGGCTTCGTCAAGTGCCTCATCCGTCAGCTCGCTGTCGGAGAAATATGCGCTCTGTACGCTGTCCTTGTAGCCCTGCCAGGTCGTCTCCGCACTCTCGCGCACCTCGGCAAGCTCATCATCCGTCAGCTCATCCAAGCCCATTTCGGCCGTCTTCTGATCCAGCACGGCCTCCTGAACCAATCCCTCAATGACGCTGTCGCGCGCATCCGAAATGTTGCTCGCGCTGGTGCGATCGAAGCTCATGCCGTACAGATAGTACATATACTCCTGATAATCCAGCATCGCCTCTACCTGCTCGTTGACCTCACCCTTGGTGATGGTCTTGCCCGCCACGTCAATAATCGTGGTCTGACGGTCGACCTCTTCATCCTTGATAATCAGGGAACAGCCGGTTGTTACCACCAGGGCAACCGCCAGCATCAATGTTAGAATCACACGCTTGCGCATGGCTTTTTCTCTCCAATCATATATAGTCATCAATGACGCAATTTGTATTATAACCGATGGTTCGTAAATGGGCAAGGCTTTTTTCAGAAGTTCATGCCTTTTTCACAGGTTAGCAACGCTTTTCCCGTTTCAAGCTCCCTGACTGTGAAAACGCCGTCCTCATACACCATATAGCTCCTGGGCTGATCCTCCTTGGGCAGGGCGGCGGAGCCTGGATTGAGATAGGTGTAATCCTCCATTTCCACGGTGCAATGCACATGCGTATGACCGTGGATGAGGATGTCCCCCTTGCGGTGCGGCGGCGGACATTCCATATTGAAGAGATGCCCGTGCGTAATGAAGGCGCAGCACCCGCTTTCAAGCGGCAGGAGCGCGTAGTCCGCCATAATGGGGAAATCCAGCACCATCTGATCGACCTCGGCGTCGCAGTTGCCACGCACGCACAGGGGCGCGATCGGGCTTTGATTCAAAAGTGCGATGACCTCCTTGGGCGCGTAGCGGTCGGGCAATTCGTTGCGCGGGCCGTGGTAGAGCAGATCCCCCAGAAGGAAGAAGCGCTCCGCCCCCTCCTTCTCCAAACGCTCAAGCACCATTTCCGTCGCCGAGGCGCTTCCGTGCAGGTCGGACGCAAACAAGATCTTCATCTCACTCTACCCCTTCCAATTCCAAAATCACAGGACAATGATCGCTGCCCATAATCTGATCGTCAATATCCGCGACCGTCACATTGGGACTGAGCCGCTCGCTGGCAAGAAAATAGTCAATACGCCATCCAATATTGCGCTCACGGCTTCTCTGCATGTAGCTCCACCAGCTGTACCGGTCGGTTTCATCCGGGTGCAGAAGACGGAAGGTATCGACAAAGCCGCGCGAGAGAAGCGCTGTCATCTTATCGCGCTCCTGAATCGTGAAGCCCGCGTTTTGCGTGTTGCTCTTAGGATTTTTGAGGTCGATCTCCTTATGCGCCACGTTCATGTCGCCGCACACCACGACCGGCTTTTTTTGATCGAGGCCCGAGAGATAGTCCGCGAAGGCGTCCTCCCAGGTCATGCGATATTCCAGGCGCGTCAGCCCACGCTGACTGTTGGGCGTATAGACCGTGACCAGATAAAACCTGTCAAACTCCAGCGTGATCACGCGGCCCTCGTGGTCATGCTCCTCAATACCGATGCCATAGGCGACGCTAATCGGCTCCCGACGGCTGAAAACCGCCGTTCCCGAATAGCCCTTCTTTTCGGCGCTGTTCCAGAACTGCAAATAGCCCTCCGGCGAGATATCGGCCTGCCCCGGCTGCATTTTGGTCTCCTGAAGGCAAAACAAATCCGCTCCGCTCGAAAGAAAATAATCCATAAACCCCTTGGTAAGACAGGCTCGCAGACCGTTGACGTTCCATGAAATAAAACGCATGGAAAACCTCCCGTATCATAGAATCTTATGCTTCACACAAAAGCATTGTAACATATTTCATGGCATGGTTCAATCCGGCCATGGCATCGGACTCCGGAAGCCAATCGCAAACGCCCTTCGCTTTTCCTTCTCCTACCTCGTCTTCCCGACCCGATAGTATCCGCTCAGAATCCGCGCATTCAGCCATGGCGGGAGCACGTCATGCAAAACAACCGCCAGACGCTGGTCAGGCTTGGCCACGCGCAGACGAAAGCGCATATGCCCGCGCTCCACATTTTTTAGCACCTTTTCTCCCAGCCTTTCAGGCAAAAGACCGCCCGCCTCGTCACGGTGGATGACCGCGCAGGCCGCTTCATAGTCCGTCTTATAGGGTGAAGCTTCATCCTCCTCACGCGCATGTAGCCGCGTGCGCTCGCTGCCGCCGCGATGGTCGCCCGGCTCCACCAGGCAGACCTCCACGCCAAAGGGACGCACCTCCATCGAAAGGCATTCGGCATAGCCCTCCATCGCGTGCTTTCCAGCGGTGTAGGCGCTCTGGAACGGAATGCCTAAAAGTCCGTTGATGGAGGAAAAAAGCACGATGCGTCCGCTTCTCTGCTTACGCATATGCGGAAGCGCCAGACGAACCATCCGGACCGCGCCAAGGAAATTCGTCTCCATCACCCGGGCATATTCCTCCGGCGACGTACGCTCGCAGGAGCCCAGCACAAGAATGGCCGCGCCGCATATGAGCGCGTCCACTCGCGGCGAAATTTCCAGCGCGCGCCCTGCAAAGCGTTCACAGCTTTCCATATCCGTCACATCCACCCTGAGGCGCTCCATTCCCTCCGCCGGTTCATCCGTGAAGGAGCGCGCTCCCGCAATCACCTTCCAACCCGCCTTGACAAAGGCCCTTGCCGTCGCCAGCCCGAGCCCGCTCGACGCTCCGGTCACCCATACCGTTTTCATCCATGGAGCCCCCTTTTGTATCCCTTTTGTACCGCTTTATTATATAAAAATTTTGCAAATTTACAAGGCCGTGAGGCAACGCCCCACGGCCCTCAGGAAATCTCCGTCCTATTCAGCTTTTCGCGCCCAGCAGGGCGCCGGAAATGCCGCCGCCCGCAATGCCCATGGCGATGTCGCTCAAATAGGCCGTGAACGGGAGCTGCTGGCCGGAGAGGAGCGCATATAGCCCCACACCGATGGCCATGTAGCAAAGGCCTAGGATCGCTCCCCAAAGCAGCCCGCGCTCACCGCCGCGCCTGAGCATGATCCACACGCCCGCAAAGATGGACGCGAGCTTGATGAGCTGATTGACGACGCGAATGACCGTATCGTCCGGACGGAGCCATTGCATGAGCAGCGCGAAGAGCAATACGGCGCCCAGCGTCACCCCGATTGACATGAGCAGTCCGCGCAGAAGCCTTGTCCACGGGCTTGCCTGACGTCGGCGGGACCGTCTGCGGATGGGCTTGGCTGCGCCTGGTGTAACATAGGTTGCAGGCATATGAAAAACCTCCCTTGTTCGCTTTGTATAGGATATGCGAGCATGGGAGGCTTCATGACCACATGGCCGTTAATTCAGCACCTCGCTGTCATTCTCGATGGCGATTTCTTCCACGTTGCGAATCGCCCAGCGGGCAAACACGAGCTTGATATTGTCGCGGCCAACGCTCAACTCAATAGTGTCATCCTTGATATTGGTGATGGTGCCATAGATGCCGCCGATGGTGCATACACGGTCGCCCGTCTTGAGCGCGGCCAGCATTTCCTTGACCTTCTTGTCCTTCTTTTTCTGCGGACGGATGAGCAGAAAGTAAAAGACCACGAATATCAAAATCAGCGGGATAAACATGCTTAGCATTTCCGCAACGCCAGCCGTCGCCGTTCCAGCCTCCTCTGCCGCAGCATCAGCCACGGCTTCGCCGGCCGTTGTGGCCGCATCCGAAAGACCAATTAACATCTGACTCAGAGCATTCATTGTTTGGTAACCCCTTTCCAAAATCGCTAGGACGATTATAGCAAATCCGCGCTCAAAACACAAGGCCCTATCTGTGAACAGTTTGAAAAGATAGAGTTCAGCGATGATTGCGGTTTGGCCCGCGAAGGATATCCCCCGCCTCAACATGGAAGGGGAATGGAACGCGCAAGAGTGTACCGGCAACCGAGGCCGTTTCGACCGCCTCGCCGGTTTGGTCCAAGCATATGCTGGAAACCGTGAATGGATGCGGGCCGGAGGGTGTCAACGCCTCCAGCCTGTCCCCCACATAGAAGCGGTTCTTGAGTTTGACAAGCGCCTCAGTGTCCTCCTGGGCATCGGAAACGACGTCCCCCACATACTCCATGGTCTGGCTGAAGCCGTCCGCCCCTGCGGGCGGCATGGGCGTACCGAAATAAAAGCCCGTGTTGCTGCGACGGTGGCTGACCTTGTCCAATTCCTCCTGAAATTCCGGCAGCGCTTCAAAAAACGCTTCATCGCCCTCGTTTTCCATCAGATCGAGCGCACGGCGATACACCGAAACCACACTGGCTACATAATAGGCCGTTTTCATACGTCCCTCGATCTTGAGGCTAGCGATTCCCGCGTCGCGCAGTTCGGGCAGATGGGCAAGCATGCACAGATCATACGCGGAATAGAGATACGTGCCATGCTCGTCCTCGCATATGGGCAGGTATTCGTTCGGATGCTTTTCCTCCATCAGGGCATACCGCCAGCGGCAAGGCTGAGCGCACGCGCCGCGATTGCCACTGCGGCCGGTAAGCGCGGCGCTGAGCAGGCAGCGACCGCTATACGCCACGCACATCGCGCCATGCACAAACGCCTCCAGCTCAAGCTCCTTGGGAAGCTCCCTGCGCATGGCCGCGATCTCCTTCAGGGACAGTTCGCGCGAAAGCACAATCCTTTCCGCGCCCATGGCCGTATGAAAGTGACGCGCGGTTCGGCTGTTGAGCACGTTGGCCTGGGTGCTGATGTGGAGCGCGAGCTCAGGAAGCTCCTCATGGAGAAGCAGCGCCGCGCCGATGTCACTTACAATCGCCGCGTCCACACCCGCCTCCTTGGCGTCGCGGGCGGCCTCCAGAAAGCCTTCCATGTCCGCGTCTGTGGGAAGGATGTTCATCGTCACATAGAAACGAACGCTGTTTTCATGCGAAACGCGCACGGCCTCCCGAAGCTCCCCTGAATCGAAGTTTCCCGCAAAGGCACGCAGCCCATAGCTACGCATGCCGCCATAGACCGCGTCCGCCCCAAAGCGCACGGCAGCCAAAAGCTGTTCCATACCACCGGCAGGTGCAAGCAGTTCCATCGCTACATCCCCCGCTCCGCGTCGTATGCCTGCCACAGCGGGCTGTAAATCTCGACGGCGCGGTTATGCTCTTCCAACGTGCGGCTGAAATACAATTCACCGGTATCCGGATCCTTGCTACAGAAATAGAGATACTTCTCGGCAACATAGCTCTCGTCCGGATAGAGCGCCGCATTGATGGCCTCGGGCGAGGGGTTGCAGATCGGCCCCAGCGGAAGCCCGCTGACCTGATAGGTATTGTAGGGCGAACTGACCGCCAGATCGCTGCTGCGAAGCACCATTCTTCTTTCGCCGGTGATGTAATGGATGGTCGGATCGCTTTGCAGCTTCATGCCCTCCTTGAGGCGGTTGTGAAACACGGCCGAAACCTTGGCAAAGTCCGACTTCTTGGCCTCCTTCTCAATCATGGAGGCAAGGGTCAGAACCTGATCCATGGTCATGCTCAACTCCTCGGCCCGCTCCTGCCACTCGGCGCTGAATACCTTGTCCGTCTGCGAAAGCAGCTTCCTGATGATATCCAGGGCGGTCGCGTTGGTATAGATCTCGTAGGTGTTCGGGGCGAGATATCCCTCCAGAAGATATAGTCGCTGATCGACATTGTCGGAGGAGAGCTCGTCCGCGATAAAATAGTAGTCCGTCACACCCTCACCGGTTTTGCAGATATTCAAAAACTCGGCCGTATCGGTGAAGATACCTTTTTCCTTGAGTGCCTCCGCGATGGTCTCGATCGTTGTTCCGGGAATGATAGTGATATTTGTCGTAATGGGCTGACCGTCGCCCGTGGTCAGAAGATCGGCAATCTCAAACATGTTCATGCTTTTCTGAATCAGATAATCGCCCGCCTGAATCTTCTGTCCCAGGCCCACAAAGTCGCAGTAATATTTGAAAAAGGTGCGGCTCTTGATCAAGCCCTGCTCCTCCAGGTGGTTGGATACAGTGGTCAGACTGTTGCCGCTTTCCACGGAAAAGGCGATTTCCGTTTCATCCGTCGGATCCACCGGGCTCAGAAAGCGTTCGTCAATGGCATTGTATATGCCGGAGACCACGCCGAAAACAATCAACAGCGCGGTCAGACCGATCAGGATCGGACGCAGGATGTGCCAGAGGCCGCTGTACCAATAAAAGCCGTACTCGCGCTCATCGCGAAGCGTCTCGTGGTCATATTCCTTGTTTCGCCTTTTTCGCACGCGTCTGCCTCCTCACGCTTCTTTGATATCCACGCTGATGCCTACCTCATGCGTCAGCCGTTCCAGCGTCTCGGCCACCAGCTGCTGGGCGCGCATCTGCGCGAGCAGATATTCCGTCACTTCCTCACTCTGATAAAGCAGAGCACTCAATTTTTCAAACTCGCTCGCGTCCTCGTCGCGCGGCTCCGTCCCGGCCATCGCCGCCATTTGCAGCGCCGTCTGCGCGCGGGTAAAGCGTTCCAAAAGCCGACGGTTCACCTCGTCGGACAGGACGCTTTTTTTCAAGCGCTCGTATTCCTGAAACGCATCGGTTCCGCGCATCGCCTGAAGCAACGCGTCCGCCGCCTGTACAACCTCGGTAGGCATGTTCATGCAAAAAACCTCCTCTTGCGTAACAGCTCAATCCTTAGTATAACGCAAAAGGCGAAAAATTTCATTCCTTTTTTGGAAATCCCTCAGAACGGGCGGACATACACGGGAAAAAACGGGCATATGTTTTTTCAAGCGAACGCAAGGAGGTTTGAAAGCTATGGAGCAAACGTTCGATCTCTATCGAGATATCGCCCAGCGCACCGACGGCGACGTATACATCGGCGTGGTCGGCCCCGTGCGCACCGGAAAAAGCACGCTGATCAGCCGCATGATGGAGGAACTGGTGTTAAGCGCCATGGCGCCGGGGCCGCGCCGCGACCGCATCTCGGACGAGCTGCCGCAAAGCGGCAGCGGAAAAACGATCATGACCACACAACCGAAGTTCGTGCCCAGCGAGGCCGTAACCGTCACGCTGGGGGATCAGGCCACCGTCCGCGTGCGCATGGTCGACAGCGTCGGATGTCTCGTGGAGGGGGCGCTGGGCACCGAGGAGGATGGCATGGCCCGCATGGTACACACCCCCTGGTTTGATTATGACATTCCCTTTGAGCAGGCGGCGGAAATCGGCACGCGCAAGGTCATCACCGATCACGCGACCATCGGTCTGGTCGTGACAACGGACGGGTCCATTTCCGACCTTCCCCGCGAGGCGTACGTCGAGCCGGAGGCGCGCGTGGTTCAGGAGCTTAAGCAGCTTGGCAAGCCGTTCATCATGGTGCTCAATTCGCGCACGCCCTCGGATGAGGCGACCGAACGGTTGCGCGAAAAGCTGAGCGAACGCTATACCGTGCCTGTTCTCTCCCTGAATGTCAAAGAGATGGGCATGGAGGACATCCTGGGCGTGTTCGAGCAGGTGCTGTTCCAGTTCCCGCTTCGGGAAATCCGCCTAAGCGTGCCAGGCTGGCTCAACGCCCTCGACGACAATCATTGGCTCGTCCAGCATGTGATGGAGGGCGTTCGGGCGGGTGCAGAGACCATCAGCCGCATGCGAGATCACGTGGACTTCGCGCAGGCGTTCGCGCAATCTCCCTATTCCGACGGTCTTAAAAATGACGGAATCGACCTGGGCGAGGGGCGGCTCCGATATTCCCTCCCCCTCAAAGACGGTCTCTTCAACCGCGTGCTGGGTGAGGAATGCGGTACGGAAATCAGGGGCGACGCGCATCTTCTGCGCCTGATGAAGGAACTGGTCGCCGCCAAAACGGAATACGATCATGTCGCGGAGGCGCTGCGCAGTGTCCGCGAAACCGGCTACGGTCTCGTCACGCCGACAATGAGCGAGCTTACGCTTCAGGAGCCGGAGATTGTTCAGCAGGGAAGCCGCTTTGGCGTAAAACTCAAAGCCAACGCCCCCTCGCTGCACATGATCCGCGTGGATATCGAGACCGAGGTTTCTCCCGTGGTAGGTACCGAAAAGCAAAGCGAAGAATTGGTGCGCTATCTCTTGGAGGAATTTGAAAACGACCCGCAGCGCATCTGGAATACCAACTTCTTTGGCAAGAGCCTGCATGAGCTGGTGCGCGAGGGCCTGAGCAACAAGCTTATGCGCATGCCCGCCGACGCGCAGGAAAAGGTGCAGGAAACGCTTTCGAAGATCATCAACGAGGGCAACGGCGGCATGATCTGCATCCTGCTCTGACCGTCTCGTCATACCAGGAACCGAACCAGAGATACAAACGGTGACGCGAGCACAATCAGCACGTTTTTCATCCATCCGATGGAAAGCGGCCGCGCGTCGCCGTTTGTTCCGTAGCTGCCGTTCGCGTTGACCGGCAGCGATTTTTCAATCATGGAAAGCATATGCTCCTCGAGCATCGCGTTAATCTCGCGGCTTTGAATCACGAGCATCAGCTCTGTGTCGCTGTATGCGCTCCTCATATCGAAGTTGAAGGAGCCAAAGACGCTCAGATCGTCGTCGATGAGCATCGTCTTGGTGTGCATCGAGGCGTCGCCCTGAAACTCATACATTTCCAACGGCATGCGCGTAATCATCGGCCGATGGAACACCGCGTCCGCTGAGGCGACAATGTTGTTGCCTCCCGCCCGCGAGTTGGTGAGGATGAGCATCTCCGAAGGAAGCGATGCCGCCTCGGACAGATCATCTCGCATGCGACCGTTCAGCACCAGATAAGGCGTCTGGATCCACACGCGCTCCTTCGCGTCCTTCATCAGCCCGATCAGCTCGGCCCACAGCGTGGGCTGCTTGACCGCCGCGTTCGTGGGATTGCTCAAAAGCACGAAGCCCTCGCTGGGAACCGTTCGTTCGAACCAGTCAACGGGCGCGATCGCCTCGGCGTGGGCGGCTCGGATATTCTCATATCTTTCCTTCAGTTCCTGAACAAGCGCCTTCACCTTGTCCGCCCGCCAGGGCGGAACCGTTTCGAATCGTGGAGTGCAGCGCGTCTCCCACAGCGCGTCGAAATAAGCGACAAGTGCAGCGGATGCGCTTCCTTCGGCGGGGCTGTCCCGCCAGACCAGTAGATCCATATCATAGTTATAGCTTGGATGACCCTGCGCGGTTAAGAATTCATCTGAGATGTTGCGTCCTCCCAGAACAAAGACGCTATCGTCCGCGATGACATACTTCTCGTGGTATCGCGAGCTCAGGCCCCACGGTGCAAGCACATTGATGGGATTATAATAGCGCAACTCAATATTGGGATGTGAACCGAGGGCATAGGCCAGCTCGCTGCCCAAAAGATTCGCAGCGCCGATCAGTCCATCCGTGACGATGCGCACCCGCACGCCCCGATCTGCGGCCGCAAGCAGCGCCGCAGCGATGGTGTAGCCGCTCTCGTCATCTGCGTAGAGATAGCTCCCGACGATTAATGAGCTTTGTGCGTTGGCAATCAGGTTCAGCCGCGCGTCAAGCGCCTCCTCCCCTGTGGGCAGGATGACCGCTCTGTCACCCTCGGGTGCGCTTTGTGAAAGCATCGCTGCTGCCGTCACGGTTTCTGGTCCGTCCGGCACGAATGCATAGGGCAGTACGGCAGCCAGCAGATATGCCAGCAGGACAAATGAAACGATCCGGCGAACTAGCCTTCTCTTTCGGATTTTCTGCTTCCCCATTCTCATTCCTCCCTGCCGCCTCAGAATATCAGCCAAAAATGAACAAAACGTGTCCGAAAAAAGAACGGCGGGAAAATCGTCGGATTTTGGCCTTTCTCCGCTCCGGCAATTATGGTATGATGATGGGGGCAATTTGTGCATTCAAAGGAGGAATGGGCTATGAACCGTAAAAAGTTCCGAGACATTCTGCTTCTGGGTTTTTTGATCATTGCGATCTATTTTCTCTTTGAAAGAAGCGGAACGCTTCTAGGCTTTTTCAAATTCGTCTGGCTGATTCTTGCACCCTTCGTGCTTGGTGGGGTGTTCGCCTTTATTCTCAACGTCCCCATGCGTTTTTTTGAGCGGCATGTCCTCTTTGTGATGGATCGTGTCGCCTGGTTGAAGAGACTCAAGAGGCCAGTCGCGATCCTTTTGGTCGTTGCTTTGATCTTTTTGGCGGTCTATTTGATCCTATCGCTGGTTGTGCCTGAACTGATCAACACCGTAACGGCGGTTATCAACGCGGTTCCCGGCGCGATCGCGCGTCTGGACGAGCTGCTTCGCCCCTATGAGATCAGCATCAGTGAATATCTCAACGCCACATTTACTATGCCTTCCGCCAGTGAGATTGACGCGCAAATCGACGATATGCTCAACTTGGTGCTGAAGGGTGCAGCCTTTTCGGGCACGGTCATCGGTACGGTCTATCAGAACGTTTTGAGCATATTTTTCACGATCATGTTCACCTTTTACTTTCTGTCCGCTAAGGAGCGTCTGCGTTCCCAGCTCAAGCGGGTGATGCGTGCCTACCTCAAGCCCTCGGTGGTCGATGAGACGCTGCGCATCGCTAGGCTTGCGGAGCGCACCTTTTCCAGCTTCATCACCGGCCAATGCCTGGAGGCACTGATCCTGGGCTCGCTGTTCTTCCTCGCCATGACAATCTTCGGCATGCCCTATATTCTGCTCATCAGCATATTCATTACCGTAACGGCGCTCATTCCCGTAATTGGCGCCTGGATGGGCTGTATTGTAGGCACCGTGCTGATTCTGGTCAACAACCCGATGCAGGCGCTGTGGTTTGTTGTGATGTTTCTGATTATTCAGCAGATCGAGGGCAATCTCATCTACCCTCATGTCATGGGAAATGCGATCGGACTACCCTCGATCTGGGTGCTTTTTGCCGTCGTGCTTGGCGAGGGAATGTTTGGCATCATTGGCATGCTCCTTTTCATTCCGCTCTCATCGGTATGCTATACGCTTCTGCGTGAGCAGGTGAATAAGCGTCTTGCTCAAAACGACGGGTGTAAAAAAAATTGAGCGCGGTTTATCGCATACACGAAAAAAGCGGCGTTTCTTCCCCAGGGGAAACCCGCCGTTTTTTTGCTCAGCCTCCCAGATAGGCCGCGCGCACGCGGTCGTCCGCGAGCACATCCGAAGCCACGCCCGACATGGTGATCTTGCCGGTACCCAGCACATACGCGCGATCCGCGATGGACAGAGCCATCTGCGCGTTTTGCTCAACCAGAAGGATCGTCGTTCCCGCCTCATGTAGCTCCTTGATGATGTCAAAGATCTGTTCGACCAGAATCGGCGCGAGGCCCATGGATGGCTCGTCCAGCATGAGCAGCTTGGGCTTGCTCATCAGAGCGCGCCCCATAGCCAGCATTTGCTGTTCGCCGCCGCTAAGCGTTCCGGCAATCTGCTTTTCCCTCTCCTTAAGGCGCGGGAAACGGTGGTACACATTCTCCAGCGAGTCGTCGATCTCATTGGCCGGACGGCAGTAGCCACCCATTTCCAGGTTTTCCCGCACGGTCATCTGCTGGAAGACGCGTCTGCCCTCCGGACAAAGCGCCATTCCCAGCGAAACCAGCTTGTGCGTACGGAAGCCCAGCAGGTTTCTGCCTTCCAGGGTGATGCTACCCTCACGGGGCTTGAGAAGTCCCGCGATTGTGTTGAGCGTCGTGGATTTGCCCGCGCCGTTCGCGCCGATCAGTGTCACGATCTCGCCCTCGTTGACCTCGAAGGAGATGCCCTTGATCGCATGGATCGCGCCATAATACACATGGATATTCTCGACCTTCAGCAAACTCATTCTCAGCCCTCCTTCCGCTTGCCAAGATACGCCTCGATCACCGTCGGATTGGACTGGATCTCGCTGGCGGTGCCCTTGGCGATGATGCGGCCATAATTCAGCACGCAGATACCCTCGCAGATGCCCATGACCAGATTCATATCGTGCTCGATCAGCATAACCGCGATCTGGAACTGATCGCGAATCTTGATGATATTTTCCATCAGTTCTTCCGTCTCATGCGGATTCATACCTGCCGCAGGCTCGTCAAGAAGAAGGAGCTTGGGGTTCGTTGCCAGCGCACGCACGATTTCCAGGCGGCGCTGCGCGCCATAGGGCAACGAACCGGCCTGCGCCTCGGACATTCCCTGCATGTCAAAGATGGAAAGGAGCTCCATGGCCTTCTCGTGCTGGGCCTTTTCCTGCTTCCAAAACGCGGGCAGTCGGAAGATGCCGGAAAACATGCCGTACTTGATCTGATTATGCAGGCCAATCCGCACATTCTCCTCCACCGTCATATTGCCAAACAGGCGAATATTCTGAAAGGTGCGGGCGATGCCCAGCTTGCTTGCCTGCACGGCGTTCATTCCGGCGGTGTCCTTGCCGTCCAAAATGACCACGCCGTTGGTGGGCTGGTAAACCTTGGTCAGAAGGTTAAAAACGGTGGTCTTTCCCGCGCCGTTTGGCCCGATCAGTCCCGCGATCTCCGTCTTGCCAATGGTCAGGTTGAAATCCTCAACCGCCTTGAGGCCACCGAACTCGATGCCCAGGTGGCGCGTCTCCAGAACGGGGCGCTTATCCACATCGCGCTCCGGCACGATGGAATGGCTCGGAACCGGCACCATCTTGGTTTCGGACTGTCTCTTCGTCTGTGTCATGCCGCCTCACCCTCCTTTGAACCGCTCGCCGAAGATTTTTTCCGTCGGAACAGCTTCTTCACCTGCTCCAGACGGATGCTGATGAACGGGCTGTTGGTGGCGAGCATGACCAAAATGAGCACGATCGCGTAAACCAGCATGCGGTAATCGCTGAACGCGCGCAGCATCTCAGGCAGCACGGTCAGCAGCGTCGCCGCGATAATCGAGCCACGGATGCTACCGATACCGCCCAGCACCACGAACACCAAAATCAAGATGGACGTGTCAAACTTAAACTTAGTCGCGTTGACCGTGGAGAAATTCAACCCGTATAGTGCGCCCGCCATACCGGCCAAAACCGCGCTGGTCACGAACGCCATCATCTTATACTTGGTCGCGTTGATGCCCACGGATTCGGCCGCGATGCGGCTGTCGCGCATCGCCATAATGGCGCGTCCCGAACGGCTGTTGACCAGGTTCAAAACCACAAACAGGGTGAAAAGAACCAATGCGAAGCCCATACCGAAGGTCGCGATCTTATCCACGCCGACAGTCCCCTTTGGGCCCGCCAGCACCGCGCTACCGGGCATGTTAGGGTTATTGAAGCTGAAGTACAACCTTCCTGATTCATCCAGATTGATATAAATGACGTTAATCAGATTGCGGATGATTTCGCCAAAGGCCAGCGTCACAATCGCCAAATAGTCGCCGCGCAGCCTTAGCACAGGGATGCCGATCAGCACGCCCGCCACGCCGGCAACTGCGCCGGCGATCACCATGGACAGGATGAGTCGAACCGTTTCATTTTCCAACCCGAAGGTCGTCATCAACCAGGCCGAAATGACCACGCCAGTGAAGGCACCCACGCTCATAAAGCCCGCATGGCCCAAACTCAGCTCTCCGGAGATGCCGACCACAAGGTTCAGAGAAACCGCCATTACAATGTAGACACAGATCGGCACAAGCTGTCCGCGCAGGGAGCGGCTCATTGTTCCCGTGGCGATCATGCTCTGACAGATAATAAACGCCGCGATAACGATTCCATAGGTGATGAGATTTTGGAGAAACTTTTTATTGACCTTCTTCATCTCTCTCACCTCACACTTTCTCATGAACCGTCTTGCCGAGCAGGCCGGTGGGCTTGACCAGCAAAACGACGATCAGCACGGCAAAAACCAGCGCGTCCGCAAGCTCGGTGGAAACATATGCCTTACCTAAAATCTCAATAATTCCCAAAAGTAAGCCGCCGACCAGAGCACCGGGAATGGAGCCGATGCCGCCGAACACGGCTGCTGTGAACGCCTTGATACCGGGCATGGCGCCGGTCGTGGGCATCAGAGCGGGATAGGAGGAGCACAAAAGCACGCCCGCGATCGCGGCCAGGGCTGAACCGATCGCGAAGGTGACGGAGATGGTGAGGTTGACATTGATACCCATCAGCTCCGCGGCTCCCTTATCCTCGGAAACAACGCGCATGGCCTTGCCCATCTTAGTCTTGCCGGTAAACAGCGTAAGCGCGATCATGATGATGATATTGGCCAGGATCGTCACGATCGTCTCACCGGTGATTTGCAGGCCGCCGTTGAGCAGACGGATGGCGGGGATGCTGACCACGGAGGGAAATACCTTGGGGTTTGCGCCCCAGATCAACAGCGCGGCGTTTTGCAAAAAGTAGCTCATACCGATGGCGGTGATCAAAACGGCCAGCGAGGTGGCCTGACGGAGAGGCTTATAGGCGAGCCGCTCAATGATCACGCCCAAAAGTGTGCAGACGACCATCGCCGCCAAAACGGCGGGGACGGACGACAGGCCCATATACTGCATCACACAGAACGCAATATACGCGCCCACCATAATAACGTCGCCATGGGCGAAGTTAAGCATCTTTGCAATGCCGTACACCATCGAATAGCCCAGCGCAATGATGGCGTACACGCTCCCTAGGCTAATGCCGTTGACCAGATGGGACAGGAAGGTAACCATGTGTCCTCCTCCTTCTCATGTGTTTGCGCTGATACGCATGAAGGTAACCAACAACAGTCAGCCTCCATTGGCCCTGACTGCTCTTGGTTACCTTTCTTGCGCGTGTATGCTCCTGTAACCGCATTCTTACGGCAGACAAGCATCCCGTCCGAACGTCCCTCAAGTGACGGACGTTCGGACGGAGATGAATCATATCTTACTTGTTGCCCACATACACGCCGTCCTTGATAACAACAGCGGTAGGCGTCTTGTCCACCGCGCCAGTCGCGTCCCAATGCATGGTGCCGGTCAGGCCGGTGATCTCCAGCTCCTGGAAGGCGGCGATCAGCAGCTCGCAGGCGTCCTCGGGCGTGGTGTCGGCGGTAATGCCGGTCTTGTTCATCGCCTCATAGAGCGCGTACATACCATCGTAGGCATCGGCGGCAAACTGGTTGGGGATCTCGCCGTACTGCTCCTGATACTTGGTGACGAAGCTCTTGGTCAGTTCGTCCTCGGCATCGGCGGAGAAGGCGGTCAGCAACATGACTCCCTCGGCCAGGCTGGTATCAAAGCCTTCCAGGCCCAGAATGCCGTCCATGCCGTCCACGCCGAAGAAGATCGGGGAATAATCCACCGCTTTTGCCTGGGTCAGAATCATGGAAGCGGGGGTGTAATAGATGGGCAGGAAGACGACCTCAGCGCCGGCGTCCTTCATCGCAGCAACCTGCACGGAGAAGTCGGCGTTGCTGTCATCGCTGAAAGCGGACTCGGCGACGATCTCCAAACCCAACTCGGCGGCACGGGTGAGGAAGGTCTCACGGATGCCGATGGAGTAGTCGATCGCGTTGTTGTAGATGATGCCAACCTTGGTACCCAGGTTGTTGTCATAGATATACTGCGCAGAAGCGGAGCCTTGCGCGGAATCCTTGAAGCAGACCTGGTACATATTATCCTTGCCCGCGATGACCAGATCGGCGGACGCAGAAGGGGTGAGCATGAACACGCGCTCCTCATAAGCCACGCCGGAAACAGCAATGCAAGAGCCGGAGGTCACGGTGCCCAGAATGGTCATAGCGCCGCCGTCCATCAGGGCATTGTATGCGTTGATGCCCTTCTCGCCGTCGCCCTCGTCGTCTTGGCCGTCAATTTCAAACTGCAGGCCGCCCAGAGCGTTGATCTCGTCGGCAGCGATCTTCGCGCCGTTCACAGCCGCGTTGCCATAAATGGCATAGGGGCCGGTCAGCGGGCCGATGACGCCGATCTTGATGGTATCCTCAGCCATAGCGGGTAACACGAAGGTCATCGCCAAAGCGAGCGTGAGAAGGATTGATACTAATTTCTTCATTTTCCTATTCCTCCCTACAAACATCTTCCCATTCGAGGTTTTCCTCGAATGTTAGGTGAATTATAACGATTGCAACGACTATTCGCAAGATAATTTGCAAACATTACATGTATTTGTGTTGTTTTTTCTCGATACCATGGATGGATTTTGACCTTATCAGACAAAAGCCTTCATTCCTGCCTCCTCGGCGACGCCGCCTCCCAGACAGACCTCATTTTGATAGAATACCACGCTTTGCCCTGGCGTCACGGCGCGCTGAAGCTCGTCGCATTCCACAAGCAGCTCCCCGCCGCGCAAAACCGCCGTAACCGCCTGATCCGGCTGCCGGTAGCGGAATTTTGCCGTAAGGCGGCAGGGCTGATCCTCCTTCATCGGCGGATTGTCCGCGATCCAGGTGAGCTCGCCCACCCGCGCGTAACGGCTGTATAGGCGCGGGCTGTCCTCGCCCTGGGAAACGACGAGCACATTGTTTTCCAAATCCTTGTCAATGACAAACCAGCGCCGTCCGTCGCCCCGTCCCCCGATATTGAGACCGCGCCGCTGGCCCAGCGTGTAATAGCTCAGTCCGATATGCTCACCTACCTTCTCGCCGCTTTCGGTACGCATATCGCCGGGCCGCATCGGCAGGAAGCCTTGCAAAAACTGCCGGAAGTTACGCTCTCCTATGAAGCAGATGCCGGTGGAATCCTTCTTTTGGGATGTGGACAGCCCGTTTTTCTCCGCGATGGCGCGAACCTCCCGCTTGCTGAGTCCTCCCACCGGAAAGAGCGCGCGCTCAAGCTGACTCTCCTTGAGCATGTAAAGAAAGTAGCTTTGATCCTTATTCGCGTCCTCGCCGCGCAGAAGCACCGTGTGGCCGTCCCGAACATCCTTCCTGACAAAGTGGCCCGTGGCCATATGCCCCGCGCCGAGCCGCATAGCATGGCTAAGAAAGGCTTTGAACTTGATCTCGCGGTTGCACAGCACATCCGGATTGGGTGTGCGTCCGCGCCGGTACTCGTTCAGAAAGTAGCTGAATACGCGGTCGTAATATTCCTTCTCAAAGTTGACGGCATAGCAGGGAATGTCAATCTGGGCGCAGACATCCTGGACGTCGTTCCAATCCTCGGTGGCCGTGCAGGTGCCGTTTTCATCCCGCTCATCCCAGTTTTTCATAAACACACCCACCACGTCGTATCTCTGTTCCTTGAGCATCAGCGCGGCCACGGAGCTGTCCACGCCGCCCGACATGCCGACGACGACTCTTTCCATGTTCTCCCCACCTTCCGATCAGTCTTTCCTGCCCGCCGGCAGAAGACGAGCCAGCACGGTGCTGAGCGCCTCTCTGGCCACGCTGTCCGGATCCCGCGCAGCGTTTATAATCGCAAAGCGCCCCTCATCCTCACGAACCAGGCGCTCATACGCCCTCTGCACCCGTTCGTGGAAGGCAAGATCCTCCCTTTCCAGCCTGTCCGGCTCGGAGGCGGCCAGCCGCCGCGCAAGCGCCTGTCGGTGATCAATCGACAAATACAATGTCATATCGGGCAGCATGCCGTCAACGGCGGGCGCGTTGATCCTCTGGACGGTCTCCACACCCAGCCCGCGTCCTCCGCCCTGATAGGCGACGGAGCTGTCCACAAAGCGGTCGCATAAGACAAGCCTCCCCTCCTCCACGGCGGGTCGGATGACCTGGTGGACATGCTGCGCCCGCGAAGCGGCGTACAAAAGCGCCTCACACGTCGCGCACATCTCCGCGTTGCGCGGATCCAGAATGATGCGCCTGATGTCCTCGCTGATCGCGCAGCCGCCCGGCTCGCGCGTGCGAAGCACGCTAAAGCCATATTGCCTGAGCGCCCTTTCCAGCCGTTCGATCTGCGTAGTCTTCCCGCTGCCGTCCGGTCCCTCAACGCTCAAAAAGAAACCGCGAGGGGGGTCTGATGACGGACAGAGCAGACGCCAAAGGCCCTCCGTATCCTCAACAATCACCGTCGCCCCCGCGAGCGTCAGTTCTTCCCGCGTCCCACAGCCATATTCGACGCCGACGCCATCCACACCCGCAATTCTCGCACCCTCCATGTCGAATTTCCGGTCGCCCACCATGGCCGCGCGCCGGTAGTCTTTGGGAAGCGCGCGGCGGATCAGCTCCGGCTTACCCAACTGCTTAGCACCGCTGTCCTCCCCAATCACGCGGTCGAAATAGCCGTCCAGCCCAAAGTGCTCCAGAATCTGTGTCGCCAGCCCTAGCGGCTTGCTTGTCGCCATGGCCACATGCACGCTGCCCTCGCTCAGCGTTTGCAGGATACGGCGGATATTCGGATAGACGCTATAGAGATACATGCCCCGCTCGCTGAAATCCGTTCGATAAAGCTGTGCGGCGCGCTCAACCAGTTCCTCCGGAACGCCCAGAAGCTCACGGAACGTATCGCGCAGCGGCGGGCCGACGACCTGCCGCAGGTCGGCCTGAGGCGGGATCGAAAGCCCAAGCGTCTCCATCGCGTGGATCACGGAAGAGACGATGCCCTCCTCCGCGTCAAACAGCGTACCGTCCAAATCGAAAATCACCGCGTCATAGGGAAAACCGCTCATCTTCCTTACTCCTTTACCAAATCCATCGTTCCATCCCGACGCAGGCCGAAAACCCGCGTTGGCGGAAGGCCCTCCAGATACGCCGCGAGCGTCTGTGAAACCTGTTCTCCCGCCGTCAGAAGCGCGACGCCAGGCGGATACAGCCCGACCTGTCCGGCACTCACCCGACCCGCCGCATTTTTCAGCGGCAGCGCTTCTGAGGGCGCAAAGGCGGCCTCTTGAAGCGAAAGAATGCGATTGGGAAGCTCGCGAGGCGGATCGGGCAGCGTCCTCGCGGACGTTTCGTCGCAGGGAAGCTCACGGAGAGCCTCAAGTAGCCGCTTAAGTCGCTCTTCCCCATCCATGAGCGATAAAATGCATACGATACGCCGTTCATCGCTCATTTCCACATCAATTTCACGCTCCGCAAGCGCCTCCGCTAACGCGAAGCCGCCCTGCGGCGCGTTGAGCACAAGACGCGTGCGGTCGTATGCGAGCGCGGCTTCCTTCTGCCCGTCCGAATAACCCAGCGTTCGAGCCCGCTCATGAAAACGCCGCGCCGCCTCCCTGAGCCGTTCGACCGCCTCGGCTCCATGCTCATCCATCCATGCGCGGGCATCATCCAACGAAAGCATGTTGACGAAGGACGGGCTGCTCGTCTGCACCATACGAAGCCGTTTTACCAAAAGCTCCACGTCCACCCTTTCGTTCGCGTGAAGCCACGCGCCCGCCGTCAGCGCGGGAAGCGTCTTATGCGCGGACTGGACGAACAGATCCGCTCCGCATTCGCCCGCGTTGGGCGTGATCGCATCCCAGTTGAGGTGCGCGCCATGCGCCTCATCGCATAAAACCAGCATGCCACGCTCGTGCGCGTGGGCTCCCGCTCTCTTCGGCCAGCACAGCGTGCCATAATAGTCAGGACGCGTCACGAGCATGGCCTTCGCGTCCGGCCAGCGTTCCAGCGCCTCCATATAGGCTTCATCCGTCGTGTAGGGGATTCCGGACGCCGTATAGCATGGCTGGGCAAAAACCGGCTCAATGCCCGCCACGGCGCAAAGATGAAGGGCGCTGATATGCACGTTTCTGGGAAGGATCACCCTGTCCCCCGGGGAGGCGGCGTAAAGGAGCATAGCGTGCATGCCCGCCGTCGAGCCGCCGTGCAGCAGAAGCGTATGCGCCGCTCCCGCGCTTTTTGCCGCCAGATTTTGCGCCTGAGCAATCGCGCCACCCGCGGCATAGAGATCGTCCGTCACAGGAAGCTCGGTCGTGTCCAGCCGATAAGGGTCGACACTCTCAAACGGCGTCTTTCCCTGCGCGCCCGGCATATGAAGCGATATCCGCCCGCTGGCCCGCTCCAGCATGTCCCGCATCGGCCTTGGCATTGCCCCTCGCTTCCTTTCCGCGCCGAACGCGCGAGGAAAGCATAGCAAAAAAAGCGTATTCTTGCAAGCCCGCAAGCAATTTGCTTGCGGTCGGCCCGTCCGCATGGTATACTAATCATGGATCTTTTTTGGAATGACGATGAGAAGGAGGGCATCGTATGAACGATTCTCTTCGCCTTAAGGAACGCGGAAAGCGGAGAGCCGCGCTTCTCAGCTACGCCGTGATGATTCTCGCTCCCTTCCTGCTTTTGGGCGCTGTATCGCTGGTTGTGGGCAAAAACGCTTTTAACGCTTATCCGGTGTGGTCCAACGAGCTGGGCTTCTGGCGCTCTGTCTTCAATTGGAACGCGGTCGGCCTCCAAACCGGCTATAGCGGCCTGTTTGAGGAGCTTCCCGCCATAGGCGCGCTCGATTCATCAGGTATAGCGCCGTTACTCATTTATGGCTGGTTTGTCAAGCTCTTTGGCATAAGCCATAATACGCTTCTGATCTGCAACGCTGTGTGGCTTTCGCTTTCGGCGCTCATCTTCTGCCTTCTGCTAAGGCCAAAGCCAGTTACGGCCCTGATGGTGACGGCCTCCATGATGCTGTATATGCCTGTCATCCTCTACTGCGCGACCTCGATGACGGAGCTTTTTGACTATGCCCTTGTGCTTCTTTTTCTTTCCTTTCTGCTCTTTTATGCGCGCAGACGTCGTAAATGGTCGCTTGTGCTTTGCTGTCTCACCGTCATGCTTGGGTGCCTGTACCGTCCCCTCTACGGCCTTTTGTTCCTCCCGCTGATTATCGTGTTCACAGAGGGACGCTTTGGCTGGCGCGGCGCGGGTGCGGCGCTGATTTCCATCGTCCTCTTCGGCGCGTGCTGGCTTGTGAACAACCGCTTATCCGCGCCTGATCCGCAGAATTTTCTCTTTCATCTGCTTCACGCGCCGGACGCGGGAACATTTTTGCGTATGCTGCTGAGCCATACCAAGGCGAATTTGATAAACGTCTTCCTGCGCGCCTCCACCGTCATGGAGGTTATCCAGCGATATCTGTATTTAGGCGCGGCGCTGCTTTGCCTGATCACATCGTTTGTTTCCGTATCCCGTGAAGAAAACCGTCTTCACGCACGCTTCGCCTTTGATGGCGTGATGCTGGGTTGCTTCCTTCTTCTCTGCGCCGCCTTTGCCCTTGTCATGATGCTCTATGAGACCAACGATTGGCGCGACTATCGCCGTCTGGCTCCGGTTTTATGGTTTGTGCTGATTTTATGCGTTATGCGCGGACGGCTTCTCATACCTTCGCTCTCGCTGACGGTCTGTGTGGGCGCGCTCATCGCGCTTCTGGTTCTGCCGCCGGTCGGCGCGTTTGACGACGCCTATCGCTTCGAGCCCGCGCCCGATTCGCCCGCTTTGAGCGAGGCGGCCGCCATTATCACCTATGACTCCGACGCCACTGATCCCTTTGAAAACAGCGTCCGAACCGATATTTTGACGTATCAGGCGGTAAGCGAGCTTTCTCCCGGCATTGGTTTGCAAACCGGCTGGTTCACGACCGAGACCACCGGCAGGAGCCGTTGGATTCTGACGGATCACCTAAAGTGCCCCGTCACCGGTTATGAACGGGTGGCCGATACAGATGGCTACAAGGTCTATCGCCTGGTTGAGGATACCAAGGAGGAATGACATGTCCGTTGACCCCAATCCCCTTGTCAGGCTTCGGAAGAGGCCTGATTTTCTGAAATGGCTCATGATTGCCGCCATGTTCGTCCTGTCCTATCTGCTATTTTATCAGATGACCCTTCGGCCCTCCAGCGATATCAGCATTCATACCGTTTGGGCCGGCGAAGGAGATCTTCGCGATCCGCGCAGTTTTTTTCATCACGGCGCGCATCCCCTTTGGCATATTCTTGTCAGCCTCGTCTGTCTGCTGGGCTTTCCTCTGGAGATCTCCTCCGCGCTGGTTACGGCCCTGTGCAAGGCCGCCGAGATCTGGCTGATCCACCGTTTGTTTACGCTCTACCTCTCCGATCGCCTTTCCTCAAACACTCTGACGCTTCTTGCCTTGGTCGTCTCCACCGTCTCCGCGCTCTGTCTCCCCTTTTATAATCCGACGGTGTATTACGGCGTGGGAACGCCGAACACCTGGCACAGCTGCACGCAGCTCATCGCGATGGTTTTTATGCTGCTCTGTGTTCCCTACACGGCCCATTGCTATGATCTTTTCACACGCCTTCTGCCGCAGCGTGGCAGCCATACGCTGTTGCCGTGGCGCAAGCCTATTCTGCTTGGAATCCTGCTTTTGTTAAGTCTCTTGGCGAAGCCCACCTTCATGCAGGCGTTCTTGCCCGCCGCCTGCCTGTTCTTTCTCGCTCAATGGATCCGTCACCCGAAGAACAGCCGATTCTTCTTACAGATTATTCTCTGCGTGCTTCCCTCGGTATTGTTTATGATCATTCAATATATGTACTATTTCGGCCTTATTGTTCCCCAGCAGGGGAGCATGATTTTACAATTCACCTGGGAAAAGGGCCTCGATCTGCTCATCCGTCTTGTGCTGATGCTGGCTTTCCCGATCTACGCCGCCATCAGCGGGCGCCGCGTTGGCGGACACGATACCCTCTTTTGGCTGACGATCGTTTATGCAACGGTCGCCTCGATCGAATTTCTGATTCTTGGCGAGAGCGGACGCCGCGCCGCGGATGGAAATTTCGCTTGGGGTATGATGGGCGCGATGCTGATGGTATGGATCGTATGTACCATTCGTTTTTTCCGGAGCGGGGTAGGCGTGCGACACGCGGGCGGCCGCTTGAGCGTATGCCGTGTCACGGGCTATGGCCTGCTGCTCTGGCACTTTGTCTCCGGCGTATATTATATCGTCTATCTTTTTACAACCTCCAACACGCTCTGAGCGCGTGAACAAAAAAGCGTAGCGCGGGAAACCGCTTCCCGCGCCACCCAGGGTATCGACAAAGGATGGGGTCAGGGAACTTAGACCGCAACCTCAATCATCGTTGAGGGCACCAGCCGTGCCCTCAACGATGATTGAGGTTGATATCCTTCGGGTCGCTTTGGGCTTCGCCCAATGGCCCACAGGGCCACCGCTTTTTATTTTTCTGGCGGAATACCTACGACATCCTTGAGCCAGTACATCGTCCGATAGCCGCTTAGACTCTGAAGCGTGCTCTTTCCGTTCTGCACACGCTCATAGACGACGCGATCCACACTTGCGTCCGGCTGATAGACATTCAGCGTCAGGTCTCCCAGATAAAGCGTCAGCCGCTCGTCACAGTCCTCCGGCGCGGCATCGACCTTTTCCAGCTCTGACTTTCCGCGCTGAAGCACTCTGAGCAGCGAGTCAGCGTAGTCACTGTCCATCGGATAGATGCTTCCCGCATATTCCGCGCTCAGCGTTCCCCGTTCAATGGCAGTCGCGATATTCTCGGCGAGGATTGAGGCAAAATTCGCGTTGTTAAAGGCGTATTGCCAACCGAAGGCCACATAGGCAATGGCTACAGCCACGATGATGCCCACCGCGATATATAGAAGCCTGTATCGCTTCATCGCCCATCGCCTCTATTTCAGCCAGACATTGGTGCAAAACCAGATGAACAGCGCGCCGAGCAGTCCAAATGCCATCACGATCAGCAGCCCCGCGCCGACCGCCGAAAGCGCGTATCTCCATAGGTTGCGCTTGCTCATCGGTTCAGCGTTTGGGTTCCTCGGTCCGGTCTCCTGCGCGCGATACCACGGCATGCCCTCGATGTTCATATCGGCAATGACACGGTCATCCTCGGAACTGTCCTGACGCTCCTCAGGCATTTTTCTTGGCTTCCTCATCATAGAGATGGCACACGACATAGTGCCCCGGCTCGATCTCCCGCTGAACCGGCTCGACCGTCTTGCAGCACTCCATGCACTTCGCGCAGCGCGTATGGAATTTGCAGCCCTTCGGCGGATTCGCCGGAGAAGGAATGCTGCCCTGCAAAATAACGCGATTCATCTTTACATCCGGATCCGGCATGGGAATCGCGCTGAAGAGCGCGTTGGTGTAAGGATGCAGCGGATTGCGGAAGATATCCTCCTTGGGCCCATATTCCACTAGATTACCCAGATACATCACGCCGATCGTATCGCTGATGTGCTCAACCACGCTCAGATCGTGCGAGATAAACAGATAGGTCAGCTTATGTTCCTCCTGCAAATCCTTAAGCAGGTTGATGATCTGCGCCTGGATGGACACATCCAACGCGGACACCGGCTCGTCACAGACGACGAATTCAGGATTCAGCGCGAGGGCGCGCGCAATACAGATACGCTGGCGCTGGCCGCCGGAAAACTCATGCGGATAGCGATCCTTGTAGTAGCTCATCAGGCCACACTCATCCATGATCTTATCCAGATAGTCCTCATACTGGCTATCCGGCACGATTTTATGCTCTCGAACCGCCTCGCCGATGATCTCGCCAATGGGCAGACGCGGGCTTAAGCTGGAATACGGATCCTGGAAGACGATCTGCATCTTCGGACGCAGACGGCGCAACTCCTCCTTGCTGAGCTTCTGCACGTCCTGTCCGTTGAAGAGAACCTCGCCGTCCGTCATTTCCGTCAGGCGAAGAAGCGTGCGCCCCACCGTGGTCTTTCCACAGCCGCTCTCCCCCACCAGGCCCATGGTGGTTCCACGCTTGATGTTGAACGTCACGCCGTCCACAGCCTTCACGCTGCCGATCACGCGCTGCATCATGCCGCTCTTGATGGGGAAGTATTTTTTCAGATTCCTTACCTCAAGGATATTCTCCTCGTTATGAACGATATGATTTTGCTCGCTCATGCTTCCTGACCTCCCTTCCTGAAGTCTTCATAGCGATAGCAGCTCACTACATGCGTCTCGCTGAGATGAACCTCGGGGGGATAGGCGCCGTTGCAGCCTTCAACGCACATTTCGCAGCGATCGCGGAAATAGCAGTAATTCGGCATGTTAATGGGATTAGGCACCTTGCCGGGGATGGAATACAGCCTGTCCACCTGCTTGCTGACGACGGGCTTGGAATTGAGCAGGCCGATGGTATAGGGGTGGCTGGGGTTTTTGAATACCTCATGCACCGTGCCCTTCTCAACCACGCGACCCGAATACATGACCACCACATAATCCGCCATCTCAGCGATGACGCCCAAATCGTGCGTAATAAGCATGATCGCTGAATTGATATGATCTTTGAGGTTGCGCAGCAGATCGAGGATCTGCGCCTGAATGGTTACGTCCAGCGCTGTGGTCGGCTCGTCCGCGATGATCAGCTTCGGGCTCAGCGCCAGCGCCATAGCGATCATCACGCGCTGGCGCATACCGCCGCTCAGTTCGTGCGGATACATGGAGTACACGCCCTCGCTGTTGGCGATGCCGACGGTTTTGAGCATCTCGATCGTGCGCTTCTTCACGTCTTCCTTGGACATGTCTGGATTATGCAGCGAAATGACCTCATCAACCTGCATGCCGATACGGAATACCGGATTCAGACTGGTCATCGGCTCCTGGAAGATCATGGAGATCTGATTGCCCCGCACACCCTGCATAACCTCGGTGGGCGCCTTGGCAATGTCAATCACACGGTCGCCGCTATTGAAGCGGATCGCGCCATCCACAATCTGGCCGTTCGGACGCTGCACCAGCTGCATCAGGCTCAGGCTGGTCACGCTCTTGCCGCAGCCGCTCTCTCCCACGACGCCCACAGTCTTGCCTCTGGGCACGTCGAAGCTCACACCGTCAACGGCCTTGACCGTACCGATGTCGGTGAAGAAATAGGTATGAAGGTTATCAAACTCCACAACATTGTTGGAGTCGCGCATCTGCGTGGTATATTCTGCGGGATCCACATTCTTACGGTCGCGTTTGCTTTCCAGCTCAGCCGTGATCCGGCGGTTTTCCTTGCTGATCCGGCGGGATTCCTTCGCGGAGATGTACCCGCTGTCTTTTTTCTTGCTGCCAAACATGAGGGTACCTCCTTTAACGCTTCATTTTGGGATCGAACGCATCGCGCAGGCCGTCGCCGATGAAGTTGAAACCCAGCACGGTGAGCAAAATCAAGATGCCTGCGGGAATCCAAACAAACCAGTAATTCGTCATGACGTAGACATTGCTGACGGCATTGATGATGCTGCCCCAGCTTGCCAGCGGGTACTTGACGCCAAGGCCCAGGAAGGAGAGCGTCGCCTCGGTCAGAATGATGCCGCCCAAGGACATCGTATCAATAACAATCAGCTGAGGAATGACGTTGGGCACCAGGTGGCGGAAGATACGGCGGTTAACGGAGATGCCCGTCGCCTCGGCGGCGGTCATGAACTCCTGCTCGCGCAGGCTCAGAATCTGACCGCGCACGATACGCGCGATGCTGGGCCAGCCCAAAATGCCCAGAGCAATCATCAGGATGAAGATACGGCTCTGCGAGGGAACCTTTTCGGCGTCCATAATGGCGCCCATAATGATGTAGATCGGATAGCCCGGGATGCAGTTGAAGATATCCACAATACGCATGATCAGGTTATCCACCCAGCGGCCAAAGTAGCCCGCAATACCGCCGAGGATCACGCCCAGCAACGTCTCCAAAATAACGACCACAAAGCCAATCATCAGCGAGACACGGCCGCCGTACATCAGACGCGTCAGCACATCCATGCCGTTTCCGTCTGTGCCGAGCCAATGCTCCCAGCTCGGCGCCCCATAGAGCGCAATCTGATAGGTCAGCGTCTCACGACGCACAAAATATTGCTTATTCTTGCGTTCGATTTGGTATTCGGTCTCCGTGCCATCATCGTTTGCAAGGGTGAAGCTCTCCGTGCCGGTAAAGCCGCCCGCAATCACTTCCTGCACCTTGCTTTCGAAGCCCTCGGGGAATACCGTGCCCGTCTCGCTCGCCTTCATCAGGAAATGGCTCGCCGTTCCGACCGTCTCGCCGGAAGCGTCGGTGATGATGGCGGCATCCTCGTCCTCAAAGTCAACGCGGTACACCTGTCCGTCCACGGTAAAGTTCGCGTCGGTTTTCGCCTGCATGGAGCGCTCCGCCTCCAGGCGGAAGAAGTAATCGGTAGCGAGATCGCCGGTGAAGATCATCTGGGTGGCCAGCGCAAGATCCTCCTCCTGCGATACCGAGGCCTCAACCTTGGTGGTGCTCAGGAAGTAAAGGGAGCCGTCTGCCGTTGTAAAGCTCTTCTCCCCCGCCAGCACGGCCGCATCAAAGCAGGACTGGAAGTCATCCGGCAGCGTCACGCCGTCACGGGCCGTCAGCGTATATTTGTTTTTAATGCCCTTTCCTGACGCCACGACGCTGCGCACGGAAATACGATAAAACTTATCGCCCTCCCGCGTCAGACCGTAGGATGTGCCATTGTAGTCGAAGGCGTCCTCGCCGTTGTTGATGGCGGAAATCATCTTGCTCTTCGCGCCCGAGTCAAAGCTCTTTCCGGGTGCCTCCACATAGCGGTACTCCTCGTTAATGGTCACGGCAGCGTAGTCCTTGATCATGGGCTGGTATTCCTTGAACACCTCGCTCTCGCCGTAAGGCGTGATAAGGCCGCCGACAAAGCTGAAGAGGAACATAGCGATAATGATAATCGAACCGGCGATGGCCAGCTTGTTGCGCACAAAGCGCTTGAACACCAGCATGCCTGGAGAGAGCACCTTGATACGCCTTTCGTCATCCAGCGCGATCTGCTGCTCCTGGGCGGGTTCCAGATTGGTTTCATATTTCTTGTTATCCATCTTCCCACCTCCTCAGCTGATGCGCACGCGCGGATCGACCACAGCGTACAAAATGTCGGCGAGTAGCGTGCCGGCCAAAGTCAGGATCGCCAAAAAGACCATATAGAACATCGTGAAGGGGATATCGCCCGTGATCATCGCCTGATAGGACGTATAGCCGATACCCGGAATCTGGAACAGCGTTTCGGTAATCATTGCGCCGCCGAACAGACTGGGCAGCGTACCGCCGATGATGGTCACGATCGGGATCAGCGTGTTGCGGAAGGCGTGCTTGTAGATAACCTTTTTCTCAGGCAGGCCCTTCGCGCGCGCGGTGCGGATGAAGTCGCTGTTAAGCACCTCAAGCATATTGGTACGCGTATAGCGCATAAGATCTCCGACGTTGACGATGGTGAGCGTCAGAATCGGCATGATATAGTGCTTCGCCACATCCAGGAACTGTCCCCAGGCGTCCAGATTGTAGTAATCGCGCCCGATCTTGCCGAATAGATCCAGCCATCCCAGCTTGATGGAAAACACCAGCTTGAGGATCGTGGCGAAGAAGAACGTCGGCAGCGATATGCCAATCAAAGCAAACACCGTTATCGCGTAATCTGTCTTGCTATATTGCTTGCGCGCGCTTAAGATGCCCAGTGGAATGGAAATCACCACGCGCAGAATCATCGTGATAAACGCCAGCCAGAAGGAATCCCAAATGACCTCGCGGAATTTCTCAGTGACGGGTACGTTATAATGCCAGGACTCGCCGAATTCGCCGCGCACGGCATCCGTCAGCCAGCCGAAAAAGCCCTCGAACACATTGGTGTCCATCCTGTAAATGGCGTTGAGCTGTGCAAGCCACTCCGTATAGCTTTTGCCGCCTGGAAGGCTGGCCTTTTCACGCGCCATGGCCTCCACAAAGGAGGTCGGAATGCAGCGCATAATGCCATAGATCGCAAAGGCGACAAAAAACAAGATGACGATGCTGATAAGTATACGCTTGAGGATATACTGCTTCACACCCGTCACCTCCGTTTCTCTTGATTTATGATTGTGATGAATTCCTTTCAACCGTTGTATATGTCAAAGGCGAAGTACGCCCGTTGTTTTCGTATTTAGGAACGAAATTCGGAGTCCGATTGTGCGGGCTCCGAATTTCGCTGGACGCGGGACGCTCGCGCGTCCCGCGTCGCTGTGCGAAGCCTACGAAATGAATCTTAGTTCATCTCCAGGTTCTGGATCTCGTTAGCCCAGCCGTAGAAGGTCGTGATGTCCTTCGTGAGGGTGTCGAGGTTGACACGCTCAGGGCTGAAGATCAGGCAGTTCTGGCGCTGATAGACAGGCACTTCAACCGCCCAGTCAAGGATCTTATCCAAGCAGGCTTTATAGGTCGCCTTGCGGTAGGACTGGTCGTCGCTGGTACGAGCGTCAACAATCAACTGATCCAGCTCAGCGTCCGCGATGTGATAGTGGTTGGAATCGCTGCCGCCAAGGCCGACGATGTTGCTGGAATGATACACCTGATACATATCAGGATCGATGGTAGAGCCCCAGGCAGCCGCCCACATGTTCTGGGTGCCGGCGTCAAGCTTATCCCACAGCACATTGCTGTCGGCGGGGTCGTTGATGGTCAGGGTGATGCCGATGGTCTCCAGGGCAGCCTTGACATCGGTGGCAATGCCAAAGGAGGGATGATTGCCGGTGCCGTCAGCGGGAATGATGATTTCATACTCCATCAAAGCGCCCTCAGGAGCGGCGGTGAACTTGCCCTCGGTCTCATCCCAAGTGTAGCCGGCGGCCTTGAGGAACTCGATCGCTGCGTCCATAGCCGCAGCATACTTCTCCTCGGCGGTCATGTCAGCAGTGTAGATGGGATCTCCGTTGATATCGGTGGAGTAAGCAACCTGATAATCCTCGTCAGTCGCCTGCGGGGCGGCCCAGGAGGTGTTGGAGATCGGGTAGTTGATAACGCTGGCCTGCTCGCCATAGTAGCTGTCGATAACCACGTCGCGATAGACGGACAGCAGAGTGGCGAAGGCACGGCGCAGATTCTTGGATTCCTCGGAGGAGGGATCATCGCCAACCAACACGGTGTCAGCGTTCAGGCCGATGTAGCCGTAGCCGAGGTTGTCGACGGTGTCGACAACGATCTTATCGCCGTCAAGCTCGCCGTTGGAGTTGTAGGACTTGATCTCCTCGATAGCGGAGCTGCCAAAAGAGGGATCGGTGATGTCGATGGTGCCGGTCGCTACGCCGCTGATCTGGTCGTCAGTGGTGAGCTCCTTCCACTGCATGTTCTTAATCTTAGGAGCGCCCAGGTAGTAATTCTCGTTCGCCTCAAAGTATACAACCTTGTTCTCGTAGCGGACAAACTTGTAGGGACCATAGCCCAGAGGCGTGGTGGTCTTGCTCTGCACGGCGCTCAGATCGCCATAGGGATGGCCAAAGTTGTTGGCGTCGTAATCATAGGTGCCATCGCCGTAGTAATGTACGGGAGCAACGGTGAAGCCGCAGATGGAGTAAACCGCAGGAGCCTCGTAGCCGTTGGTCACAATCTGCACGGTGTAGTTGTCCAGCTTGGTGATGCCGGTAATGTTGGGAATGCCGTCCGTCATCTCGGGCTCCTTGGCACCTTCCTCGCTGATGAAGCTGCTCTTGGCGGTCGCGCTGGTGGAGGCGGCGGAGGTATCAACGGCCTCAACGCCGAAGAAGGCGTCGGGATCGTTGCCATAAGCATCCTTGGTTTCCAGCATGTAATCCTCAACGGTGGGATACACGCCCTCAGCCATGTTCCAGGTAGCGCCCGTGCTCGTGCCAGTCAGAACGCCGTCGGCGTAGTCGCCGAAGCCCCACATGACCATGCCGAACGCGACCTGCTTGCCCTCTTCCGCGCTGATCTCCTCGGGAGTCGCGTCGATGGCAGCGGAGTAGTCAGACACGTTATAGTTGCTCACGACATAGTTAACAATGTCCTGCACGTCGTCTGTCCAGGCGGCGTCCAGCATCGTCCAGTAAGCTGCCTGCTGCTCGGCGGTGAACTCGTCACCCTCAGCCCACTCGTGATCGGGGCCGGCGGCCACAATCGCGTTCAGGATCGCTTCGTACTTGCTGTAAACCTCGCTGGTGGTCTGGGTTAGGTAATCCTGCAGGCCAACGATGGCATAGCTGTTGATGGTCGTGGAGCCGGCGTAAGCGGGATCCAGATACACATACAGCGAGAAGATGATGTCATCTGCCGTCAGCTCGACGCCGTCGGAGAAGAGTACGCCTTCCTTAAGCTTAATGGTGTAGGTGGTCCGGTCGGCCGTCTCATCATAATTGACGGAGATGTCGGCCGGTCCCTGATAGGTATAATCCGTGCCGTTGTAGGGGATGGTCTCGCCCTCGATCGCGTTGTAGACGATACCGCCCTGACGGTCGGTTGTCAGCAACCAGCCGCAAACGATTTCGACAACATCCTGATCGTAACCGGTATCAGCGAAGAAGGGACTGAACTTCTCGCTGAAGGGCAGATAACCCACAACCAGCGTGTTGGCGTCGCGGACTTCCTCAGCGGCGTCCACAGTCTCGGCCAACGATACGCTCGTCACGCCCAAGAGCATGCAAACGGCCAGCACGATGGAAAGCAACTTTTTCATGTTTGCCATTTTGTGTTTTCCTCCTTAAAGATTTGCTTTTGCCGCAAAGCGGCTTTATTGTAAAGCGGAATCCGCCATACAAACAACGTGTCTCCCTATTCCCATCCTGCCTGTGGGAAGAAAAGGAAACTACTCCTTTTCAAGGGCGTCCTCCAAGGGCTTGAGTAACTTAAGCGCCCCCAGCGCGCCAAAGCCAGCGAGTGCAACGCCAAGGAGCGTTATCATTTCCGCCGTCATCCGCTCTCCCGCGCCGCCCAACGCCAGGAAAACGGCATCTGCCGCCGTATGAAGTCCTGTGATGATGGCGAAGCCCACAGCGCTGCGGTGCAGACGTTCCGGTCCGGCATCCCTGTCTACCTCGGTGATGCGCTCCTTAAGCCGGATGACGCGCAGCGTTCCCATCCCCCAATAGAATAGCGGAAAGAGTGCCGCCGCGTAGAACGGGAACACATAGAAGCAACGGCTGCTTCCGGCGTTGGTCATGCCCGCGAGGACATATACCGCCAGGGACGCGATCCAGAGCACGAGGATCCTCCGGCCTGTCCTTTTTGCCGCTAAGCGCTCTATGCTCGTCCGATAAACGGGGCCGATGTAAACAGCCTTTCTGCTCTCCTTGCCGGTATAAGGATCGACAGTTGTCTGGTTTTGGAACAGGTTGAGAAATTCCTTGCGCCTCAAGCCCGTTTCCTCCCTACAATCAGGAAATGCACACA
>CAYQCL010000009.1:0-57423 GCA_964416065.1 uncultured Oscillospiraceae bacterium | reverse complement strand
AATGTGTGCTTTTTAAGGAATTCGCGGATGTGGATGCCTTCCCGCTTTGCATCAAGAGCAAGGATGTGGACGAGATTGTTCGCACCGTCTACCTGCTCTCCGGCAGCTTCGGCGGCATCAATCTGGAGGATATCGGAGCGCCGCGATGCTTTGAAATTGAGCGTCGGCTGAAAGAAATATGCGACATTCCCGTCTTCCATGACGATCAGCACGGAACGGCGGTCGTGGTCGCGGCGGCGCTTCTCAACGCGCTGAAGGTCGTGGGAAAACGCATTGAGGATGTCACCTGCGTCATCAACGGCGCGGGCTCCGCGGGCATCGCGATCGCCAGGCATCTTCTGCGTTTTGGCGTGGGCGATTTGATCCTTCTGGGCAAGCACGGCATTGTGGTCGAGGGACGCGAAAAGATGAGCGCCGCCCAGGAGGAGCTGAGCCACGTGACCAACCGCTGCCATTTGCGCGGCGGTCTTAGCGAGGCGCTTTCGGGTGCGGATGTGTTCATCGGCGTGAGCGTACCCGGGATCGTCACGGCAGACATGATTTCCACCATGGGAAAGGATCCCATCGTGTTTCCCATGGCCAATCCCACGCCGGAAATCATGCCTGAGGAGGCGCTTCGCAGCGGCGCGAAGGTGGTTGGCACCGGCCGCAGCGATTATGACAACCAGATCAACAACGTGCTCGCCTTCCCGGGCATTTTCCGGGGCGCGCTGGACGTGCGCGCCCGCGATATCAACGACGATATGAAGCTCGCCGCCTCCTACGCCATCGCGTCGCTGGTTTCCGACGAGGAATTGAACCCGCGCTACATTTTGCCTCAGGCGTTCGACAAACGCGTTGGCAAGGCCGTCGCCCGCGCCGTGGCCAAGGCCGCCGTCAGGAGCGGCGTGGCTCGTCTGCCATTAAAGGATTGAGCGAATAATGAACATTCAGGAGCTGCTCGACCGCTGCCTTGCCATGCCCGCCGCCTACGCGGACACACCCTTCGGGCCGGAACCCATCTGTGTCCGCGTTGGAAGGCGCATCTTCGCGGAGGTCTATTTCACCCGCGGCTGGGTTACCTTCAAATGCGAACCGGAGCAGGGGCTTGTCTGGCGGTCCCAGTTTCCTCAGCACGTGCGGCGAGGTTATCATTGTCCTCCGCCGCAGCATCCTTACAGCAACACCGTCACGCTGGACGGAGCCGTGCCGGACGATACGCTTCTGGCTATGCTTGAGCACAGCTATGCCCGAGCCCTGCGAACAATGACCAGGGCCGAGCGCGCCGAGGTGCTCAGGGAAGATTGATGTCGGCTTTCTTCGCCTGAATATGCTGACTTTTTCTTGGAATCAAATAGATTTTCCCGTCTTTTCGAAACCGCGCGCCCGTCTGTCGGAAGGTGAAGGGCACGCGGTATTTTTGACATTGCGCCCGCGTTGAGAGCACCCACGCGTAGTCGCATACGCGCGCCTCGGGCCCTGATTCGCCTCCACAGCTCACATGCTCGATCCGCCCCTGAGCGAGATACGGCTCGATATGAATGGGGCCCAGCATTGGCTCATGGATGATCTCCAGGTGTCGGATGGGCAGCCGAAGCAAAATGGGCAGCCGCTTATCGGCCATGGCCTGATTCTCACACGTCGAGCAGATGGTAACGTTTTCATAGCCGTCGTCCCAATCCTGTGGAAGCGATACCTCGAAGCGTTCGATCCGTTTGGTGATGATCGTAAAGCGCAGATCGCCGCGTTCGCGGATCATCTGCCACGCCTCTTTACGCCATTCGTCCGCTTCCTCCACAAAAAAATCCGACGTCATGCATGCATACACCTGTTCAGGCCCCTGGAGCCGGTACGTTCCGTCGCGCCTTTTGGCAACGGGAAGCCTGAACGAGACCGTTCGGACGACCTTTGTGCTGTCCTTATCAAATTCTTCATCACGCCGGAACATGTAGCAATGCTGACAGCCCGGGCTGATTTTATGGCAGCCGTGCCATGGATTCCATACCGTCATTGGAATTTCCCCCGCGCGATCTCACCCTACATATCAAATTTGGGAAGAGAGGCCGTCATGCGCTCATATCCCTCAATCACCCGATCGCACCATTCGTCAAACGCAGGGTCAGGATTCTGACACTCGGGATGAGCGTAGATATAATCAATCGCCTCCCGCACGCCCTGATCGTAGCGCTTTTGAGCGCGGAATTCCGGCACCGCCCGCCTGATCTTCGTGTTGTCAAAGAGCACCGTATTGCTCTTGTCCCCAAGCAGGGCGCCGACATACGCGCTGCAAAGCATGCCCAGCGTCTCACTGGCGATATGCACCATTTTAGGCCTGACGCCTAACGCCGCGCCGATGGCCTCGTAGACCTGGTTCCAGGTCAGGCGCTCGTCGCCGGTAATATGGAACGTCTCGCCCAGCGCGTGTACGTTGCCCATCAGTCCGACAAACGCCACGGCAAAATCACTGCTGTGTGTAAGCGCCCATAGTGTGAGGCCATCTCCTGGTACGATGACCTTTCGACCCGTACGAATTCTCTCCACCACCGCGAAGCTGCCGTTCGCGCCATGAAGGGCGACGGGTACGCTGCGTTCGCAGTAGGTATGGCTGGGACGGACAATCGTGACGGTGAAACCACTTTCCCGATAAGCCCGCATAAGCGTTTCCTCACAGGCGGCCTTGTCGCGGCTATACTCCCAATAGGGATTGAAGAGCGGCGTGCTCTCGGTAATCCATGGCATGGAGAGCGGCTTTTGATAGGCCGAAGCGGAGCTGATAAAAATATATTGTCCCACGCGGCCTTGAAACAGCCGGATATCCCGCCGGACATCCTCGGGCGTAAAAGCGATGAAATCCGCCGCGACATCAAACCGTTCGTCACCGAGCGCCGCGCGCACGGCGTCCTCGTCGCGGGCATCCGCCACGAGCACCCTCGCGCCCTCGGGCACGCGCGCGGAAGCGGTGCCCCTGTTGAGAAGCGTGAGTTCCCAGCCACGTTTGACGCAAAGCTCCGAAATGGCCGTACTGATGGTACCCGTTCCGCCGATGAACAACGCCTTCATAAAACAACTGGCTCCTTTCAAAAGAAAACCTTTATTTTCTTTTATCATATCATAGCCCGCCCGACGAACGCAAGGGATATGCCGGCTTGCAATTCCTTTCTTCTCAGGCTATAATCCAATAGGATGCAAAAAAGGAGGTTCGACATAGATGCACCTGTTTGATGACAACAAGCCCTTTTTCAAGGGAAATCTGCATTGTCACAGCACACAAAGCGACGGCGTTCTGCCGCCGGAGGAGGTCAAGGCGTTCTACCGTGATCTGGGCTACGACTTCCTGGCGATCACCGATCACCGTCGGCTGTCTGAGCCGACGCATATGGAGGGCTGTATGCTAATGCTCAGCGGCATGGAGATGGACTTCATGCTGCCGGCCGAATCGCTGCATATCATCGGTATCGGAATGAGCGAAAAAATCAACCGCTATGATCTGACGCGCGGTCCGCAGTACTGCATCGACATGTTTCGGCATTGCGGAGGACGCGCCATCGTTGCCCATCCCGCCTGGTCGCTCAATACAACGGACACCCTATGCGCGATTCAAAACGCGACGGCGGCTGAAATTTACAACAGTGTTTCCACCCTGCCTTGGAACGGCGACCGCGCGGATTCCTCTGTCCTTCTGGATATCGCGGCGTCCCATGGCGCGATGTATAACTTCGTCGCCTCGGACGATTCCCATCACTACAACGGCGAGGCGGGCCGCAGCTTTACCATGGTGCAGGCGGACGAGCTCACGCAGGAGGGCCTGTTTGAGGCGCTGGATGCGGGGCGTTTCTATTGTTCGCAGGGCCCCGTCTTTGAGCAAATCGAAGTGAAGGACAACCTGCTTGAGGTATACTGCTCGCCGGTGGACAGCATCGTATTTTACAGCAATCTCGTCTGGGCGGAGGGCCGCTGCCAAAGCGGCCACGGACAGACCTTTGCCAGCTACGATCTTTCCAAAAAGCGTGGCGAGGCCTTTGTGCGCATCCAACTGGTTGACGCGCAGGGCCTGAGCGCGTGGAGCAACCCCATTCGACTTTCCTAAAGGAGAATTCATTATGAAGCAACATCGTTTTCGCTGGTTAACGTTACTTCTATGCCTGCTTGCCGCGCTTTTTTTGAACGCGTCCGCGCTGGCCGCCAAAAATGCAATCGAAGTGTCGGCGGCGGAGTATCCCGTCGAGGCCGACGGCTGGTATTCTTCAATGGAAGAGGTCGCCGTCTATCTGGCCTCCTATGGAGAGCTGCCTGAAAATTTTTTGAAAAAGAACGAGGCCGAAAGGCTCGGATGGAACAACCGGCTGGGGAACCTTGACGAGGTAGCGCCGGGCTGCTCCATCGGAGGGAACCGATTTGGCAACTATGAGGGGGTTCTTCCCGACGCCAAGGGGCGTACCTGGATCGAGTGCGACATCAACTATGAGGGCGGCTACCGAAACGGTGAGCGCATCTGCTATTCGTCGGATGGCCTGATCTATTATAGCGATGATCATTACGCCACCTTTACGCGGGTAATCGTGGATTTCGACGAGGACGCGGACTAAGATATAACCAACCGTTTGCTTTATCCGACTTGAATTGGAGGGCCGTATGCGCGAAGTTGTTTTGAATCTGTCTCCATTTGAAGAAAAGATTTCTCTGCACCGCTATCTCAAGGAAACGCTTGATTTTCCATTCTACTATGGCGCGAATCTCGACGCGCTTCACGACGAGCTCACCAGCGAGGGGCAGAATCTGCGCATCGTGGTGCGCTATCCCGCCGCTCCCAAGGGCAAGATGGTCGAGTATCTGCCTCGGCTTCTGCGCGTATTTGATGACGCCGCGCGGGAAAACTATCATTTGGAAATCGTTTACGAAGAGATCGCCTGAGCGACGAAGGATCTCAGCTTTTCTGAAACAAGTGCCACCGGACAATAGAGCGCTTGGAGCCCTTCCTCCAAGCGCTCAGGGTAACGAAAAAGTGCGGGTTGCAGGGGACTCAGTCCCCTGCAACCGCACTTTTTCGACACTCTGCCGCTTTCAAGCAACGCTTGAGAGCGGATTTTTTGTGTATGAATTTTGTGCCCTTCTGCGAAGAATCTCTTTTATGCGCTCTGCTGCCGGTCGATGAGCAGCAGCACCATCACGCTCATATCGTCGCGCGGCGTTCCTCCGCCCGCCAGCAGGGCGTTGCGCAGAAGCGCGTCGGCCATGCGCTGAGGTTGGATATAGAGGCTTTCAGACAACGCGTGACGCAAATCCTCTTCACTATCAAAGGCGTCTGCCACGCCGTCGCTCATCAGGATCAGGATATCGCCGCTGTGCAGCCGGTACTGCGCGGCCGTGGGTGCGGCCTCCTCCATAATTCCCAGCGGTAGCGACGAACCCTCGATTTTCTTCAGGTGGTTTCCACGCACTACCCAAGAGGCGCACGCACCCAGCTTTTCCAGGATTACTTCGCCCGTCCACAGATCGACGTCGGCTAAATCGACCGTGGAAAAGCGTTCATCCTCCTGCGCGCCCAGCATGATGCCGTTGACCGCTGTAATCGCCTGACGGCGCGTATAGCCCGCCTCGAGAAGAAGGAGAAGCAATTCCAGCGTCTTTTCGCTTTGACTATGCGCCGCCTCGCCATGTCCCATGCCGTCGCACAGCATCATCAATAACCGACCGCCTTCGCAGCGTTTGGCTGAACAGGCGTCGCCGCATACAGCGGCCTCATCGTGCTCTGCGCGCTCGCCCGCACAGACCGACGCCGAGCCCACCGAAGCGTTATACAGCGGTATCTCCTCCAGCTCGATCCGGCCATGCTCCGCGCGTGAGATCGACAGAGGCATGTCCTCCTCCTTCGCTAAAAACCGAAGCAGGTTTTCCAGCGGCTTTTGAATAGGCATCATGCCTTCTGTCTCCAAGGCCACCTGCAAATGACCGTCTATCCTGCGGGCATAGCTCAGCCTGGCGGGCATATGAAGCTCCTCCATCGCAAGCGTGATGACATGCGCCGCCTGCAAATCATTGAAGCTTTCTCCCAGCGCCATTCGGCCCAGCTCGCCCAGCGTGCCCGAAAGCGCTGAAAGATGTGTGAGCGTAATCTCCCGCTCGTAGCGCGCCTTTCGCATCGCGATGTTGTGGCGCTTATGAGAAACGAGCGCGTCCCGCGCCAGTTCGGGGAGCGCTTCCGCCCGAAGGCAGCCATGACCCGCCAGTGCGGGCAGCTTGCTTTCGTCGATTTCCTCCCCTTTTTCGGCCAGCTCCATCATGGATGTGAGCATACGCTCCGTGCGGGCCCTGCCACGTCCCCAGCAAAACTCGCGATTGGCGCATTGCACGCAGAGGAGCTCGCCCAGAGCCTCACCCGCGCTCGCCTCCGTGTCCCCACAGGGCGGAAGCGCCTGCGCTAGCCGTTGCAGCGCGTCCTGCATATGGGCGATGCGCTGTGTCACAAACGCGCTTTCCATACTCCGCGCGCCCGCCTCATGCCCACGCAGGTAATCGCCCAGCTGCTCACAAACTGCGTTTGGAATGAGCACATAGACGATGCCGCCGGCTCCCGCTGCCCAAAGGGAGAGTGGAGGCGCCGCAAGCGTCGTAACCGCAAAGGCGAAAAGCGACGCGGCCAGCGACGCGGGAGCGCACAGCCATCGATGCTTGATCACGGGTGGAAGGCCGCATAAAAGTCCGCACAGGGCAAAGGGCAGCGCCAGCCGCGCGTCATGCCCGCTCAGTGCTAGCGATAGTCCGCAGAATACGCCGCCTGCCACGCCGTAGGCAACCCCGTTTGCGCGCGCGTAGGCAATGGCGATCAGCACGCCGGCCGCATGTCCCAGGTTCACCGTTCCGACGCCAAAGTAACCCAGGCCGCTTACCATGAGCAGGGTCAAAAACATGACGCAGACACGTTCTCTTGCGCTTGTGGGCGCGCCGGTCGAGGCCACCGAATCCACGCCGCAGCGCAGCGCGGCCGAGGCCAGCATACAAAGAGGCACAGCGGCGCAGCTTAAAAGAATATTGAGCGGTGCACCATCAATCAGCGCGGCAAACACGCGGGGCATCATCGCAAGTCCGCCCAGCGCAGCGGTCTCAATGCCGCTTCTGGGCTGGCAGCGGCGTCTGATCAGCCATAGCGCCAGACAGCCCGCATATTGCCAGATATCCAGTTCCAATCCCCACAGAGCGCGAAGCGCCAAGGACGCCGCCAGCCCTATCAGCCAAATCGCCTTCGGTCGCTTCGCGCCCGCCAATAAAAGCGCTGCCGCAAACGGGGACGGGACGCCGAACCAGCGTACAAAGCTCGCAAGAAAAACGCCTACCGCTTGTCCCACAGGCAGCGCCGACGCGCGCAGAAGCGCCATCATCCCGACCGTCAAGTGCCGGAAGCTTCTCTTTTTCCGCGCGGTCATTGGACTGACCGGCGCCGTTTGAGATGAAGTGTACATACGCCGCCTCCTGTTACAGGTGTAAAGCCAGTATAGTCAGGCTCTTTGACGCGCTCTGTCGATTGAGCGTGCGAAAGTTGTCAATCCTCCCACTCGATTCGACACAAAGCGCTTTTGCATAGGAAGCGACCGCTCGGAGCAAGCTAAGGCAAAAGCCATCAGGAGGGCAAAGAGGATGGAGAAGCAGAAAAAATGGGCCGGCTGGCTGATCGCCGCGCTCGTCGTCGTGGTCGCGGCCGTCGCGCTGGCTATGAATAACAAGCCGCAGGAAGAGACAGACGGCGTTTTACAGGAGGCGCTTCCAACGCTTCGGGAGCTTTTCTTCGAGGCGGATGAAACCGGCTTTGAGCGTCTGGAGCTTGCGGGGGAAAACGATGGGCTGCAATTCGCCTACAAGGTGACAAAGGGCGGCGAAATCTTGGGACACGCCTTGAAAACCACCGTTGAGGGCTATGGCGGCCCGATCGAAATCATCATCGGTATAAACGCGGACAGGACGCTCCGCGGCATCCGTGTAGGAGGAGATGAATTCAATGAAACCGAGGGACTTGGCGCGAGAGCGAGAGAGACGGAGTTTACTGATCAGTTTCAGGGCAAGACCGTTCCTCTGGTACTAGGAGAAACCATTGACGCCATCTCCGGCGCGACCGTTACCAGCACAGCCGTGACAGAAGGCGTAAACGCCGCCGTGGCGCGTCTGGACGTGCTTCTTGATTCGACCTCCACGGCCATACCGCAGACCGCGCCGGAGGGACGAACGGCCAACGCCAGCGCCATCGGTTATGGCGGGCCCGTGCTTGTACGGCTCACCCTTGATGACGCGGGTGCGATCACATCGCTGGATGTCGGCGGAGAGCGTTTCATGGAGACCGAAAATGTAGGCGGTCGTGTGCGTGAAGAAGCGTTTACGCGACAGTTTATCGGCTGGACCCCGCCGCTCACTCTGGGCGACGGCATTGACGCGGTCTCAGGCGCCACGATCTCCTCTCAGGCTGTGATTGACGCGGTCAATGAGGCGGCTGATTTTCTGAAATAAACCGTCTCGATTCGACAAACGTTTCTCCTTTTCCCGAAAGGATTCCAAAGCCGCATAGCGTACCTTTTCCAATAGGAGGTGCGCCAATGCGGCTTTTGATTGCCCTTATGAATTTCCAAAACGCCCGGAGGGTTCAAGGCCTGGCGGAACTTTCGGGCTGGGACACGGCGCTTTCCCACAGTGGGATCGGAGTGCTTTCCCTGCTTGGAAGGGAGTCGTTTGACCTGCTTGTCCTGCATGCCTGTCTGCCGAGGCTCGATGGCTTTGGCGTGCTTGACGCGCTTGAGCGCAAGCCGCCGCTTTGCCCGCCGCGGATCCTGTTCCTATGCGAGCCTGAATGGCGGGGAGCGCGCCTTTTCTGCGCCGACTGTCTCGCCCCCATCTGTACGGAGCCGGAAAGGCTGATGACCCTGTTAAGGATCCTGAGCCAAAAGCCGCTGCCAAAGCTGGCAGCGGCCCAGAAGCAGTATATCGCTCGTGATGTCGACCGTTTCTTAAACGCCCTGTCCGGTATGAACCATCTCAAGGGACGCGCCTATGCGGCTTGGCTGCTTGAACGCCTTGTCCCCTCGCCGCTGCTGGAGGAATGGCCCCTTGGCGTGCTGTATCGCTCCTGCGCCGAAGCGTTCGCGACGTCTCCCGCCGCGGTGGAGCGCTGTTTGCGGGTTGCCATTGAAAGTGTGTTTACTCAGGGCAGCATGAGCGGCATCGAGCGCTTCTTCGGCGCGACGGTCGATCCTGAGCGCGGCAAGCCGACCAATCGCGCCTTTCTTTTGCAGGCCGCGCAGCAGCTGCGCCTTCGTCACTCCTTCGCGGATACGCGCTCGCCGAACAGCAGCGAAATGCACCACAGTCCCGCCGCGCCTACGATGGTGTAGATGATCCGGCTCACCACTGCGGCCTGACCGCCGAACAGCCATGCCACGAGATCAAACTGAAAAATGCCAACCAACGCCCAGTTGATCGCGCCGATAATCACCAGCACAAGCGAAATCTTATCCAGCATGCCAAATGCCTCCTTTCCTTCGTTCGCCGATGAAGCCGTTCTTCATCGGGGCTTTCTGTGTCAAGGATGCGCCAAAGTCGCGGAAATCATACCATGCTCTGGCAAAAAGCATGCATTGGGCTCGCTACCGCAAAACAGGATGCGTTTCAGCCAGGGCTTCCGGTGCGCCAGAAGACAGACCTCTCCATTCAGCGTCCCGCTGACAAGCGCCATCGTTCCCTGACAGCACAGCTGCATGCAAAGCGGCCACTCCGGAAGATTCCACAATAGTCTTCCGGACGCGATGTCCAGCTTCATCAGCCCGTCACGGGTACTCAAAAGCGCCGTGCGGCCGTCGGGACAGACGCACAGGCCGCTGGGCTGGCCCGGCAAAGTAATCACCTCGCGCGGCCGAACGGCACGCGGCGGCAGCGTATAGACCACGGTTTGGATATCCTCGCCTTCCCCTGCACACACTAGCAAAAGGCCATCCTGCCAAAAATCGGCTGCAAAGCAGGGGCTGCGCGTGTAGACCGTGCGTTCGTGGATCAGCTCCGGCACGGCCAGCAAATAAGCCTCGTTCACCGCGCCACCCGCCACAAGCACAAACCGGCCGCTCTGATCCATGCGCATCATACGCGGAAAGACGCCGACCGGAGTGGCAAAGAGCAGCTCGCCCGTGGCCACGAGACGGGTATGGACGCAGTCAGCCTCGCCGCTGAGCTGATACAGATACCTTCCGCACGGCGAAAGGAGCAGGCCGCATGGCCCGGGAACGGACGGCATGCGCGAAAGCTGCCGAAAGCCTCTTCGTCCCAGGCAGACACATTCCCGATGTGTCGCGTCCGCGATAGCCAGCCAGTCTCCGCACGCGCATAGCGCGCAGGGGGAGTCCAGTCCGCACGCGCGTTTCTTCAGCGGCGTATCCCCGTCCCGCGCCTCCCATACGCCCTGGGAAGGATCGGCTATCATGACGCTCATCGCAACGCTTCCTTTCATCGGTGTTTTACTTTTACCCTATGCCTCTTTGACCGCAATGTGAAAAATTCGGCAGGAAAAGCGGGACATGCCGTCGAAACAAATAAATTGGCTTATTTTGTACAAGCTGCCGCAAAGGAGAGATGATGTATGCATTACAAGACCCATGGCACCTGTTCTTCCGCCATTGACCTGGAAATTGAGGACGGCAAGATCTCGGCCTGCCAATTTACCGGCGGCTGCCGCGGCAATACCAACGGTCTGGCAAAGGTTGTGATCGGCCAGGACGCGCGCGATGTGATGAACCGTCTGCGCGGCATTCCCTGCCGTGACGGCACCTCCTGTCCTGATCAGCTGAGCCGTGCTATTGAAAAATACCTGAACGAACAGGCACAGTAAGGAGCACCTATTTTGTCAACAGAAGCGACACAGACCATGCTCTTTTCCCAGGCGGCGGATTTGAGCACGGAAATTCTCAAGGCCGTCGACAAGATGGGCTTCAGCGAGATGACGCCTGTCCAGGCCAAAACGCTGCCCCTGATGATGGAGGGGCGCGACGTCATCGCCATCGCCCCCACTGGCACGGGCAAAACCTGCGCCTTTGGCATTCCAATGCTGGAATATGTAAGTCTGAAGGACAAGCGCGTTCAAGAGCTGGTGCTTGCTCCGACCCGCGAACTGAGCCTTCAGATTACCGAAGAGCTCAAGGCGCTTGCCCGTTATATTCCGGGTGTGCGCATCGCCTGCCTCTACGGTGGTCAGCCTATCACCAAGCAGATCTCCCAGCTCAAGCAATGTCCGCAGATTGTCGTCGCCACCCCTGGACGGCTGCTCGATCATATGAACCGTGGAAACATCCGTTTGGACGCGGTGCACACCATGGTGCTGGACGAGGCCGACGAAATGCTCAATATGGGCTTTGTCAAGGACGTGACCAAGATCATAGAGTCTACGCCGAATGACCGTCAGCTCGTCCTCTTCTCGGCTACCACCAATCAGGACGTTTTGACCATCGCCTGGAAGTACCAGCAGGATCCTGTGGAGGTTGTCGTTCCCGCCACAAAGGAGAACCGGCCCCAGATCACCCAGTATGTGATCAATACCGAGCGGGAGCGCAAGCATGAGCACCTGCTCTACCTTCTGGACAGCGACGTGTATCAGCGCGTGATGGTCTTTGTCAATACCAAGGATATGACCCAGCGCCTTTGCAAGCGCCTCCAGGACGCTGGCTATCCCGCCGACTGCCTCCATGGCGATATGCGCCAAAGCGCTCGCAATCAGGTGATGCAGGCCTATCGAAAGGGCAGGTTCCAGATTCTCCTCGCCACCGATGTGGCAGCCCGCGGTATTGACGTGGATGACGTGGAGGCCGTCATCAATTATGACCTGCCCAACGAAAACGAATATTACCTGCATCGCATCGGCCGAACGGGCCGCGCCAAAAAGCATGGCGTGGCGTTCACCCTGCTCACCTATACCGAGAGCGTGCGTTTCGACGCGATCCTCAAATACATCATGGCCAAGCCCGTGCCGCTGAAGTTTAACGACATGGGAATTTTGGTTGACGAATCGGGCGAGCCCTTCTTCGAGGACATGTAATTTGATTTGGAGGCGATCCACATGGGCATCATTCCTTCCCGCAATCTGGACGAACAGCGTCGTGAGGAAAACGGCGTGGTCTATTTCGACCGTGGCACGATCGAAGGCAGGGACGGTCGCAAGTACGACCGCTACGCCATTCAGACCCACTTCGTGCAGGTGGGTGAGAGCCAGACGGAGCTGGTGGAAAAATATGTCCGCCCACTCTATCAGGAGGGGGATCTGCTCAGCTTTGGCGCCAAAGTAATGTGCATGTGCGTCAAGTCTGTTAAAACGCGCGAAGAGGTCAAGCCGGGCTGGTGGGCGAATCATCTCTGGCGCTTCGCGGGCATCAACCATACCGGCGTTGGCATGCACGAGCCCTATAAGCTTCAGCTCGTTATTGACATGTGCGGCCTGCCGCGCGTGCTTTTCGCGGCCGTTGCGAGCGCTGTTACCAAGCTCTTTGGCGTCCACGGCGTGTTCTACAAAATCTGCGGCAAGGGCGTCGGCGGCATCGACGGGTTCTACACCCGTTCCAGCTTCGAGCTCTATCACGAGATGGCGCTCATCAATCCCGACAATCCCAACGAGCTTTGCAATCAGCTCTTCAAGGAGACGGGCATTCCCGTCGTGCTGATGGATGCCAACGATATTCAGCGTGACCAGTTGGGAAAGAGCGACGGCTTCCCGCTCAGCGACGAGCAGATTCAGGACGCCATGGCGGACAACCCCAGCGGCCAGGGCGACGAGCTGACCCCGCTCATTCTGATTCGTCCTGTCAAGTAAGCTTTTCCATCCGCTCCGCGTCCTTCGCGGAGCGGACGCACTTTCTGAAATCGGTTCTTTCCGTGCTTTCTTTGCGGCCGCTTTTCTTTGACTTTCATTTTACGAAAGGATGATCCCTATGACCGCCGATCGCTTGCTGAAATACGTCTCTATCTCCACCCCTTCTTCTGAAAAAGGCGAGGGTACGCCGTCCACACCCTGCCAATTTGACCTGGCCAACGCTCTGGCCGATGAGATGCGTTCCCTTGGCTTTGCCAATGTACGCGTGACCGACACTTGTTTTGTCTATGGCGATCTGCCCGCGACGGAGGGGCTTGAGGCGCTTCCCTGCCTTGGCCTCATCGCGCACATGGATACCGCTCCTGCGTTCAACGGCGTGGGTGTGAAGCCGCAGATCATCCCAGACTACGACGGCGGCGAGGTCGTGCTCAGGGGAACGGGAGAGACACTTTCCCCCAAGCGCTTTCCTGAGCTGGCCCGCCTCGCCGGAAAAACGCTCATCACCACGGATGGGACAAGTCTGCTCGGCGCGGACGACAAGGCCGGCATCGCCGAGATTCTGACCGCATGCGAGACGGTGATCCGCGAGGGACGCCCGCATGGCAGGCTTGCCGTCGCCTTTACTCCGGATGAGGAGATCGGTCTGGGCGTTCACAGCTTCGACGTGGAGGGCTTCGGTGCGGCCTATGCCTACACCGTCGACGGCGGCGAGCTGGGTGAGTTGAGCTATGAGAATTTCAACGCCTGCGAGGCCGTTGTCACCTTCCGTGGCGTAAGCGTTCATCCCGGCAGTTCGAAGGACACGATGATTAACGCCTCTTTGCTCGCGATGGAATTCGCCTCCATGTTGCCTGCCGCCGAAACCCCGCGCGATACCGAGGGCTATGAGGGCTTTTTCCATCTTGAAGAAATGGAAGGCAATGTGGATCGCGCAAAGCTGCTGTATATCGTGCGCGATCATAACGCCGCGCGTTTTGAGGGCCGCAAGGAGCAGCTTCGCCATATCGAGAAAATGATGAACCATCGCTGGGGCGAGGGCAGCGTAACGCTGACCCTCCGTGAGCAGTACCGCAACATGAGGGAGAAGATCGAGCCCTGCTTCTTTCTTATTGAAAACGCGCGCAAGGCCATGCGCGCGGCAGGGTTTGAGCCGTTTGACACAGCCGTGCGCGGCGGTACCGACGGTGCGCAGCTGTGCTATATGGGACTTCCTTGTCCCAATTTATGCACAGGCGGTTTTGCCTTCCATGGGCCATATGAGCATATCACGGCGGAGGATATGGACGCCTGCGCGCGGATGCTGGTAGAGCTGATCTGCTTGGAACGCGGATGATTCCTGCACAAAAACGCAATGACCTTGGGGCACCCAGGGTGCCGACAAGGGATGGGGTGCAGGGGCCTTAGACCGCAGCCTCAATCGTTGTGGAGGGCATTGGCCGGTGGAGGTCGTGCATTCCAAATCAAAGATTTGGAATGCACGATTTTCGCCTCTGGCGAAAACAGGCTATCCGTGCTCGCACGGATAGCCTGCCTCGCTCCACTCGTTTCGGTTGATATCCTTCGGGTCGCTTTGCCCCTTCGGGGCAAGGCCGCACAGCGGCCCCGCTTCCCTCCGTCAACCCAAGCCCTTACGCCGCAGCGTTGTCAAGTGAGAGACGCGCCGGACCGACAGGGCCGGCGCTGCGGCTCGTTGCGTATCCATAGGGTTTGTCGACAGTCTGAAGGGGCTGTTGCAGAAGCCGTTTTGAATACACAGCTTTACGCTGTGCCGCACTTTTATTCAAGCAATCCCTTTATCTTCTGCGCGAACTCTTGCGGTGAGGAGAAATGCAGGTTGTGCCCGCAGCCTTCAAGCGTTTCGACCCTTACGTCCTCTGACAAAATGTCGTCGGCATACGCTTTGATTGAATCCACAGGACAAATCCAGTCGCAGGAGCCGGAAAGAAAATATACCGGCACCTTATACGCAAGGCTTTGTTCGTATGCGTAAAATGCAAAGGTATATTCAAATAATTGCTCATTCAAAATCCAATATTGTTCAATGCTTCCCAGCTGCTTCAGGAACCATCTGAAATCATCCACTCCAAAGTAGGGAGACTGAATGGTCATCATAGCCGCCTTGTCAGACACGGCTACCGGATGGTATGGCGCGGTCAAATGACGCAGGTTCATCATATTGACAATGCCGCCGTCAGTCTGAAAAGCCTCATATGCGTTTTTAAGCGCCACGGTATCGTCATCGGCCTCTTTTGCTCTGGAAAGCGCATCCTCATAACTGTAAATGTCCGTTTTTTCGAGAGAGACAACCTGAGCGGCCCCGATATAGGCGGATATCTTTTTAGGATGCGCCTTCACATACACGCTTCCCAGTATCGTAGAATGGCCGAGCAGGATCACCTTATCCTGTCCAAAACGGCCCATGGCATAGTCTACAAGCTCATCCAGATCTTTCAGCGCCTGGTCAAAGCTTGCCGTTTCATTTTTGGGGTCGTTATCCAGATTATGAAAATAGGTTCTTCCGCATCCCCTCTGATCCCACGCCACAACCGTACAACGATCAATCAGATAATCCGTAAAACCGTAAGTCGCATACGTATCGGGAAATGATGGGCCTCCATGAAGGTAAATGATGAAGGGATGCTCCGTATTCATGCCCCTCATCAGCACATATTGCTCCTGACCTCCAAGCGTAAGGAATGTTCCCTCATCCACTCCATTGTCAAGCATCTTGTAATGTTTCACATAATTTCTGTTTCTGCTTGCGATGATGAAAAGAATGGAAACAGCCATGAGGATTCCTATCAACGCCAAAACGCTTTTCAATATTCTCCTCGGTAGTTTTCCTTTCTTTTTCCCGTAAACCTCATTTCGGTGACCGATATGAATTCCGATGTACCCTATTCCAAGAACGGCTACCGATAGAAGCAGAAAAGCATTGCATCCATAGATTCTGAGAAGGAAAAAGCGATAACCGGAAGCGTTGCCCCAGCCACCGGAATGCCGAGAAAGCTTCTATAAAAAACCTCCATCGTCTTTTGGCTTCTGAAGTATCTGAACCAATTTATCTCATACAAAACCATAAATACACAAGGAAGCGATCAGCCACCCTATCCAATAGGTATTTCTGATATTGAAATGCGAGAAGATAAGAGCGCAGACGCACACCAGTGCCTCTCCAACCCTCTCAAAAGCCAGAAGTTTTCTTTCTACGCATATCGTTCATAACCTTCGGGTTTGTTTTTCACCCAGATACTATTGGGAACGAACAGCAGAATCAGATAGAGCAGTCCAACATAGGAGAATCCAATATGAAACATTTGCTTACATCCTTCGTATGTTCTTCATGACGCCAATTCAAACCATCGACGCTTCCGGGTTTCCTTTCGGCGGGCTGCCTGCCGCCCATCTCAATTGTACTCGATCACCTGCTGATACGCCTTATAGGTGCTGGTATGCAGCATTTCGCGCTTGAATTCCTCGCCGTTTTTGTACCACACCTTCTCGGTTTCCACCACATAGCCGGTTCGCGCCTTGACAGTTGTCTTCTGGGTGCCGAAGGGCAACGAGGTATTCTGTACATATTTGATTTCACTGGGGGGATTGATGGTCTGAACGACCGTCGATTGCAGGTCAATGGTAATGCCCTCTCCCAACGACATGCCCCAGATTTCGGCGCTCATTTTATAATCCTTGTAATAGGTAATCAGAAAAACGGGACTATTGGTATTGTTCTTAAACTTAAAATCAAGATTGGGCCAATTAACCGTCGCGTCCTCTCCGATGTTGACATAGGTGCTGGGCCACGCGTGGGGGCTGCGCGACGTGATCTCGAGGTTGGCCCGGACAACGGCGTTAAAGATGGTGGAGGACACCTGGCAGATGCCGCCCCCGACCTCCTCGATGCTCTGTCCTGCAGCGATTGCGCCGGCGGATTTGTAGCCCTTCTCCGTGGTGCGCTGGCCGGTGGCCTCATTGAAGCTGAACGTCTCCCCAGGCATGAGCGCCGTGCCGTTGATGGCCTTGCAGGCCAGGTCGATATTGGTGTTTCGGTTGGAATCCTTCGTCGTTTCAGTTGTATAGGCGGCCACAAGGTTAAAGTTTGCGGCCAGCTCATCCTTGGTAACAGTCGGCTGGATGATGACCGGATCGACCGTCACCGTTACACCGCGCTCCCACTTGTCAAGCGCCGCTGTGATCCGTTCGTAGAGCAGATCCTGATCCAGCGTGACCCCTGGCTGTGACTCTGAAAAGGTAAAGGTCCGCGTATTGTAATCAAAGGATTGGATTTGCGCATCCACCGGATCACGCGTCACATAAGCGGCAATTTCGCCCACAAGCGTCTTGACCGCCTCATGGTCATAGCTGGCGGTTGTGACAAGGTTTACGCCGCTTTCCCTGAGCGCAAGCGCCGTATTGGTTCGCTCGCGAAATGGCGTTACCGAATCAAGCTGAGCCTCCGTTGTGTTCGTACGTCCAATGGCATAGGCCCGCTCAAGGACATTGCCCAAATCCCTTACGGCCGGCACATTGCTGCCGTCCACATTCCATGTCTTGTTTCCGATGGCGACCGTAACCGAAAAGGCGTCAGGCACGTTGGATCCGTTTGCCGTCAGTACCTCCCGCGCCTCCTCAACGGTCATGTCTCCCACATGCAGGCCATCCACAAAGATGCCGGGATAGATCACCTCACGCGTCATATAAGCGCGATATTGCTTATACGCGGCCACCGTAGCCGCGTCATAGCGAAGGAGCTCGCCGTTGATAAAGGCGTAATTGCCCAGATCCTTCCAAAAATAGCCCGCCATCTGCGGCATCATCATCACGGTCATGACCGCCATGCCAAGCAGGCTGAACGTAATGAGCGCGACATAAAAATAGGCCCGCCACCCGCCTCGCGCCCCACGATCCTTCTTTTTCCCGCCCGCCCCCCGATGCGAACGGACGTTGCTTTTGGGTGCGGGACGGCGCGCGGGCATGCGCGACGGGCTCTGGGACGGTCGCTCCTCGGCAAGCGGAAGCTCGGACAAGGACTGATTCCATGACGGATCATCATCGAACACAAAGCCAGCGCTTTCGGGCAAGCCGCGGCGTTCCGTCGATAGACCGCCGTCCGCGGGGGAAAGCATGCTGCGATACGCCTGTCCATCCATCCGGACAGGCGCGGCAAATTCTCCTTGCTCGTTCACAATCAGCTTTGGTGCTCGCTGCACGCTCGGCCCTCTGCTTGATGACGGGCCGCCCGCGCCATATCGACCTGACGCCATTCCCGCTCCTCCCTTATGCGTCCTCAGACCAGCTTCTGCATCATTCGGAAGCTCAGAACCTCCAAACCCTCGTCCAGATGGACATTCACCACCGAGACGTCCTTGGGCAGCTTAAGATCGAGCGGAGCGAAATTCCAAAAGCCCTTAATTCCCAAATGAAACAGCATCTCCGCCGTCTCTTGCGCGCCGGAAGCCGGCAGCGCAAGAACCGCAATATCCACAGGATGTCCCTCAAGATAACGTTTTATTTCCTTCATATTCTGCACGATCATGCCGCCGACATCCATACCGATCTTCTTTTGATCGTTATCAAACAAAGCCACGGACTGAAACCCATTGGATGGAAAGGAATCCGAAAGCGCCACGGCGCGGCCGATATTCCCCGCGCCAACAATGACCATCGTATGCAGATGATCCACGCCCAGGATGCGGCCGATATGCTCGCGCAGGCCGGTGACGGAATAGCCATAGCCCTGTCGGCCAAAGCCGCCGAAGCAGTTGATGTCCTGCCGGATTTGGGAGGCCGTCAAGCGCATCCGCTCTCCCAGATCCTGCGAGGAAATCTGCTCAACTCCTTCCTTCTCCAGCTCCTTCAGGTGCCGGTAGTATCCGGGCAGGCGCTTGATAACCGCTTCTGAAACATATCCAGCCATGACGCTAATTCCCCCACATCCAGGTCTATGACAAAAAAAGGACCCTAAGCCGACGGCCAATAGCAGCCCAACTATTACGACAGAATGAATTATATCACATTGATGTTTCTTTCACAAGTTACATAAGTCATTTTTTTGAAACAATTTCTCCAACTTTCAAGATCAGGATTTCCGCGTCTGGCTTGATTCGCCCTAGCGTACCTTTGGGATTTGTCGACACCCTATTTTAAGAAAAGGCAGGGGCTTATCGACAGCCTGAAGCTTTACCGGAACGCGCTATCCGGAGGGGTTCTCTTTTCAGTATGCTTTCTCACTTTCCACAACACAAAATCTTCACATAACGGTCATCTATTCCAAAAGATCAGGTGGTATCCTAAGAGCGCAGAAGAAAACCAGGAGGTTATCCGATGAAAAAATTTTTCAAAACTCTGCTGGTACTGGTGATCCTGGGAGCGGGCGGCTATTTCGGCTATCAATATTATCAGCGGCAGCAGGCGGCGACCGTAATGACGGAGTCAGACAGCGCCTATACGGAGTACGCCATCGGGCGCGGAACGCTTTCCAAGACGGTGACCGGAACGGGCACGATTTCCATCAGCCGATCGGAGGATGTGAAGGCGGACTATGCCGTGACGGTCATTGAGACGCTGGCGGAGGCAGGTGATACTGTTACGGCGGGACAGCCGCTGATGCGTGTGGATTCCATCGCGCTTCAGGACTCTATTGACGCACTTCAGACCGAGTTGGAGAGTACCGAGAGCGAAATGGCCTCGATCATGAACAGCTATTCCTCCACGACCTATGTGAGGATGCCCCAATACGGCAGAATCAAGGAAATTTATATCGAAGAGGGGCAGTATATCCAGGACGTTATGGAGGAGAAGGGCTGCATCGCGCTGCTTTCCCTAGACGGTTGGATGTACGTGGAAACGTCCGCCGTCGAGGGGATGGAGATCGGATCGGTCCTGAGCGTCAAGGTTGGACGGACGGAGCTTGAGGGCACGGTGCGGGCGCTCGAAAACGGCATGGCGACTGTCACCTTTTCCGACGCCTATGGCACAGAGGGCGGAGAGGTGGAGCTGACCTTCAACAAGGAAAGCATTGGCACGGCAATTTCGCATATCCATATGCCATATCGGCTGACGACCTCGGAAAAAGGCTATATCTCCGCCATTTATCTTGAGGTGGATGACCGAAAATGGGAGGGCAATCGCGTCTGCTACCTCATCAATGTGCCTGTGAGCGATACCTATGACGCCCTTTCCGCCACCCGCCTGAAGCAGGAGGAAGAAATGAAGGAAATGAAAGCGCTGATGGCCAGTGGCACGATCAACGCGCCTGCCGACGGTATTGTATCTTCGATCACCGCTGCATCCTCCGTCCCGCAGGAGGCGGATACGGTTCTGGCCTCGCTATACGTGGGCAGTGAAAAAGAAATGGTCGTCAGCGTCGACGAGTTGGACATTATTTCCGTCGAACTGGGGCAAAGCGTTTCACTGGCTATGGACGCCATTACGGATAAGACCTATTCCGGCACGGTGAGCAAGGTCAGCCAGATCGGCATGGCGACCAGCGGCGTCACGGTATACAGCGTCACGATCGCGATCGACGGAGACGAGCAACTCAAGCTGGGTATGAACGGAACCGCGACCATACAGGTTGAGGAACGCTCAGATGTGCTGCTGGTGCCGATCGCAGCGCTGAATGCCTCGCGCGGCACGAGCTATGTATGGCTCAAGAGCGCTGAGGCGGCGGAGGATGAGCCGGGGGTTCGCACCGAGGTGGAGACCGGCCTCTCAGACGAAAACTATGCCGAGGTTGTTAGCGGCCTTAACGAGGGAGACGTGGTGCTTATCACGCGAGAGGCATCCACATCGACCAGCACCAGCGATAGCGTTATGGAGGGCGGCATGATGTTTGACATGGGCACGATGCCCTCCGGAGGCGACGTTCCCGGCGGAGGCCAAGGCGGCGGAAGCGGCGGAGGCCCGGGTGGAGGAAATGGCGGCGGCAGACCCGGCAACTGAGGAGGCGGAGATATGATTGATATGACGGACGTTGTCAAATGCTATACTCTTGGCGGAGAGACGATCTATGCACTCAACCATGTTTCCCTGCATGTGGACAAAGGGGAGTATGTCGCCATCATCGGCCCCTCCGGCAGCGGCAAGAGCACGCTGATGAACATCATCGGCTGCCTTGACACCGCCGACAGCGGAACCTATATTCTCAATGGAAAGCCCATCCAGAAATATCGCGAGCGCCAGCTGGCGCATATCCGCAATCGGCAGATCGGCTTCATCTTCCAGGGCTTCAATCTGCTCCCCAAGCTCTCCGCACAGGAAAACGTGGAGCTGCCGATGATTTATCAGGGCGTGCGCGCGGGCGAGCGAAAGCGCCTTGCGAAGGAAGCCCTGGAGCGCGTGGGCCTGAGCGGGCGCATGAAGCATCGCCCCAACCAGCTCTCCGGCGGCCAGCAGCAGCGTTGCGCCATCGCGCGGGCGATCGCTGTGAGGCCCTCGCTGATTCTGGCCGACGAGCCCACCGGTAACCTGGATAAGAAAACGGGGCAGGAAATACTGCAAATCTTCCATGAACTGCATGAGGCTGGCAATACCATTGTGCTGATCACGCACGATCCAAAGGTGGCGCGCAGCGCCGAGCGGATCGTCCGCATCGAGGATGGACATTTATATGAAAATCAGGAGGTACCCGAGGATGATCTATCAGTCGTTTAGGATGGCGCTGAAGGCCATCGCGGGCAACAAGATGCGATCCTTCCTGACGATCCTGGGCGTGGTGATCGGCGTGGTCGCCATCGTGGTGCTCGTCTCCATTGGTCAGGGTGCGAACAGCTCGGTGGTGGAGAGCATCGAGGGCATGGGCACCAACCTCATCACCGCCACCGTCAACGCCAGACGTGTAAACCCCTTGACCATGGACGGCTTAAACGAGTTGGGGCAGAACGATGTCATCGCCTATGTCGCGCCGATCGCCAATGTGTCCGGCACCGTCAAGGCAGGCACGACCACCTACGACGACGGCGTGGTACAGGGCACGACGCCGGGGTATGAAAGTATTCGAAACTGGAAGGTGGCTGAGGGACGGTTCCTTCAGCAGCCGGATATAGATAACCGCAGTTTCGTGGCGGTGATCGGTTCCGAGGCCGCGACGGAGATGTATGGTACGACGCATGCCGTGGGCGAAACGTTCAGCCTGAACGGATACACCATCACCGTGACGGGCGTGCTGGAAACGAACGGTTCGAGCGCCTCGGGCAGCAATGATAACCAGATACTGATCCCGTTTACGCTGGCGCAGCGCCTTTCCAACCAGACAGGGATTTCTTCGTTCTATGTCTCAGCGGTTTCCTCCGATGCGGTCGAACAGGCGCAAGCGGCGGTGGAAAGCTATCTGGAAAAGACGTTTGAAAACTATAATACGCGATCCTTTGGTACGCAGTATAGCGTTTTTAACCAGACTGAGATGCTTTCGACTCTGAGCGAGACTACCCAGACGCTTACCCTTATGCTGGGCGGCATCGCGGCGATCTCCCTCCTGGTCGGAGGCATAGGCATTATGAACATCATGCTGGTGAGCGTGAGCGAGCGTACACGCGAGATCGGTATCCGAAAGGCGATCGGCGCAGCGCGCGGGAATATTTTGATGCAGTTTTTGATTGAATCGTTGGTGGTCAGCCTGATGGGCGGGCTGCTGGGACTGGGCATATCGATGGCGGCGGTGCGCTTCCTTGCCCCCATGCTGGACATGACGCTGACGATCCCTGTCGACGTCGCGTGGCTGGCCATTGCGTTTTCGGTCTTCATTGGCGTGGTGTTCGGCATGTATCCCGCCAACAAGGCCAGCAAATTAAAGCCTATCGACGCGTTGCATTACGAAGGTTAAGCCTGTCGATCCAAAAGAAAATACACGAATGGAACAGAACAAAGCCGCGCATGCTATTTACCGCAAGGTAGAGCACGCGCGGCTTTTTGCGTGCCATCATCAGGATGGAGGAAGCGGTATGCGCGGATTTCGGACCGATCTGGCCATGGAGAGCGTGGGACAGGACAGTGAACGGGTTGAGGGCGTGCGGGTGAACACGCACCGGCTGGGCGGCATTACCCATACTCGGATCCGCATCGAGCAGAAGCGTGCAGCGGAGCTTCTGGGCCGCCGGACGGGCGAGTATATCACGCTGGAATATCACGATCTGCCTCGCTGCGATGCGCATACGCGCGCCCTTTTGGCCCGCATGGTGGCGCAGGGCGTTCGCAGTATGCTTCCCGACGAAGGGGAGGTGCTGGTGGTCGGCCTTGGCAATCGAAACGTCACGGCGGACGCGCTGGGGACGCGCGTGGTGGAACGGATGCTTGTCACACGGCATCTCAGACAGTCCATGGCGCGGGAGCTGCGGGGCAAGCTCCGTGGGGTGAGCGCCATCGCCCCGGGCGTGCTGGGATTGACCGGTATCGAAACGGCGGAGCTCTGCCGCGGGCTGGTCAGGCATGTGCGTCCATCGGCGGTCATCGCCATCGACGCGTTGGCCGCCTATGAGACCGAGCGCATCTGCACCACGGTGCAGATTACGGATACCGGCATAGAGCCAGGAAGCGGAGTGGGCAACCACCGTTTGGGACTGACAAAGGAGACACTTGGCGTGAAGGTAATCGCCGTGGGTGTGCCGATGGTAGTCTATGCCTCCACCATCGCGCGCGACGCGATGGCAAGGCTCATTGACGAGTACGGCCTCTTTGCCTCGGGACATGAGCAGGCCGCCAACGAGCTGCTCAGACAGGTATCGGACGGATTTTTGGGAGATATGGTGGTCACACCCCGAGAGATCGACGAGCTGGTTCTCAATGTGGCCGACCTTTTGAGCGACGGGCTCAATCAGGCGCTCCAGCCCGCAGTCGATCCGGATACGCTGCATACTTTTCTGCATATATAGCATATCCTTTCGGGAAGACGCTAAAGGCGGTGACCCGAATGAATAAGGAAAAAGCGCAAAGGTTAATCGCATGGCTGCTGACGCTGCTTTTGGGCATGGGAGCGGGCATGCTTATTCCGCGTGGGGAAGTGGAGCGGTCTCAGGGAGAACCGGAGGACGCGGCGGTTCCCGTATACGCCTCATGGCTCGCGGATGAGGAATATCTTCTGATCCCCAGCGAGTCCACACGATCGCCTGAACCGACACCCACGCCGTGCGAGAACCTTTTCGCCGTCACAAGGGAGCCGGAGCCGCCGACAGATGAGCCCGCGCCGGAAACGCCCGCTCCCGCCTCGGGCTTTGCGATCGAGGTGCTTGGCTCGGAGATGTCAGAGCCGCGTAAGCGCGTGCTGATCTACCATACGCATACGTTTGAGGCCTATGAACAGGACGCGGAGAATCCCTATCAGGAGACGGAACAATGGCGCACGGCGGACAGCGCCTATAACATGGTACGTGTGGGAGAAGAACTGTCGGGTCTGCTTCGCGGACTCGGCTTCGAGGTGGTGCACGACGTAACCGCGTTTGAACCCCCTGATCTGAACAGCGCGTATACGCGCTCTTTGGAAATGCTGAATCGCAGACTGGCGGAGGGGGAGGAATATGACCTCTATATTGACCTGCACAGAGACGCCTACGTGGCCTCGCAGACCGGCCCGAATACGGTCAGCGTGGGTGGCAGGGAGGCGGCAAAGCTCATGCTGCTGGTTGGAAAGGGCGAGGGCGTGACCGGTGAGGGATACGACGTAAAGCCCGACTGGGAGGCTAACCTTCAAATCGCGCAGACGATCACCGACTCACTCAACCGACAGGCCCAGGGCCTTTGCCGCGACGTGTGTGTGAAGAGCGGAAGGTTTAATCAGCATGTGGCCGTGGGCTGCCTATTGATTGAGGCCGGAAATAACCATAACACCCTGGAGGAGGTGCTGTCCTCCATGCCATATCTCGCGGATGCCATCGCGGAGTGCATGAGCGATCCGTCGGCGCGGGAATGAAGGGTGGGGTTGAAAAAGAATCGGCTTGCGGGTATAATCGTGTGCGGGGGTGAGAGCCTTGGACCGTCGGCCTGTGGGCGTGTTTGACAGCGGCCTGGGCGGCATCAGCGTGCTGGGAGAGGCGCTGAGGCTGCTTGAGAAGGAGAATTTTGTCTATTTCGGCGATACGAAGCATATTCCCTATGGCGATAAGGAGCCCGACGAGGTGCTCACCTATACGCATGCGGCGGTGGACAAACTGATTGAGCTGGGGTGTAAGGCCATCGTGCTCGCGTGCAATACGGCCACAAGCGTCGCGGCGGGTGCGCTTCGGCAGGAATTGCACATGCCGATTATCGGCATGGAACCGGCGCTTAAGCCCGCGTCATTGCTTCCGGGCGAGGGGCGTGTGGTGGTTATGGGCACGCGGGTCACGCTTTCGCGTCCGAAGTTTCAGCGGCTTATGGAGCTTTATGGCAGGGACGCGCTGCCTCTGCCATGCCCTGGGCTGATGGAATGCGTGGAGGCGGGCGAGCTGGACGGGCCAAGGGTAGAGAGGCTTTTGGAAAGGCTGCTCGCTCCTTGCCTGGACATGCCGGTCAAGGCCGTGGTGCTGGGATGCACGCATTATCCGTTCCTGCGCCGCGCGATTGCGCGCTTCTTTCCCGAGGGAACGCCTCTTATCGACGGAAACCTCGGGACGGTTCGCCAGCTTGAACGTCGTCTTGAGGTCGAAGGGCTTCTTTCACAGGGGCCCGGCGGAAGCGTGACTTTCCTTTCATCGGCGGAGGGCGACGCGTCGGCGAAAAGGATGCAGCGGATGCTGGAAATGTGGCGCGAGACCCAGGGTGAGGCATAACAGGGCCACGGTGAAATGAGGTATGCGAATGAAAAAGGTGATGCTGATCTTCGGTACAAGGCCGGAGGCGATCAAGATGTGTCCGCTGGTGCTGGAGATGAAAAGGCATCCTGAGCTGAAAACCGTCGTTTGTGTGACGGGACAGCACAGGCAGATGCTGGATCAGATCCTGCGCTGCTTTGATGTCGAGCCCCAATATGATCTGTGCATTATGCGCGAGCAGCAGACGCTGTTTGACGTGACGGTCGCTATTTTGGAAAAGCTGAAGAAAATACTGGAGGATGAGCGGCCGGATGTCGTGCTTGTCCATGGAGACACGTCCACGGCGTTCGTGACGGCGCTCGCCTGCTTTTATATGCATATCCCCATCGGCCATGTGGAGGCAGGGCTTCGGACGTATAACCTCGATGCCCCCTTTCCCGAGGAATTCAATCGGCAGGCGGTGGATCTGATTTCGCGCTTCTATTTCGCGCCGACAGAGCTGAGCCGCCAGAATCTGCTGAAGGAAGGAAAGCCGGACGGACGGATTTATGTGACGGGGAACACCGTCATTGACGCGCTGGATACGACCGTGCGCGACGATTACACCCATCCCGAGATCGAGTGGGCAAGCGGCAGCCGACTGATCCTGCTTACGGCGCATCGCCGCGAAAACCTTGGCGAGCCGATGCATGAGATGTTTCACGCGATCCGGCGCATCGTGGACGAGACGCCGGACATAAAGGTGATCTATCCGGTTCATATGAACCCCGCCGTGCGGGAAATGGCACGGTCATGCTTTGGCGAGCACGAGCGTATCCACCTGATTGAGCCAATGGACGTGCTGGACTTCCACAATCTGATGGCGCGCGCGTACCTGATTATGACCGACAGCGGAGGCATTCAGGAGGAGGCTCCCGCTTTGGGAAAGCCGGTATTGGTCATGCGAAACACCACGGAGCGCCCCGAGGGAGTAACGGCGGGGGCGCTCAAATTGGTGGGCACGGACGAAAACACCATCTATGCCGCCGTGCGCGAGCTGCTCAATGATCAAATGGCCTATCACGAGATGGAGCACGCTGTCAACCCTTACGGCGACGGCAAGGCCAGCCGCTACATCGCGGAGATTCTGGCGCGGGAGCTATAATCAGCCCTTGAGGGCGCGCATCCCCGCGAGCGTCAGCGCACTGAGACCGCACCAGATCAGGGTGAACGGCGCGCAGACCTGTCCGCGGACGTTAAGCGGCATGCGTCGGTAGTCCCAAATCCGATACCGACGGTTGAACGCGAGACCGACGGCATACTCGATTCCCGTGATCGCAAGGCCGCCCAGCAGCGCCTGCTGCCAGATGGGGCGGCTCTTTTCAAGACGGCTGATGCGTTGAAGCGCGCATAGTGCCGCACCGCCCGCCAGCGCCATGCTGGGATGAGTGCGGCCGCGCCACCCAAGCTCGATGAGCGGATAAAGCAGGGAACCGGTCAAAAAGGTCATTGGCATAAGAACACGTCCTTTCAAACGACGTTAGCCTGCGCTTTTTACAAGGGTTCCATACGGAGGAGAACATGGAATACACGTTTTTGGCGACGGCGGCGTTTGGGCTGGAGGGTGTGGCGGCGAACGAGCTCAGGCGCATGGGAATCGCCGCGAAGGCGGAAAACGGTGGAGCGCGCTTTACGGGCGGCCTGATGGACGCCTATCGCGCGAACCTGCGTCTTCGCACGGCGGACCGCGTGCTGATGGTGCTTAAGGAGCAAGAGGCGACTTCCTTTGACGAGCTGTTTGAATTGACAAGCAGCGTCGCGTGGGAAAGGCTGCTTCCATCGGACGCGGCGATTCATGTGAGCGGGAAATGCGTCAGGAGTCGGCTGATGAGCGTGCGGGACTGCCAGGCAATCGTCAAAAAGGCGATCGTCAACCGTTTGATGAGTCGACTAAAGGTGGGGCGTCTGCCGGAAACGGGCGCGCGCTTTCCGATCGAGGTCGCCGTGGTCAGCGATCGCGTCCGTCTGACGCTGGACATGAGCGGCGACGCGCTTTCCCGCCGAGGCTATCGAACCTGGAATGGCGAGGCGCCGCTTCGGGAAACGCTTGCGGCCGCGCTGGTGGAAATCAGCCCATGGAGAAGGGGGATGCCGCTATACGATCCGTGCTGCGGTACGGGAACGCTGCTGATTGAGGCGGCACTGAAGGCGACGAATCGCCCCGCCGGGCTCACGCGCGCCTTTGCGTGCGAAAGCTATCCCTTTATGCCGAAAGACGAAATGGCGTCCGCCCGTGAGAAAGCACGAAGCGCTTATTCGCCAGATGAGCCGTTTCAAATCGGCGGAAGCGACATCGATCCCGACGCGCTTTCACTTTGTGCGAGGCATATTCATCAGGCGGGCTTCGACGGACGGATTGAGGTAAATCGGCTTGATTTAAGAAGGCTTACGCTTCAGGGCGATGCGGGCGTGTTTCTCGTCAACCCGCCCTATGGCGAGCGCCTGGGGGATCTGGATGAGGCGCGGGCGCTCTACCGCGAACTGGGTCTCCTTTTCAGGCGGCATCCCGGCTGGAAGCTGTGCGCCATTACGGCGGACGCGGGCTTTGAGCGCGCCTTTGGCAGGCGCGCGGATAAGAAGCGCCGTCTGTACAACGGCAGGCTGGAATGTGATTTCTTTATGTATCTTTCCTGAACGTTAGGCATCGTTTCACGGGTCGTTCGTTCGGATTGACTTTTGACGCTCTATACGGTATCCTATATCATCAGGGGTGGTGTGCAGGTTCCGCCGCGCCGATCAGTAAGCAAAGGAGATGGCGAGATGTCCATGCTGAAACAAAAGATTCTCAACCGCTCGGTAACGCTGGGTGTGGTTGGTCTGGGCTATGTGGGCTTGCCGCTGGCCGTCGAAAAGGCAAAGGCAGGCTTTCATGTCATAGGGTTTGACGTTCAGAACCAGAAGGTGGAAATGGTCAATCAGGGCCATAACTATATTGGGGATGTGGTGGACAGCGATCTGGAAAGAATCGTGCGGGACGGCTATCTGCGCGCTACGACGGATTTTGCTTCCGTCGCTTCCTGCGACTGCGTCTGCATTGCCGTTCCTACGCCGCTGGACAAGCATCAGCAGCCGGATATCAGCTATGTTCGCTCCTCCACGGAGAGTATCATGCCCTATATGCATAAGGACATGCTGGTGGTGCTTGAATCCACCACATATCCCGGCACCACGGAGGAGCTTATCCGGCCGATTCTGGAAAGGAGCGGGCTGAAGTGCGGCGAGGATTTTTATCTTGCCTTCTCGCCTGAGCGCGTCGATCCGGGCAACCTCATCTATAAGACCAAAAACACGCCCAAGGTCGTGGGCGGCGTGACGCCCGAATGCACGGATATCGCCGCCACGCTGTATGAGGCGGTGCTGGAGGCGCCCGTCCAGCGCGTAAGCAGTCCGGCGGTGGCGGAGATGGAAAAGATCCTTGAAAATACCTATCGAAATGTCAATATAGGTCTCATTAACGAATTGGCTATGCTGTGCGATCGTATGGGCATCAATGTGTGGGAGGTCGTGGATGCCGCTAAGAGCAAGCCCTACGGCTTCCAGGCGTTCTACCCCGGTCCCGGCCTCGGCGGCCATTGCATCCCGCTCGATCCCTATTATCTGAGCTGGAAAGCCCGCGAATTTGGCTTCCATACGTCCATGATCGAAAGCAGCATGATCATTAACGACCGCATGCCCGATTACTGCGCGGATCGCGCCATGAAGGCGCTCAACGAGCGCCAAAAGGCGATGAATGGCGCAAAGGTGCTGGTGCTGGGCGTGGCCTATAAGCAGGACATCGACGATTACCGCGAAAGCCCCGCGATCCGCGTGATAGACTGTCTGCGCGTGCGCGGCGCACGGGTGAGCTTCTATGATCCCTATATTCCGGAATACAGGGAGGACGGAAGAGTGGAAAAGGGACTTCCGGCGCTGACGAAGGAGGCGCTTGAGGAGGCTGATTTGGTGATGGTGACAACCGCCCATACGACGGTGGACTATGATTTTGTGGCCAGTCACGCCGATTTGATTTTCGATACCAAGAACGCGATGAAGAACGTAAAGAGGCGCGAGAATATCCGTCTGCTTTAAGTGCGCGAAAGGAGGCTTCAGGGAATGGAAAGGCGTCTTCGATATGCGCTGATTGGCTGTGGAAGGATTGCGCCCAACCATATCGCGGCGGTTATGAACAATTCACAGGAGCTGGAACTGTGCGCGGTATGTGATCCGATAGAGGAACGGATGGAGAAGGTGCTCCAGCCCGTGGATGAAGCAAATCGTTCCAAGGTGCGCCGCTATCAGGACTATCATGTGATGCTGGAAAAAGAGCGCCTCGAGATGTGCGCGGTGGCGACGGAGAGCGGAAAGCACGCGCTGATCGGCCTGGACGTGCTTCGCGCCGGCTCTAATGTGATCATTGAAAAGCCGCTTGCGCTTTCACTCGAGGATGCGCGCGCGATGATTCGGGAAGCGGACGCGAGGGGACTGAAGCTCTGCGCCTGCCACCAAAATCGATTCAACAAGTCAATCCAGAAAATTCGCGGCGCCGTGGAGGAAGGGCGCTTCGGACGGATGCTGCACGGCGCGGCGCATGTACGCTGGAATCGCGGCCCTGAGTATTATCAGCAGGCGTGCTGGCGCGGAACCTGGGCGCAGGACGGCGGCGCGTTGATGAATCAATGCATCCACAACATTGACCTGCTGCGATGGATGATGGGCGACGAGGTCAGCGAGGTTATGGCCTATACCGATAATTTGCAGCATGATTATATCCAGGCGGAGGATCTGGGGATCGCGCTGGTGCGCTTTTCAAACGGGGCGTACGGCATTGTAGAGGGCACGACGAACATCTATCCGCATAACCTTGAGGAAACGCTCTATCTGTTCGGCCGGGATGGCACGGTCAAGGCGGGCGGGAAAAGCGTCAATATCATTGAAGAGTGGGATTTTCGCGACGGACGCGGCGATCCGGCTACCATCAAGATGGAATTTAGCGAAAACCCGCCCAATGTCTATGGCTTTGGCCATACGCCCCTGTACGCCGACATGATCGACGCGATCAGAAACGATCGCACGCCATATGTGGACGGGCGCGCCGGCATGAGGGCGTTGGAACTGGTGCTGGCGATCTACAAGTCGGCGGCGGAGCACAGGCCTGTCTCGCTTCCGCTGGACGATTGCGCCGCCACAGATTTTGAAGGGCGGTTCGGGCAATGAGCGCGTTTATTCACCCGACGGCCGTCGTGGACGAGGGCGCACAGTTGGGCGAGGGCACGAAGGTATGGCATTTTAGTCATGTGGAGGGCAGCGCGCGCGTGGGAAGCGGCTGCTCCATCGGGCAGAATTGTTACCTTGGCAAGCGCACGGTGATAGGGGATGACTGCAAGCTGCAAAACAACGTCAGCATCTATGAGGGTGTGACCTTGGGAGACGGGGTGTTTTGCGGCCCCAGCTGCGTTTTTACCAACGATCTCACGCCACGCGCGCGCTTTCCCAAGGGACATGAGCATTTCGTGAGGACATATGTGGAGGACGGGGCCTCCATCGGCGCGAATGCTACAGTGGTTTGCGGTCATCGCGTCGGAAGGTATGCCATGATTGGGGCCGGCGCCGTGGTCACGAGAGATGTGCCGCCGCATGCACTCATGCTGGGCGCGCCCGCTCAAAAGCGCGGCTTCGTGTGTACCTGCGGCGAGGTCTTGCGCGGGACGCTCACATGTCCGAAATGCGGGCGCCGGTTTCTTCCTGACGGAGAGGGGCTTAAGGAGGCCGAATAGATGCAGTTTCACGATCTGGGCGCACAATATCGTGCGCTTCAGCGAGAGATCGACCAAGGTATGGCGGACGTACTCGCCAAGGGTCATTTTATTTTGGGCGAGCAGGTGGGTGAGCTTGAAAACAGGCTGGCGGAGGATGTGGGCCGCGCGCATTGCGTGACCTGCGGCAACGGAACCGACGCGCTCGTGCTGGCGCTGATGATGTGGGGAATTGGCGACGGAGACGCGGTCTTCGCTCCGGACTTTACGTATTTCGCGTCCGCCGGATGCGCGACCACCGTCGGCGCGGAGCTGATTCCCGTGGATATTGACCTGAATACCTTCAACCTGTCACCGGACGCTCTTGAGGAGGCTATCCGGCACGTTGAGCGAGAGGGAAGGCTGCGCCCGAGCGTAATCGTCGCGGTTGATCTCTTTGGACTGCCGGCCGATTACCCGCGCATCGAGGCGATTGCCAGGGCCCACGGCATGAAGGTTTTGGAGGACGCGGCGCAAGGATATGGCGGAAGCATTGAGGGCAAGCGGGCGTGCGCCTTTGGCGACGCGGCCGTCACCTCCTTCTTTCCTGCCAAACCGTTGGGATGCTATGGAGACGGCGGGGCGCTGTTTGTCGACAGTGTGGAGGAGAACGCGCTCCTGCGCTCGCTCCGCGCAAACGGTCGGGGAGAAAAGGATAAGTATGATAATCAGCGCTTTGGTATGAATTCACGGCTGGATACGCTGCAGGCGGCGGTACTGCTGCCTAAGCTCGGCGCGTTGCGCCGCTATGAGCTTGACGCGCTGAATGAGGCGGCGAAGAAATACACACAGGCGCTGGAAGATCTCATAACGACGCCGTCCGTGCCGCAGGGCTATACCAGCAGCTGGGCGCAGTACAGCGTGCTTTTCGAGGACAGGAAACGGCGTGACGGAGCGCAAAGGTATCTTAAAGAGCACGAGATTCCGAGCATGATTTATTATCCGCGAGGCATCCATCAGCAAACGGCATACGCGGACAGGCACTTTCCGGACATGTGGTACCCCAACACGCTTCAGGCGTGCGAGAGGATTCTTGCCCTGCCCATGCATCCTTATATCACGGAGGAGGAGATTGGGCGCGTGACAGGAGCACTGCATGAATATCTGAAAGGCTGATCAGAGGGGCGGAACGACATGTCCGCCCATTTTTCGTTTGAAGGAGGGAAGCACAATGATAACAGCGCGTGCGCTTACGTATGAGGATAATATTGACGAGGTGGGACGGGTGTATGCCGAAAGCTGGAGGGCGGGTTATCAAGGCATCCTCCCGAAGAAATTCCTGGATAGGCTGACCTCTGATCGCTGGGACGCGACGCTGAAGGCTGATCCGGCATCGACAATCGCGCTGTTCGACCAGAAGGAAACCGTTCTGGGCGCCGCGACGGTGTGCTTCTCCCGCGAGCCAGGACGGGAGGGCTATGGAGAAATTGTGGGCATTTATCTCAGGCCTGCCGTAACGGGACGGGGCTATGGGCGCATGCTCATGGAAGCCGCGCTTCAAAAGCTTCGCGACAACGGATGCGAGGCGGCCTGCCTGTGGACGTTCGCCCAGAACGTGCACGCTGAGGGTTTCTATACCCATATGGGTTTTCGGGCATCGGGAAGGGCGCAGAGGGAGAGCTTCGGCGGCGAGACGGCTGAACTTAGGGAGTTTGTGCGCGAGCTCTAGCGGGCGTTACGAAAAATTTTACGCAGAAGGTTTTCAAATTTTCTGCAATCAGGTATAATAGAGCCATAAAGTGCGATTCATGGTTTCCGCACATTATGATTTTTTGGAGGACGCGATATGCTTCGACGCACGTTATGCTGTTTTTTGTGCCTGATGTTGGCCTTCGTCCCCGCCGCGATGGCGGAGACGGTCTTTTCCATGGCCGGCTACGACGGCGAGAGCAGTAATCATGATTGGAACACCAATCAGTTTTTTATCCGAATGCAGGAGAGGACGGGCCTTTCCTTTACCTTTGACGAGTATACGGATCGGACGAAGTGGCAGGCGGCAAAGGACGCGATGTTTGCCGAAAACGGCACGCTTCCGGACGTGCTGTTTAAGGCCGCGCTGACCACGGAGGAGATGCTCCGCTATTCCAAGAGCGGACAGCTCATCGATCTCAAGCCTCTGCTTGAGGAAAACGCGCCGAATCTGTGGGCGCTGCTTCAGACGCATCCTGACTGGTTGGAGGCGATCACGCTTCCAGATGGGAAGATTGTGGCGCTGCCAGCGCTTCAGGAGGTTGCCCCGCAGGACGCGCTGTGGATCAATCAAACCTGGCTGGATAAGCTTGGACTGGACGCGCCGACGGATTTTGAGAGCCTTCGTGAGGTTTTGACGGCCTTCCGGGATCGTGATCCCAATGGCAATGGAAAGAAGGACGAGATCCCCTTGGCCTTTCTGGGCCCTTGGGAGCTGAAGCTGTTCTCCCATGCCTACGGTGTGGTAGCGAACGACTATAATATCTATTTGGACGAAGAGGGACAGGTGCACTATTGGCCCGACGAGGACAGCTTCTTTGCGCTGGCGGAGACGCTTCGCGGCCTCTATGCCGACAAGCTGCTTGACCCGAACGGCTTTACCACGGCGGACACGCTCCGACGTATTACGGATGAAAAGGCGGAGCTCACCTATGGGGCCTTCTTCGCGCCGACCCCTGTTTCGCTCGTGACCTACGATATGTCGCGAAACTATGTGATCGTCGAGCCCTTTGCTTATGAGGGCACGCAGGTATACCGCGACCTTTATGGCCAGGTGACGCGCGGCACGTTCGCCATCACCTCCGCTTGCGAGGATCCCGCCGCCTTGCTGCGGTGGGTAGACATCCTCTATTCCGAGGAGGGCGCGATTGAGGCGATGGTCGGAAAAAGGGACGAAAGCTACGCGGTGGATGAAGAGGGCTATTGGGACTGGAAGGGCGGATTGGACAGCCTTACCGCCTCCGCGCTGAGCGAGCTGAGCGTTTATGACTCAGGAGAGATGCCCTGGCTCTTCCCACAGGCTTTTTACGATCGCTATACGGAGGAAAACGTGCGGCGCGTCAATGAAGAGCTGCACAAGCTGGATGCTTTCGTAAAAAGGCCCTTCCCCGTCTACACACTCACATCGGAGGAAAGCGCGGAGGTCGCTCAATGGCAAAATGAGCTTGGCCCTTATGTGGATGAGACGCTGGCCAGATTTGTACTGGGCCAGCTGGAACTGAACGCGGAGAATATCGCCGCCTTCCGCGAGGGACTGCGCGAACGAGGAATGGAGGAAATGGTCGCATTCTGGCAGACGATTGCGGAGCGGACGGCTTCATGATCGCGTCTTCGCCGATTTGCCGCACGCGTGTGCATATCACCAAAGAAGGATGGGGAGCTTATGAGTAAGTATGCGCAAATGATCCGGCAGTTGAAAACGCCCGCAACCATGAAGAGACTCACGCACATGTACGGCCAGCGAGACGGGATGCTTGTGGCGCAGACGATGCGCTATACCCATATGCTTAAGCGGCATGAGGAACTGGTCAATTACGAGGGTCCTGTTTTCATGATCAGCGCTCCCGGACGCACAGAGATCGGCGGAAACCATACCGACCATAACAGAGGTAAGGTTCTGGCCGCATCGGTCAACCTTGACACCCTCGCGGCTGTGACGCCGCGAGAGGACGGCGTGGTCCGTATCCATAGCGAGGGCTATGAGCCGCTTACTCTTTCGCTCGACGACTTAAGCGTTCATGAGGAGGAAAAGGGAACGACCGCGTCGCTGGTGCGCGGCGTGGCCTTCAAAATGAGGGAAAGCGGCTTTTCCATCGGCGGCTTTGACGCGGTGATGACCTCAACCGTGCGCAGCGGAAGCGGCCTGAGCAGCTCTGCCGCCGTGGAGGTGCTTTTCTGCGCCATTTTTGACACGCTTTATAACGACGGAAAGATGGACGCGAAGCTTCGGGCGCAAATCTCGCAGTTTGCTGAAAATGTCTATTTTGGCAAGCCAAGCGGCTTGATGGATCAGATGGCCTCCAGCGTAGGCGGATTGATCTATATTGACTTCAAAGAGAACGACCCCGTCGTGCGTGAGGTGAAATATAACTTCGCCCAAAAGGGATACGCGCTGGTAGTCGTCAATTCCGGCGGTAGCCATGACGATCTGACCGCGGATTACGCCGCTATTCCCGACGAGATGCATGCCGTGGCCGCGTGCTTTGGAGAAGAAAACCTGCGAGGCGTCTCTCCGGAACGGTTTATGCAGGCCCTGCCGCAACTGCGTGAACAGCTCAGCGGTGTGCCGGCGGATCGCGCGATCATGCGCGCCTCACATTACTTTGCCGAGAACCGGCGTGTGGTCGCGGAGGTAGCGGCGCTGCAAAGCGATGATCTGATGGGCTTTTTCAGACTGGTCATCGAGAGCGGACGAAGCAGCTATTGTTATCTGCAAAATATCTTTTCTTCTCCACAGCGTCAGGAGCTCGCCCTGGCACTCATGCTGGGCGAGGCCAAGCTGGAGCGTATAGGCGCTTGGCGCGTACATGGGGGCGGCTTCGCGGGGACGACGCTGAATTTTGTTCCGCAGAAGCGTTTGGAGAGCTTTGTGAGGGAAATGGAGGCTGTTTTCGGCGCGCACAGTTGCAATGTGCTTGATATCAGGCCGGTTGGCCCCGCCTGTATCAAGCTGGGAGAATGATGAAGGGTCTGATCCGCCCCGCTCGTGTGAATCAGACTGCTGATACCCATAGATACGCAAAGAGCTGCCGCGCCGGCCCAGATGGGTCGGCGCGGCTCTCGCTTGAAAAACGGTAAGGATTTGGAGCCTTGCCTCAAATCCCAGCAGAGGCCTGGGTTCCCTGCACCTCGCGCTTTTTCGGCATCCTGTAGGATCCTATGGCTTTTGCCGCGTGAGACTTTTGCAAGCCCTGCGCTGAGGCGTTTTGAAACGAGAATCAGGCAGATGGGTTTGACGCCGCGAAGAAATGAATTCATCTGAGGGGAAAAAGCGGGATGACACAGCTGTCGATCAACAGGGAACTGGATGGCGAGATTTTGGATATTGGCGGCAGCGGGGAAGGCGTGATCGGCCGCGTATACGGCGATCCCGTGACAGCCATAGATAAGCGCGCGGAGGAATTGGACGAGGCTCCTGGCGGATTTCAAAAGCAGGTCATAAAAGCCTGCCAGATGACCTTTGCGGATGAGCGCTTTGACCATGCGACAGCGTTTTTCAGCCTGATGTATATGACCAAAGAGGAGATGCGTCTTGCCCTCGCACAAACGTATCGTGTGCTGAAAAATGGAGGGTCACTGCTGATTTGGGACGCCAGGATTGAGGCGGATACGGCGAATCCATTTCTGATTGATTTGTGGATTGACGCGGGAGGGACGCCCATTCGCGTAACCTATGGCGTGGTTAAGGACGACGCGAGCCAGAATGTCGAAAGCATGGTCGAGCTTTGCGTATCGAGTGGCTTTCATATAACAGAAAAGAACGAGCGGGGGACTCGTTCTTTCTAAGGTGTGTCAAGGCACGGTAGGTAGACTAAAATTCCTTTCTCCTGTAAATCCGCAGAGAGCATATATAGGAAACGATCAGGAGAATCAGCACGATCAGGGCGACAGGCCATACCTTGAGGAACAGACCTTCCAGGACGGAAAGGGACATCTGATTTTCGACCGGCAGGATGCTCACGACGGCGGGAATGAGAATGAACGCAAGGATGGCGACGCGCGTTTTTTGCACGCCCAGAAGGAATAAAAGCGGCAGGGAGATGGTGGAAAGGAAGAGCGCCGTGCAAAGAAGTAGCCCTGTCATACGGAACGCATAGACAGGAGCGTCGCCCAGAAGAAGACTGCACAGCAGGGTGAGCGCCGCGCAGACGGCGGCACATATCATCATTAACGCATATTTGGACAGCACAAGATCACGTCGCAATATGGGCATGGTTAACGCGTAGCGATCCCATTTGGCCGCTTCATCATAAGCCATGGAGCTAAAGGGCAGCATGATAACAAGCATGATCAGCATACCGCCGATATAGGCGCTGTTGCGCTCGGCCACGCCCATGGCGACCCACAGCGCGGCAATCAGTAGCCAAATGCGTCCAACCTGCTTCAAATTCAAAAGATCCTTTAACAGCAAACCCTTCATTTACCGTTCCTCCCTTCCGAAGAAAAGCATGATATCTTCCAGACTTGGCGAATCGGCGACCATTCCGTCCGGCAAGGCGTCGCGTCGGATAAGTGCCTCGGTGCCGAAGGACGAGCGTTTGGCGCCTATGACCGCGTCGGGAGCGATCGTTCTGATGGAAGCCTCGGAGCCCTTCGCCAGCACATAGCTTTCCAAAAGCTCGTCCTTGGGATGACTGAAGACGATCCTGCCATGATGGAGAAAGGTGATGTAATCACAGATTTTTTCCAGATCGCTGACGATGTGCGAGGAAAGCAGGATGGAATGATTTTCGTCCTGGATGAAGTCCCAAAGGACGTCGAGCAGCTCATCACGCACGATGGGATCAAGACCACTGGTCGCTTCGTCCAGCAGCAGCAGATGGCTGTCATGGGACAGCGCCACGGCGATAGACAGCCTCATCTTCATCCCACGGGAAAAGGCCTTAATCATCTTGGATTCGGGAAGTCCAAAGCGCTTGGTCCAGGCGGAGAAGCGATTCTCATCCCAGGTTTGATAGCAGCGGCGGGAAATAGCGGCGACGTTGCGAAGCGTCAGGTTTTCAGGAAAGCAGCTTTCATCCATGACCACGCCGATATGCTCCTTGAGCGTGGGGGAGTCGGCGAGACAGGTGCCGCCCAGCACATGCGCCTCGCCCTCGTCAGGATGAAGCAGGCCCAAAATCAGCTTGAGCAGGGTACTTTTTCCCGCGCCATTTTCGCCGATAAGGCCCATGATACAGCCGTTGGGCAAGGTCAGGTCGATGTGATCGAGGGTAAAGTCTGAAAAGCGTTTTGTTAAGCCTTTGATTTCCAAGGCGTTGCTCATACGTCTTCCTCCTTGTAGAGCATGGATAGGGTATCCGTTAATTCGGGGAGCGTAAGTCCGCTCATGCGCGAAAGGCCAATGATCTCCCGCATCAGCGCTTCAATTTTGCGCAGATGCTCCTCATGGATCAGCTCGGTGTTGGCGCCTGCAACAAAGCTGCCCTTGCCGGTATAGCTCAGGATGAAGCCCTCGTGTTCAAGCTCCTCATAGGCCCGCTTAGTGGTGATAACGCTGATGCGAAGCTCCTTGGCGAGCGAACGCATCGAGGGAAGCGCGTCGCCCTCCTTGAGCTTGCCGGAAAGGATGTGCGCTTTGATCTGGGTAACGATCTGATCATAGATCGGCTGGTTTCCTGCGTTTGAAATGATGATCTCCATGGCTATGGCCTCCATTTCAAATTGTGCATATACATTATATACAATTATAGTATAGTGTCAAGAGGAAAATCTCGTCGATTGATTCGATGAGATGATAAACGAAAAGTTATGATTATGGATAGCTTTTTTAATGCTCTCTTTCAGCTTCAAATAGTTCATCCCTATACCTCTCATAAAAATAGGGACTGCCTACAACAGACAGTCTCATCGGACAAGGTTGTGACTTCTTACGCCTTAATATTCCCAAGTTGGACATGTAATCCATTTCTTTGTGTGCTTTACTTTAGGTACTTTTTTGAATAGCTTGCAAAAAATGAAAGATATCAGCGCAATTTCCAGCAGAGCGCAATCCAAAACTGGTACAACCACCATCCAGCACATAAATTTACAAAACATCCCCATAACCTGGCAGGAGAACCAGAGTGATTTTCTCAATCTCTCTACTGCAGAAATGAAAAAGAGTATAAGAGCATCAGGAATTTTCTTCCTCCTTCTCTCCTACAACAAATCCATCATCAAGGATAGGCGTATCTTCTGGTACAATTGCAATTTTATATCCAAGCGCCGCCAGCATTTCGTTCATGGTGGATACTGGAATATCCTTTGCCTTTTTCGTATTCAGTCTATCCTAAAGTGCGGCGGGGGTAATATTCAAAACCCTGGCAAATTCAGCGTTGCCTAACTCTTTGCGGGTCATAATTTCTTTGACAATATCTCTGGCTTTCATGGCTCTACCTCCTTGATTGCTTTCAGTATATTATGCTCTTTCCAGAATATCAAGCGTTTTCTTGGCAAGAAAGTGCATGACTTTTTTGTCTTTACGGATTTTTGAGAAATGAGGTTAGTAGGGTATTTTTCATTTTTCCTGTAAGTTCTCTTAGATAAGCTCCTGCTAAGAAAACTTATAGCAAAATCGGATTTTATCCTACTATGCCCTACGGGAAGAAAGGGGAAGAACCAAACTTTTTTACTCGTATTTTCGACACTCACCCGCTCCAGCCTGCCGGGGCTAGCAGCCGCCTCGCCGCCCGGGTCAGCCAGGGAAGCCGAACATATCTTAATTTTAGAGGCGAAGATTTGTTGTCGGTAGCACAATGGAAAGCTTACTTGACATTCCAGAGGATCTATGCTATGATAGAAATGTAAAGCATGCTTTCCATCACGACGAAGACGCGGAGAGGGGGCTATCTATGAAAAACCGGCTGGAGCAGCTGCGCGCGCAGCGGAATCTTCGGCAGGAGGAGCTGGCTGCGGCGCTGAGGGTTTCGCGTCAGACCATCAGCTCATTGGAAAACGGCCGCTATAACCCATCTATCCAATTGGCCTTTAAGCTGGCCAGATACTTTGGCTGTACCGTTGAGGATATCTTTATCTATGAGGAGGAAGATTAAAATGATTTGCAACAGGCAATGGGGAAAGCATATGACGGCGGTGGCACTGGTGGTTGGAGGCGCAAGCTTTCTTTTTGGACTTCTTGGCTTTTTGATCATTCAACCCGATGGAAAGTCGATCAACACCTTTTTGGGAATGCTGACCGGCTTTGGCGCGGGAATTATCTTTGTGGCCGTTTATAAAACAATTCGTGCAAGGGTTGTTTCAAAAGAAAAGCTCGAGCAGGAAAAAATTGAAAAGCAGGATGAACGCAGCATAGCCATCAACCACGCCGCAGGGTTGGTGGGTTGTTATGTGGGAATTGCGCTTTTCTGTGTGCTGTGCTTCCTGTTTATGCTGTTAGGATATACCGTTCCGTCCTATATCTGCCTGTCGGCATTGTATGTGCTGGCGGGAGCGGTTGTGATTGCGCGAAGGGTCATCAGCGGACGGATGTGACAGGCGGATAAAAAAAGCTCCCTTCACAGAGAATGGTGAAGGGGGCTTTTTATAAGATTGGGATCACGCTATCCCGTTCATCGTAACGGCAATCGCGTCCAAAAACGCGTCGCTGTTAAGGCCAGTTGCCTCGCCCTCATAAAGGGCAACCAAATCCTTGGTCATTTTGCCGCCTTCGATGGTTTCAAGCGTAGCCTTCTCCAGCTTGTCCGCAAAAGCGCGGAGCTCCGCAAGCTGATCCAGCTCGCCGCGCTTGCGAAGCGCGCCCGTCCACGCGAAGATTGTCGCGACGGGGTTGGTGCTGGTTTCCTCGCCCTTTAAGTAGCGATAGTAGTGACGGGTGACGGTGCCGTGCGCCGCCTCATACTCAAACTGTCCATTCGGGGAGACCAGCACGCTGGTCATCATGGCGAGGCTTCCGAAGGCGGTCGCGATCATGTCGCTCATTACATCGCCGTCATAGTTCTTCAAGGCCCAGATGAAGCCGCCCTCGCTGCGAATGACGCGGGCCACCGCGTCGTCGATCAGGGTGTAGAAGTATTCAATTCCAGCCGCTTCAAATGCCGTCCTATACTCGTTTTCATACAGCTCGGCGAAAATGTCCTTGAAGCGATGGTCGTAGGTCTTGGAAATCGTATCCTTGGTGGAAAACCAGAGATCCTGCTTGACGCTCAACGCATACTGAAAGCAGCTTCTGGCAAAGGAGGTAATGCTCTGATCGGTGTTGTGCAGTCCCTGAAGGATGCCGGGACCTTTGAATTCCATGATGGTCTGGCGAGACTGGGCACCGTCCTCCCTGATAAAGCAGAGCTCGGCCTTACCTGCGGCAGGAACGCGTATTTCAGTGTTTTTATATACGTCGCCATAGGCGTGGCGTGCGATCGTAATGGGCTTTTTCCAGCTGCGAACGCAGGGAGAAACCCCCTTGACCACAATCGGAGCGCGGAATACCGTTCCGTCCAAAATCGCGCGGATGGTGCCGTTGGGGCTTTTCCACATCTGCTTGAGGCCATATTCCTCCACACGCTGGGCATTGGGGGTGATGGTGGCGCATTTGACCGCCACGCCATACTTGAGCGTTGCCTCAGCGCTTTCAACGGTTACGCGGTCGTCGGTTTCGTCACGATGCCTGAGCCCCAGATCATAGTATTCCGTCTTGAGATCGACATAGGGCAAAAGAAGCTTGTCCTTAATCTTCTGCCACAGAATACGCGTCATTTCGTCGCCGTCCATCTCCACCAGCGGCGTGAGCATCTTGATTTTTTCCATGTATGTTTTCATCCTTTTACGCTTAGTTGCTTGCGCACAAAATCATTGTATCGGGTTTATAGGGGCTTTGCAAGACCGATACAGGAAAAGAACAGCTGGAGGCCTTGCGGGCGCAATTGACAGAAAAATCACAAAATTGAGCTCAAATCTGGGAAGATAGGCTAGCTTTTTGCGCTGATTCATGATAAAATATCACACATACGGCGTACTAAACGCCTCAAGACTTGGAGGGTTCAGCTTGAATAAGGACATCATCATTATTGGCGGCGGCGTCGTTGGCTGCGCGGTGGCAAGGCTTTTGTCGCAATATGACGCCCATGTCGCTGTACTTGAGGGTGGAAGCGATGTGGCTGAGGGCGCAAGCAAGGCCAATAGCGGCATCGTCCACGCGGGCTTTGACGCGAAGCCCGGAACGCTTAAGGCAAAGCTCAACGTGGAGGGCGCGTGCATGTATCCCGAACTCTGTGCTGAGGTCGACGCACCCTATGGTCAGCCCGGCGCCATGGTACTGGCCTTCAGCGAGGAGGAGCGCCCGCATATCGAAAAGCTCTATCATCAGGGCATTGAAAACGGTGTGGAACAGCTCCGCGTCATCGAGCGGGAGGAGATCCTTTCGCTGGAGCCCAACGTCAATCCGGATGTTGTCTGCGCTTTGCTCGTTCCCACCAGCGGCATCACCAGCCCATATGAGCTCACCTGCGCGTTGGCGGATCATGCTGCGGTCAACGGGGTAGAGTTTCTGATGGAAACCTATGTGGAATCAGTTTGCCGAGAGGACGGCGGCTTCACGCTGCATACCAGCAAGGGAGAAATGTGCGCGCCCATCGTCGTCAATTGCGCAGGTGTAAACTCCGCGAAGCTGCACAATATGCTCAGCGATAAGAAGTACAACATCATCCCCCGCAAGGGAGAGTATTATCTGCTCGATCATACCAAGCCCTTAGGCTTCTCCATGACGATGTTCCAGACCCCCACCAAAATGGGCAAGGGCGTGCTGGTAAGCCCGACGGTTCACGGCAACCTGCTCATCGGCCCTTCCGCGATCGACGTAGAGGACGGAATGGATGTCGCCACCACGGCGGAGGCGCTCAGACTGGTCGGTGACGCGGCGCGCAGAACCTGGCCCAAGGAAAGCCTGCGCACCGTGATTACCACCTTTGCCGGCATTCGCGCGCATGAGGAAAACGGCGATTTCGTGATCGGAGCGGTTGAGGGTGCGCCCGGGGCATATGAGACTGTGGGTATCGAGAGCCCCGGCCTTACGTCGGCTCCGGCGATTGCCGAAATGCTGGTCAGGCAGATCGCCGAGGAAAACCGGCTTGAAAAGAAGGCAGAATGGTTGCCCGCGCCAAAGCGTGAAAAGCCCTTTTACGCCATGACGCTTGAGGAACGCGCCGACGTTGTCAGGCGCGACCCCGAATACGGTTCGCTTGTGTGTCGCTGCGAGCAGGTGACTGAGGCCGAGATCCGCGCGGCCATTCGTCGTCCTGTGGGCGCGCGTACCATTGACGCGGTCAAGCGCCGTACCCGCGCGGGTATGGGACGCTGCCAGGGCGGATTTTGCAGTCCGCGCGTGCTGGAAATCCTGTCTGAGGAGCTGCATATTGATCCCACCGAGGTTACAAAGTGTGGTGGAGAAAGCAAGCTGCTTGTGGGCACGATCGCCGAGGCGGCTGGAAAGGGGGAAAATTGAATGCTGAGCAAGGAACTGCGGGGCCAGGTGCAGTATGTGGACGTGCTGGTGATTGGCGCGGGCCCTGCCGGAATGGCGGCGGCGATTGCCGCGCGCGAGGCGGGCGTGGAAAACCTGCTCGTTTTGGAACGTGAGAACAACATGGGCGGTATTCTGCGCCAATGCATTCACAATGGCTTCGGCCTGCATCGTTTTAAGGAGGAACTGACCGGCCCCGAATACGCCCAGCGCGATATCGACCGCGTCAATGAGTTGGGCATCGAGGTACGTTGCGGCACCACGGTGCTCAGCGTGGACGAGGATCGCTTTGTGACCGCCGTAAGCCGTGAAAAGGGCGTTCAGCTCTTTGAGGCGGGCGCGATCGTCCTCGCGATGGGATGCCGTGAGCGTCCCCGCGGGGCGCTGGCAACCCCGGGCACCCGCTGCGCCGGCGTGTACTCGGCCGGTACGGCGCAGAAATTCGTCAACCTGGAGGGCTATATGCCCGGCAAACGCGTCGTTATTTTGGGAAGCGGCGATATTGGGCTCATCATGGCTCGCCGTATGACCTTACAGGGCGCGAAGGTGCTGGCCTGTGTGGAGCTCATGCCTTACTCCAGCGGCCTAAACCGCAACATCGTACAGTGCCTGCAGGATTATGATATTCCGCTCCTTTTAAGCCATACGGTCATCGATATCGAGGGCCGCGAGCGCCTGAGCGGCGTAACGGTGGCGCAGGTGGACGCGAACCGCCAGCCGATCCCGGGAACCGAAAAGCATTTTGACTGCGATACCCTGCTCCTTTCCGTCGGCCTGATCCCCGAAAACGAGCTGACCCAGCAGGCGAACGTGGAAATGAGCCCGCTTACGCAGGGAGCGGTTGTCGATGACAGCCTTCAAACGAGCAGGGAAGGTATCTTCGCCTGCGGCAATGTACTGCATGTGCATGACCTGGTAGACTTTGTGAGCGCCGAGAGCTTTAAAGCGGGCAAGGCCGCCGCTGAGTATGTGCGGGGAAAGAAGCGCGAGGGACGTTATATCCGGCTGATGGATGGCGAGGGTGTGCGGGGCGTTGTGCCCCAGCGTCTGCTTCTGCCCGATGGGGAGGCCCAGCCCGTACAGGTCATGTTCCGTCCCTCCGGCGTATATGAAAACGCAGCGCTGCGCGTTATGGACGGCGAGACGGAAATTCTTAAGCAGCGCAAGCGGATTCTCACGCCTGGAGAAATGGCCGAGCTGACCCTCAAGCCCGAGCAGATCAAGGGACTGAGCGGCGGTGACGTGACCATTTGCATTGAGCGATAAGGAGGCGAGCGGCATGGAGCATCAAATCACTTGTATCAATTGCCCGGTGGGCTGCCGCATGCAGGTCGTGGTAGAGGATGGAGAGGTTAAAAGCGTTTCGGGCAACAGCTGCAATCGCGGCCTGAACTACGCAAAGCAGGAGTGCGTCGCGCCCCAGCGGATGGTGACCGCCGTTGTCACGGTTGGAAACCGGAGGACGCCTGTCAGCGTCAAGACGCGCACGCCCATTCCCAAGGAGAAGATAGCCGCGTGCATGAGGGAGCTTGGCTCGCTTCGGATAGAGGCGCCGGTTCACATGAGCGACGTGGTTTGCCCGAATGTGTGCGATACCGGCGTAGATGTCATCGCGACAAAGTCCGTGGAATGAGAGAATGAAACGGCGCTTGGGTCTTTGCTGACTCAAGCGCCGTTTTTACGTGTTTCCGTATACGATTTGTATGATTGGGCCAAGCTATGTCCAAAGGAGGGAAAGGGCATGAACGGCCTGATGACGGAACGGGAATGGCGAAAGCAAACCATGCGCCGCGCGCCTCGGCCCGATTATTGGGGAGCGCAGTGCGTGATCAAGCCGGCGAGGCAGACGCTTAAAGAGGACAAGGCGTTTCGCGCGTTTTTGATCCTTCTTTCACTGGTAACCGCGCTGACAATGCCCCTTCTTGCCCCGCGGGCCCAACAGCGGGAATATCCCCAGGCGGCGGCTGAAGCGGCGGCGGAGGGCGTTGAAGCGCGAAGCGTAAGCGTGATCAGCTATACGCTGCCCCAGGAGCTGAACTATCAGTCCGGCACCTATACCTATGAACAGCTTCTTCGAGGAAAGATGCTCCTAATTGATGAACAGCATCCGCTGCCACAGGGGGTTCCCGCCCCCAATACCATGAGCGTGGCAAGCTTCGGAAAGGGGATGGTGCCCGTCCATGGGCTGAACGTCCGTAGCGGGCGTGAGACGATTGCCGCCCTGACGCGCCTGTTTACCACGCTCAGAGAGCGCGGCGTAAGCGGGCTGAGCGTGTGGAAGGGAACCCTGAGCGCGGCGGAGCAGCGCGCCGCGCAGATTGCGGCGATCCGTTCCAAAATCGCGGATATGCCCTTGAAGGACGCCCTTTCGGAGGCGCTGGCGGAGACCGATCCGCCTGGAGTAGGAGAGCTTCAGCAGGAATACACGGTTGAGATCCGTCTCAACGCGGATGAGGCGGGGCTGCCGGACGAGCAACCGCTGGAACGAACGGAGCAGGGGCGCGCGCTTTTGCAGTTAGCATGGCGAAGCGGCTTTGTCCGCAGGGAGCCTCGGGAAGCGGGGGAAAGGGCCTTCCGCTTCCGGTATGTGGGGGAAGCGCATGCAACCGCTATGACCTATCTCGATTTGACGTTTGAGGAATATTTGGAATGGTTACACCTGAAGGGCCAACTGGCTGTGTGGAGGGACGGCGCTCTGCGCTATATCATTCTCTGCAAGCCCATAACGGGCACATATGTGGCCTTTTCGCTTCCGGTGGGCGCGACTTATGAGGCCAGTCTGGATAACGAGGGCTACGCGATTGTGGCCTGCACCCTTGGGACAACATAAAGCGGAAAGGACACGTGGTCACACGCCTCTCATGGAACGGCAGGCGGCGCAGCCACCCTCGCCGGTCTCGCGCAGGGAGGGAGGCATCGCGTCTCCGACATCCTTCATGGCTCGTATCATCTCATCCGGGGGAATGGGGCACCTGACGCCGGACAAGGCCATTTGGGCGGCGGAAATCGCCTGTGAGACGCCGCCCACGTTTCGATAGACACAGGGTACCTCCACCAGGCCATGCACGGGATCGCACACCAGGCCCAGCATATTCATCAGGGCGAAAGCGCATGCATGTGTAGCGGCTTCGGGCGTGCCGCCATAAAGCTGGACAAGGGCCGCCGCCGCCATCCCTGCCGCCGCGCCGCATTCAGCCTGGCATCCGCCCTCCGCGCCGCTGATGGTGGCCTGGATGGCAATAATGCGTCCGATGCCCGCTGCCGCGAAGAGCGCGAGCACAAGCTCAGCGTCGCTAAAGCCATCCTGCTCCTGGGCTGCCAGCAGCGCCCCGGGCAGGATGCCGCAGCTGCCCGCTGTCGGCGCGGCCACAATTTTGCCCATGCAGGCGTTATATTCCGCGATAGAGAGCGCGTAAGCGCCCGCTTTGCCCAAAAGCCCGAAGCGCCTGGTCTGCTCGGGCGCGATCATTTTGACGGCCTGCCCGCCGACCATTCCGCTTACGCTTCTCAGCGTGGGGGAAAGGCCTTCCTCCGCGCTCTGACGCATCACTATGAGCCGCTTTGCCATTTTTTCAAGCAGGGGCGCTTCCTCGCAGCCGTCCCGCTCGGCCTGCCAACGCAAGGCCGCCGCGCCGAGGCTTCCGGCGGACGCGGCCAGTTTCAAGAATTCCGCGATGGTACGCATGCTCATTCCTCCTTCGCAGCCAGATACGCCACGTGATACACGCCCTTGAGCGCGGAAAGACGATTCAGCAGCGCCTGATTCGCCATGCCGTCCAGCTCCAGCACCACCATTGCTTCACCGCCCACGGAACGTCGAAAAACGCGCATGGTCGCGATGTTGAGCTTGCTTGAGGCGAGCTCGCCACTGATATGGGCGATCATGCCCGGGGTATCACGATGCGTGATGACCAGCGTATTCTCATGGCCGGAAAAGCCGGCTTCCAACCCGTCGATGGACTTGACGACGATTTCACCGCCTCCGATGGACGCCGCCTCCACGCAGGTATGCCGTCCATCCGCGCCATCCACCTCCAGGATAACCGTGTTGGGATGAGCCCCACGCAGCTCGGCATTGTAAAAGGAATAGCAAAGGCCCCTTTCGTCGGCCAGACGCAGGCTGTCACGCAGACGCAAATCGTCCACGGACATGCCCAGTAGCCCGCCGATGAGCGCCTTGTCGGTGCCATGACCGCGATAGGTCTTTTGAAAGGAGCCGTATAGGCCGATGCGCGCACGCACGGGCTCGCTGCCCAGAAGCATACGCGTCAGCTTGCCGATGCGCGCCGCTCCCGCCGTGTGGGATGAGCTGGGGCCGATCATTACCGGCCCAATCACGTCAAAAAGGTCCATGGGCTTCCCCCTCTGTCACGCGAATGTCCGAGAGTGCCGCTTAGGGCGAAAGCGCGCGAGTCGCCGTTTCCGAAAAGCGCGGGCTTCCTTCCCCTTCGCTTCTCCCAGACAGTGTTTTTTCCTGTGGGCTCTCAGACGTCCGCCTCCAAAAAGACACGATAGGGTCGAAAGCCCTCGGATTCATAAAACCGCAGGGCGCTTTCATTGAAGCTCCAAACGTCCAGGTCGACACGCGCATACCCGTTCTCACGGGCGCTTTGCCGGATGAACGCCATGAGCGCGCGCCCGACGCCCTCGTTGCGGTGCTGCGCGGATGTGCAGATCTCTTCGACATGCACAAAGCTCCGTTCGTGCATATAGGGATTGGCCTCGCGATGAACAAAGCGGAACAGCGCGTACCCAAGGATGTCGCCGCCGCGAACGGCCACCGCCATCCGCGCGCCGCCGTCCAAAAGCGTCTGCGCCGCGTCTTCATGCTCCTTTGAAGAAGGACGAAAAAAATCAGGACGTCCCTGATGGTGCAGCTCCTGAATTTCCTTGCGCAGCGCGTTGACGCGATCAAGCTCTCCAGGGCGCAGCAGCCGCACCTCAGGGGCTGTGTCCTTCATGCTTCCTCGATCCATGGAGAATACCCCTCTTCCTCCAAAAGCGATTCGATCCGCCCGTCCGTCACCCGCGTGAGCTCGGAGCGCACAGCCTCGCTGTCCGCAACCTTGACGCTTAATTCAAACGCGACCGCCGTGGTAAATTCCGTTCCCTCAAGCCGCGCGGGCAGGCCCTTGAGCGCATGCTGAACCTTGTCCCACAGCGGATAGGCCACCTCGAACATCCATTTCTCGGTGGGGTGCATCTGGCATACCCGCGCCGCGTTCAGCGCGAGCGCGCAGGTATGCGAATAGGCGCGAACCAGCCCGCCCGCTCCGAGCAAAATCCCGCCGAAATAGCGCGTGACCACCACGGCGCAGTCCACAACGCCGCGCGCCTTCATGACCTCGATGATGGGCATGCCGGCGGTGCCGCTGGGCTCGCCGTCGTCGCTATAGCGCATGACGCCCGCGTTCTGCCCGATGATGTAGGCATAGCAGTTGTGCGTCGCGTCGCGATGCTTCTGGCGAATCCGGTCGAGGAAGGCGAGCGCCTCCTCGACCGTCGTGACCGGCGAGGCGTAGCCGATAAAACGACTTTTGTTGATGATCACCTCGTCGCTTGCCTCTTTGAGCAGGGTTTTATATTCCTTCATCATGCCTTAAGAATCAGACGGCAGTAATTTTTCTTGCCTTTGCGCAGGAGCAGACCGTCCGAGCCGATCTGTCTGGCCTCAATTCGCGCTTCCACGTCTGTGACCTTGCTGTCCGCGACAAGCACCGCACCCTGCTGCACCATCTTGCGCGCGTCGCCTCGGCTCGTGCACAGGCCGCAGGAGGCCAGAAGCGTGGTCAGGCGGTTGTCCTCCTCAAGCATAGCGGCGTTTACCTCATATGTTGGCACATCCTGGCTGGACGCTCCGCCCGCAAACAATGCCTGCGCGGCGTCGGCGGCCTTCCGCGCCTCGGCCTCGCCGTGGATCATCTTGGTGATCTCAAAGGCCAGCACGCGCTTGGCTTCGTTGATCTGCTGATCCTTCAGCGCGCCCAGTCGGCGCACCTCCTCCATGGGCAGGAAGGTTAGCAGCGCCAGGAACCGCTCCACATCCTGATCGGCCACGTTACGCCAGTACTGATAGAACTCATAGGGGCTGGTGCGCTCAGGATCAAGCCACAAAGCGCCCTTCTCCGTTTTGCCCATTTTTTTGCCGTCGTGCGTCATGATCAGCTTGCAGGTGAGGGCAAAGGCATCCTCGTGCTCCTTGCGGCGGATGAGGTCTGCGCCGGAGAGCATGTTCGACCATTGATCGTCGCCGCCGATTTGCAGGCGGCAGCCATACTTCTGGAAGAGCTGGAGAAAATCATAGCTCTGCATGAGCATGTAGTTGAATTCAAGGAAGGTAAGCCCCGTCTCCAACCGGCGCTTGTAGCATTCGGCGGTCAGCATGCGGTTGACGCTGAAAAGCGCGCCGACCTCGCGCAGAAAATCGACATAGTTGAGAGGCAGCAGCCAGTCGCCGTTGTTGACCATCCTTGCGCCGCCCTCGCCAAAATCCACAAAGCGGGTGAGCTGCTTCTGGATAGAAGCGACGTTTGAGGCAATCGTCTCCTTAGTCAGCATCTTGCGCATGTCGCTCTTGCCGCTGGGATCTCCGATCATGGCGGTGCCGCCGCCACAGAGCATGATGGGCCTGTGCCCCGCCTTTTGCAGATGGCTGGCCATGAGGATGGGCATGAAGTGCCCCACATGCAGGCTGTCCGCCGTGGGGTCAATACCGAGGTAGAAGGTGATGGGTTCGCGCTCCATCGCTTTGTAAAGATCGTCCTCAAAGGTAACCTGCGCGATGAAGCCGCGCTCCTTAAGCATGTCCAAAACGTGCATCAGAAAGACTTCCTTTCTTTATATATAAGTCTGGTGATATCAGGCCATATGGGCCTGAAACAGGCCGCGCAGCTTGCTTATGCCCTGCGTGATCTGTTCAGGGGTGGAGTTGCTGAAATTGAGACGCAGCGTGTTATGGTGCCCACCCTCAGGATAGAAATAAGTACCTGGCACATACGCCACGCCCATTTCCACCGCCTCGGTGAAGAGAGCGGTTGCGTCGAAGCCCTCGGGCAATTCCACAAAGAGGAACAGCCCGCCCTCCGGCGCGGTGTAACGCGTACCCCTGGGGAAGCCGGAAAGCTCCTTCAGCATCAGGTTCAGCTTTTCACGATAGGCGGGGAGGATGTCTTTGATATGCGGCGCAAGCAGTCCGCGGCGCAAAAACTGATCGACGATCGCCTGATTCAGGTTGGCTGTGTGCAGATCGGTTCCCTGCTTGCCGATGGCACATTTGCGCAGAATGTCATTTTGCGCCACCAGATATCCTACGCGCAGACCGGGACTGATGATTTTGGAGAAGCTTCCCATGTAAGCGACATGACCGGTGGTATCATAGCTCTTGATGGTGGGAAGATTTTCGCCCGCGTAGCGCAGGTCGCGGTAGGGGTCATCCTCTACGACAAGAAAGCCATATTTGACCGCCAGGTCATAGATTGGCTTGCGGCGTTCGGCCCGAAGCGTGCGTCCCGAGGGATTCTGGAAGGTGGGAATGATGTAAAGAAGCTTTGGGTGATGCTCCTTTGCGGCGGCCTCAAGCTTTTTCAGAATAACGCCGCCGTCGTCGCTTTCCACGGGGATGAGCTTTGACTGATAGAGCGTCAGCGTCTGCATGTTTCCAAGGAAAGTCGGGCTTTCCACCAGCACCGCGTCTCCCGGATCGAGAAACGCTTTGCACAGAAGATCCATGCCGCTGGTGCTTCCTGTGATGGGCAGAACGCCGTTTTGCTCAAAATCAAAACCGTATTGTGCTTTGAGATAGTCCCGCAGACTTTCCACAAACGGCGGATAGCCCTCTGTGGCGCCGTATTGCAGGATGCGCTTTCCGTCCTTAAGCAGCACGTCGCGGGCGATATCGGCGCAGACCTCATCCGGCAGCGCGGCCAGGGATGGATTGCCGCCCGCGAAGCTGATCATGTTGGGACGGCCCAGCACCTTGAAGATTTCACGGATCGCGCTGCCGCTCACATGATCGAATCGGGATGCAAAGGAAAGACCCTCTGGAATCAAAGCCATAACCTCCTTTATAAATGAAAACGCCTTCCTCCCTATCGGGGAGGAAGGCGACGGATCGCGGTACCACTTCCATTCGGCAAATGCCCTCAACAGGCCCAAACAGGCCCCCGCGCTATAAACGGCGCACCGTCGAGCCGCTACTGAAACTTCACGGTCGGGCTTGGGGAGGTATTCGCCAGGGCCGCCACCGCCTTCTTCCACCAGCCGAAGGCTCTCTTTGCGCGCGCGGACGATGGGTACTTGATCCCGTCATTGCCGATGATGGTATTATAGGGGAACGGACAGGAAAAGTCAAGCGTGCGGAAAACGCGCGATACGAGTTGAAGGCGGCGGTTCAGACCGTCGACAATGTGCGGGGAAAGGCCGTATTCCTGGAGTCGCTTTGCCTCCTCGGGGGCAAGGCCGTACGACGGCCTTGCTTTCCTCCGTCAACTCAGAAGCCCTACGCCACAGCGTTTTTAAGGGAGCAAAATCAAGACGCGGGATTTCAAAAGCCCCGCGCCTTAGACGCTTCGTTTGTGTCGCCGGACTGAACCGGCCCGTGCCGGATTACTCGTCGTCCCCGTTATCCTGGATATCCGCGAAGAACGGCTTGCCGCAATGATCGCAGATGGGGCTTTCGTCATAATCAATGTCGGCGGCCTTGACCACGACGGGCTTGCCGCAGTGGGGGCAGTCAAAGGAGAGCTCCTCCTGATCGTCAAACGTCTCGCCCTCGCAGTCACACTCTTCGTCGTCACAGCAGTGGCAGCCGTCCTCATCGTCATCGAAAAGGGTCTCTTCCATATCGGCTAGGTCGGAATCAATATCCTCTACATATTCCTCCAACTCGCCAATATCGCCGTCCAGCTCGTTGATCTTCTGAGCCATCTCGTCCATCAGGTTCAGCATTTCAAGCATCAATTTGTTTTCGTTCTTGCTTTTGTCCAGATCCATTCCATCGGCCAGGCCGCGAAGATAAGCGGCGCGATCTGTCAAACTGCTCATTCTTATTTCCTCCAAATCAATTCCTCCGTGTCAGCAGCGCTCCATGTATTCGCCGGTACGGGTATCCACGCGAATGTGATCGCCAGTGTTGATGAAAAGCGGCACCTGCAGGGTGTAGCCGGTCTCAAGGGTGGCAGGCTTGTAGGTATTGCTGGCGGTGTCGCCCTTAAAGCCGGGCTCGGTGTCGGTAATCTCCAGCTCCACAAAGTTGGGCGCGGCCACGCTGAAAGCGCTGCCCTTGAAGAACTTGACCGTCACATTGGTGCCCTCCTTGACGAAGGGAATGGCGTCCTCCACCTGGTCGGCGTTGAGGGGAAGCTGCTCATAGGTGTCCATATCCATGAAGTAGTACAGGCCGCCGTCGTTGTACACATACTGCATTTCCTTGGTTTCCACGATGGCGCGGGGCATCTTGTCGGTGGGGTTGAAGCTGCGCTCAACCACGGCACCGGTCATGATGTTCTTGATCTTGGTGCGCACGAAAGCAGCGCCCTTGCCGGGCTTTACATGCTGGAAGTCCACGATGTTCCAAACGCCGCCGTCCCACTCGATGGTGATGCCCTTTTTAAAATCGCCTGCCGTAATCATTGATGGTTCCTCCTTAATTGATATGTGATGGTATGGCTTACAGAATGATGAGCTCGCACTCGGGCTTGGTCAACACCTCGCAGCCGTCCTCGCGCACAATGACAGAGTTTTCAATGCGAACGCCGCCGATTCCCGGCAGATAGACGCCTGGCTCCACCGTCATAACCTGACCGGCTTTAAGCGTAGCGGAACAGGTCTGGCTGAAACGGGGGCTTTCGTGAATGTCGATGCCCACTGAGTGCCCCAGACCATGGCCGAAGCGACCTTCATAGCCGTTTTGATAGATATAATCGCGTGCGATCGCGTCGATGTCGTGGCAGTTCTTTCCCGCCGCCACGGCATCCTGCGCCATTTTCTGAGCATCCAACACAATCTGGTAGACGCGCCTCATCTCATCGCTGGGCTGGCCCAGAGCTACGGTGCGGGTCATGTCGGCACAGTAGTTGCCATAGCGCGCACCGAAGTCCATCGTGATCATGTCGCCACGGCACAGCTTATAACCGCCCGGCACGGCATGAGGCAGAGAACCGTTCGCGCCCGCCGCCACAATGGTGGAGAAGGAGGGACAGGAAGCGCCGTGATGCATCATGTCAAAGTCAAGCGCCAGCGCAAGCTCCTTTTCGGTCATGCCCTCCTTGATCTGAGGCAGGATGCGCTCAAAAGCCTCGCCCGTGATGCGGCAGGCTTCCGCAATCAGGGAAAGCTCATGGTCGTCCTTGATCTCGCGCAGTTGTTCAATCGCGCCGTTAACACACTTCCATTCCACGCCGTGGATGCTTGTCCGGCAGCTCTCAAAGCTGCGCACGGTGACATAGTCATCCTCGTAATACAGCGTGTCGATTGCGTGCCTGACGCACAGATCGTTTGAGATATCCTCGTGAGATTTGCCTTTCTCCGTCATGAACACCTCAAAGCCGGGTGCCTGATTCTCCGCTTGCTCAGTATAACGGAAATCCGTTACAATGGCGCAGCATGCGCGTGTGATAAGTACAAGTCCCTCGCCGGTATAGCCGGAGAGATAGAACATGTTGCTGGGATTATACACAAGCACGCCCTCGTGCTCCCCCAGACCCATTGCGTCAAACAGTCGTTTTGCCCGTTCAGTCAATGCAGATCCCTCACAAAAGGTCATTTTGGCACAAAGCCATTATTTATTCTACCATAAAGAAGAAAACTGCGCCACAGTTTTTTGTATTTTTCCGGCGCAAAATCCGCTGAAAGGCCTCTGTCGAAGACCAAAAGAAAAAATTTTGGGCTTACGGAGGATTTCTACTTCCGCGCCGTCTAATGGATGTAACGTTACAGAGGGGTGAGCAAATGAAAAAGGATTTCTTCGTACAGGAAATCGAGGCACACCATGCGATGCTTTACCGCGTTGCTTATACCATCCTGCGAAATGACGACGCCTGTATGGACGCTTTTCAGGACACGGCGCTCAAGGCGTGGGAGAAGCGGGATACGCTGAGGGAACTGCGCTATTTCCGTACCTGGGTAACGCGGATCCTGATCAATACGTGTTATGATACGCAAAGAAAATGGCGGCGCATCGTTCCGTTGGATGAGCTCCCCGAGCCGGTCGCTCCGCCTCCGGACGCCGCGCTTGACCTCATGCTTGGCTCTTTGCCGGAAAAATGGCATCTTCCGTTGGTGCTTTTCTATTCGGAAGGAATGAGCTACGCGGAGATCGCCAATACGCTGCGCCTTCCCGTTGCGACGGTGGGCAGCAGGCTCTATACGGCCAAAGAAAAGCTCAGAAAGGAGCTGGATGAAGAATGAAGCGTACGATTGAAGAGCTTGATTTGCGTGGAGCGTTCAGGCCCGTTCCTCAGAAATGCCACGACGCGCTGACGGCCGCCGCCCGCTCCGTGAAGGAGGAAAAAAGCGCCAGACGCCTGTCCGCGAAAACGGTGTTGATCGCCGCCCTGATTCTCGCGGTGACTATGGCTGTCGCCTATGCGGCAACCCGCTGGGGCTGGATTGAATATTACGAAAGGCAGCAGGGGATCACCGTTCCCGATGAGGCTCAGAAGGTTTTTGAGGGTAACGAGGCGCGCGTCTATGAGGTCGTCCCCATGACGTTTACGTTCCAGCAGCTGCTGACGGATAAGCGCATTGCCATGAGCAGCGCGCGTGTACACGCGACGGATGGCTCGGAGGCGCTTTATGCGGATGACACAAACGTATACGAGGCGGTAGACGCCATCACCGACACCGTATCCGAGCTCTATGCTCTCAAAAGGGGAGCGGACTGGCTTGAGGCTGCGTGCGAAACGGGCCTGCCGGTCTACGGGGTGCGTGCGTTGATCGAGGCGGAGGAGCCCTATGGCAATGGCGGCAGCATGGAGGACGCCCTCTGGAACGAGGATGGCTCCATTGTGTACTTCAGCATGCCCATGCTCTCGCTTGGAGCGGTCGAGGATGAGCTGTCTGTTACCTTGTATATGTCCGTAACCCAATTCGATCCTGAAACGGGTGAGGAGATGGACAGATGGACGCGTCGGGAGAGTGTCGTGCTGCCCGTGCTGCCGCCGCTTGACGAAAGAAGCTATCTTCCGTGGGAAACGGACGAGCTCGATGAAATAAGGCTTGAAAGCGTGTACGCGGAGCGATACGCTACCGGCATCTATCTGACGATCGCCCTGATTGTGCCGGATTGGATGGAGAAGGAAGATGCGCTTGAGGCGTTGTATGGCCTGAGCGTCCTTGATAGCGATGGTGCGCCGCCGCCGGTGGGACCTTAACCTGTCCAGCCGCGCGGAGACGGAGATGCTGCCCGCCGTGACGCTGGAGATGATGACCTCGCTGAGCCGACTGCCAGACGAGCTGTTGTTCTCGGATGGAAGCACCAGTGTGACGGTTAAGTAATCGCTCTTTGGCGGAAGGGTCGAGCCCTCTTCGCCAAAGCAAAAGGAATACAATTCCAAATGTAGCGTAGGTATCCATCAAGACGAAACGGGCTAAGGAGGCCTTCCTTATGAAAAGAATCATGGGCATGCTAGCGTTGATCAGTCTGCTTTTCACGGTCGTTTTTACGGCCGGAGCAGAAGCACACGCCATGCGGTTTTCGGTCAATTTCGAGAATGTAAAAGGTTGGTTTCGGGAAAACCATCCGGAAATTGCCGTGACGCGGCTTAACGAGGGAATTGAGTTAACCGCCAGCGAAGCATTAAGCGCGCTTGAGGGTGAGGAGCCGCTGGACCTGTTTATGGCGTGTAGCAGCGACTGTGACATTGAGACGCTTCTCACCAGCGGCCTTCTGGAGGACTTGAGCGGCAACGAGGCCATCCGTCAAAGCGTTGCGGATATGTACGAGCCATTTCGGCGGATGCTGACCACGGCGGACGGCACCGTCAGCGGCATGCTTTCCGTCAGCGGATGGGCTATGCACCGCATTCCTGAGGCATGGGAGGAGGCTGGTCTGAGCGCGGAAGACGCGCCTCAGAGCTTTACCGAGCTTTTGGACTTCGCATGGCGCTGGGCAGGGCTTGTCAAGGAAGGAGGAAACGTGTGCCTCAACGCCTTGAACACCTGGGGCGTTCCCAAAGACGATACCCGCTACACCCTCTGGCTGACAGATCTTTTGTGGCAATGCGGGGCCATGCGTCAGCAGGAAGCGGAGGAGCCGGTCATCTTTGACGCGCCGGAATTCATCGAGCTGGCTGAACGCGCGAGAGAGGTCGGACATGCCCTAGCCGAGGCAGAGACAAAGCCGAAAAAGAGCACGCTGTCCTTATATGATTGCGGCCTGTACACAGGCATGGGGTATGGTGCGGAAAATTTATACCAAAACGCCTTCCCCATGCGCATCTCCGTTGATGAACCGATGCGGATAAAGGGCAGCGCGCTGCTCTTTGTCGTGCGGAGAGGCAGCTCTTACGCCCAGGCGTGTACGGAATACATCGCGGAAATGTTCGCGAGAACCGATTTCGACTCTCCCGGCAGCCCCGCGCTCTATGAAAAGGAGCTGATGGAGGGCAGCTGGGACGGATACGGACTGACCGGCGAGTGGAGGGAGAGCTGCCGCCCAGACTGACTGTTCTTTCCGGTCGAGCCGTTTCGCACCAACAGCGCCTACGGTCAGAAGAAGAAGCTCTTTTTGCAGTTCGCGCAGGATAAGATTGACGCGCAAGAGCTTGCGCGCGGGCTGGACGAGGCTAGGGAGGAGCCGTAGAAAAATCAGGGGTTTGATCAGAAAATTAGGCGATTTCTTGGAGAAATCTTCAATTGTCAAAACGGGGCGCGCCGCTTTTCTCAACTGAATGAACATTTACAGCAGGGTGGTTTTAAGCTTTCCACAATTTTATCGGATATTTTCGG
>CAYQCL010000008.1:0-61226 GCA_964416065.1 uncultured Oscillospiraceae bacterium | reverse complement strand
GTCTCGTCTGTGTTCATGATGCCAAAGCGGCTGGCTTCTTCCCAGGGAACCTCACGGACGGCGATGGTGCAGTCCGCGTTGTTGGCGATGTGGAACTTGAGCATGGCGTTGTAGTCCATCTTATAGATGTGGTCGCCGCTTAGAATCAGTACGTAATCGGTATTGAACTGCTCAATGAAGGTTAGATTCTGATAGATGGCGTTAGCCGTTCCGGAGTACCATTCGCCGCTCTTTCCCTTGACATAGGGCGGAAGAACGTAAACGCCGCCATGCGCGAGATCCAGATCCCACGGAGAGCCGCTGCCGATGTACGCGTTGAGCTTGAGCGGCTGATACTGCGTGAGCACGCCCACGACGTCGATGCCGCTGTTGGTGCAGTTGCTCAAAGGGAAGTCGATGATGCGATACTTGCCGCCATAGGGGATGGCGGGCTTGGCCATGTTCGACGTGAGGATGCCCAGGCGGCTTCCCTGACCGCCGGCCAAAAGCATGGCCACGCATTGCTTTTTGTTCATCATGGAAACAATCCACTCCTTTATTTGTTCTTTGGAAGTATCCGGAGGATTGAGCGAAGAGGGTAGCTCATTTCACGCCCCCTTCCCGAGGACGGATAGGCTTGGCCAGCGTACCGTAAACCTGCTTTGGCACGGAAGACGGCAAGACCTTATCGTAGGTAAAATAGACCGTACTGAGCGGAGGAACGCAGATTTCCGCCCAGAAGGGAAAACCGTTAAATTCGCCGGGCTGCGCGGTCAGCTCGTAGGCGTTATATTGGTTGCTGCCGCCATACTCCGCGCGGTCGGTGTTGAAAAGCTCCCTCAATGTCCCTCCCAATGGAAGACCGATGCGATAGACGGGATGGAACACGGGTGTAAAGTTGCTCACACAGAGGATGGCGTTTCCGGCCTTATCCGTGCGCAGGAAGGCGACGACGCTGTTGTCGGTGTCATTGGCGGTGATCCATTGGAAGCCGTCCCATGAGGTGTCGACCTCGTATAGCGCGGGAGTATCGCGGTAAAGGTGATTCAGGCGCTTCACACAGCTTTGCAGCGGGGCGTGACGTTCATAGACGAGCAGGAACCAGTCGAGCTGATCGTCATATTTCCACTCGATAAAGTGAGCGAACTCGCTGCCCATGAAAAGCAGCTTTTTGCCCGGATGCGCCATGGTGTAGCCATAAAGGGCGCGTAGGCCGGCAAACTTTTTCCAGAGGTCTCCAGGGTTTTTATCCAGCATGCTGTGTTTGCCGTGTACAACCTCGTCATGTGAGAAGGGCAGGATATAATTCTCGCTGAAGGCATAGAAGAGGCTGAAGGTCAGCTTGTCATGGTGATATTTCCGATAGACAGGATCAAGCTTGATGTAAGAGAGAATGTCGTTCATCCAGCCCATGTTCCATTTGAAGCCAAAGCCAAGCCCTCCCAGATAGGTGGGAGCCGTTACCATCGGGAAGGAGGTGCTTTCCTCGGCGATCATCATCACGCCCGGAAAGTCATGGTAAACCGTCTGATTCAGGCGGCGAAGGAAGTTGAGACCGTCTAGATTTTCACGTCCGCCAAAGCAGTTGGGGATATACTGCCCCGGCTCCTTGCAAAAGTCATAATAGATGATGCTGCTGACGGCGTCGACGCGGATGCCGTCGACGTGGTAAACGTCAAGCCAGAAGCAGGCATTGCTCAAAAGAAAGCTGCATACCTCGCCGCGCGCGTAGTCGAACAGCATCGTTCCCCATTGGGCGATTTCGCCGCGCCTGGGATCAGGATGGCTGTAAAGGCTGGTACCGTCAAAGTGGAACAGACCGACCTCATCACGCGGGAAGTGCGCGGGAACCCAATCCAGAATGACGCCAATCCCCGCCTGATGGCAGCGGTCAATCAGCACCATCAGCTGATCGGGTGTTCCGTAACGTGCGGTCGCGGAATAAAAGCCCGTTACCTGATATCCCCAGCTCATATCGAGCGGATGCTCCATGAGCGGCAGAAGCTCAATATGCGTATAGCCCATTTCCTGGACATAGGGAATGAGCTGGTCGGCAAATTCAAGATAGCTCAGAAAGGAGCCATCCTCGTGACGGCGCCAGGATCCGATATGCACCTCATAAATGTTGACAGGGCTGGAATAGGGGATGAAGGAAGCACGCTTGTCCATCCATTCCCCGTCTCCCCATACATAGCCGTCCAGATCGCACAAACGGCTCGCGTTGCGCGGACGAAGCTCGCTGTAAAAGCCATATGGATCCGCCTTTGTGCGCCAGAGGTCATCCGCGCCCCAAACGGCATATTTATAAGTAGGAAAGCCATCCTCGGGGACGTTTTTCCACAGTTCCTCCTCACTCAGGCGGATTTCCCAGGTGCCGTCGAATTGCTTCTCCATGGGAGTTCTGCTTTTGTCCCAATGGTTGAATTCGCCGATAAGCGCGACATGCTTGGCGTTAGGCGCCCATACGCAAAAGTGCCACTTGCGGACATCGCCTTCATAGCAAGGATGCGCGCCCAGCATTTCATAAGCACGGCGGCTTGTTCCCTGATGAAAGGTATCACGGATTTCAGCCGATGGCGCTTGATACAGCATCGGATCGTCCTCCTATCAACCAGAATTGGCCTAAAATGCTATTCGTGAATTTCTACTTCTATTGTATGCGTTTTACACGCGATTCGTCAAGCCCAATTTTGTATATTTTGAGAATTTTGCATACAGGCTGAGACTTGCGTTTTTTGGTATGGAAGGTATAATGACCTTGACAGCTCAATCCATGAGACGCTATGGAAAAGGAGACGAAGGATGAAGAGAGACATGAGGATTGCCGCGCTGGTTCTGGTGGGACTGTTCTTTTTTCAAATTTCGGCGGCGTCGGCTCAGGAGGATACGGTGGAAAGGCTCCTGGGAGAGATGACGATTGAGGAAAAGGTCAGTCAGCTCTTTTTCGTCCGGCCGGAGGACTTTTCACGGCTGTCCTCCGTGAGCGCACCCAGTTCCGCTTTTTCCCGCGCTTTCGACCGCTTTGCGATAGGCGGGGTGGTTCTGTTTTCAGAAAATATCAAGAGCGCCGCGCAGCTTACAGAGCTTAACGCCGCGATGCAGGAATATGCAAAACGGGCTCACGGAGTAGGGCTCTTCATCGGCGTGGATGAGGAGGGCGGAGGCGTCGCGCGGGTGGCGGCAAAGCTCAAAGAGAACGATGCCGAGCCCGCGATGAGCACGATTGGAGAGACGGAGGATCCCCAGCGCGCCTATCAGGCGGGGGCCCATATCGGCGGATATCTGGCCGAATATGGCTTTACGCTGGATTTCGCGCCGGTTGCTGATGTGCGTGCGGATGTAAAGAACGCCGAGATCACGGCACGCTCGTTCGGATATGACGCGGCGCTGGTCTCGCGGATGACGGCGCGATTTGTGACCGGACTTCAGGAAAACGGCGTGCTTGCGGTGCTCAAGCATTTCCCTGGTCATGGCGCGGTTTCGGGAAATTCGCACAACGGAAGCGCTGTCTCCGTCAAAACTGCGGCGGAGTGGCGAACGTGCGATTGGCTCCCGTTTCAGGCGGGGATGGAAGCGGGAGCAAGGTTCGTAATGATGTCGCATCAGACGGCGGAGGTGGTGGATCCGGAAAACCCCGCTTCTCTGTCCGAGATCATTGTAACGGAGCTGCTTCGCGGAGAATTGGCATTCGACGGCGTCGTCATCACGGACGCCCTACGCATGGATGCGATTACCGAGCGTTACGGCTCCGGCGAGGCGTGCGTCCGCGCGCTGGAGGCCGGATGCGACATGCTGCTTCTGCCATATAATTTTACCAATGGATATAACGGCGTGATGTCCGCGCTTGAAAGTGGGCGGCTGACAGAGGAGCGCATTAACGAAAGCGTGCGGCGAATCCTTACGCTGAAGGCCGAGTGGGGTCTGATAGAGGAAACGCGGTAAAAGGGGGAGAAGGCCAGTGAAAAGCCGCAGCGCCAGCGCCCTAGACTGGAACTGCGGCTCTTTGCATGCCTTTGGAATTTACGGGCCCTTTAATTCCTTACGCTGGGTATCTCCTGAACGCCGCTGAGAACAGTCGGCCCCTGAGGGGCGGCCGGTATGGGTTTGAAATCGCGGCGCGGCTCCTCGCGTAGCGCGCTCAGGCGGCTGACGCTGACCTCATAAGCGACCTTGTTGAGCGTGGTGCCGTCAGGCAGCTGCTTTTGGTAAGCACGGCTTTGGAAGCGGCCCACGAGCTGTACCTTGTCGCCAATCTTCAAATTGGCGGCATAACGCGCCGTGCGGCCCCAGGTAATACAGGGGATATAATCACTTTTTCCATAGGAGCGGTTGACGGCCAGCATCAGGTCGGCGATCTCACGGCCAAAGGGCGTGGTGCGGTAGCTCGGCGGCTTGCACAGCGCGCCGGTTAGATGGACGTAGTTAGGGTTTTCCTCATCCCGCTCACAGTCCAGCAATCGCTGTGCGAAGGCGGTGATGAGCAGACGGCCCGCGCCCTCAATGACCTTGTTGTAGCTGCGCAGCTGCCCTTCCAGGCAAAGCATGCTTCCGGCAGTCAGCGGCTCGTCGATGAGAAGACGTTCGCTCAATGTGATGGGAAGGAAGTCCTCGGCTCCGCTCAGGCGCGGGACGCGCAGCGTCGTAACGTAGAACTGCTCGCCGAACAGCTCATGACCGAATTGCAGATTTTGACAGATCTGGCCGCGCAAATGAATCGTATTTCCTGATTCTTCCATGTTTATCACCTCATGTTATTGCTTTGGTTCTTAGACTGGGTGCTGCTTGCCCTGGACGTCGATGCTGTACTCGCCCTCAAGCAGAAGCTGGCTGACGGGCACGATGGTATAGCCCAGAGCCTGATAATGCTTGATGACGGTGGGGAGGGCGTTTAGAATATCGTTGCTGTCGTTGTGGAACAGCACGATATCGCCGTTATCGACGCGGTAGGTACATTGCTTGATGATGTCCTCCGTGCCTCGATCCTTCCAGTCGAGGCTGTCAATGCTCCATTGGACGCATTCATAGCCTTCGGCGCGGGCGACGGTTACGACGAGATCGTTGTAGTCCCCGTACGGCGGACGAAAGAGGGTCGGACGGACACCGGTTAGTGTTTCCACTTTATCGCTCATAATACGCAGCTCATCCTTGATGGACTGCTCGGAAAGCTGTGACATATGCGGATGTGTATCCGAATGATTGCCGATCTCATGCCCTCGCGCGGCGATTTCCTTAACCATCTCGGGATACTTATCGACCCAGCCGCCGACAAGAAAGAAGGTGGTCTTGACGTTGTGCTCGTCAAGAATATCCAGAATTTCAGGCGTCTTTTCCGCGCCCCATGAGGCGTCAAAGCTGATGGCAATCAGCTTTTCCTCCCGCTCGACGCTGTAGATGGGCAGCTCGCGCTTTTTGGCGACCACAGCGGTGGCGTTTTCATTCAGCCCCACAATGTAAGCGGCGGAGGCGCATAGAAGGCATAGGGCCAGCCCAGCCTGAGTAAGGACGCGCTTTGACTTGAAAGAGGACCATTTGATTCGGTGCTTTCGCTCAGGGCTCGCGCGTGTCGGCTGACACGGAGGCTGCGCAAGCAGCCCCTTTTCCCTGACCCGAAGAGGCTTATTGCTCATTGGGATCACTCCTTTGCCCATGTATGTATGTGAAAAAAGCGAATGATATGATCAATGTGCGCCGATTCGGCAAAGGAAGTGGGTATATGACAAAAAAATGGTGATGACGGCGGCGTCAAAAGGAATCCTTTGTGAATGACGGAAAAGAATCCGGCCACCCCACATGTGTCAAAGTGAATTTGGACAACCTGATAGAAAAGGAGGGCTATATGCGGGAAAAAGAGGAATTTCCTTCGCTTCGGGGAAGGCAGAACGTGGATGTGACCGTCATAGGCGGTGGGCTTACGGGCCTAACAACAGCGCTATGGCTGACACGCGCGGGTCTTCGGGTGGCGCTTCTTGAGGCGCGCCGGATTGGTTCGGGCGCTTCGGCAAGCTGCGCGGGACTGGTGACGTTTGAATCGGGGATGTTTTTCAAAGAATTGGAGCAATGCCGCGGAATGGCGGCAACTAACGCGTTCGCTCAGACGCAAAAAAGCGCGTTTCGCGCGCTGAGGGAGCTGTGTGAGGAACTAGGCCCACAATGCGGCTGGAGGGATACGGACGTACAGATTGTGGCCGATACAGAAAAAGCCTTTGAGGGCCTCTCGCAGGAGGCGGAGGCAATGAGGCGCGCAGGGGTCACTTCAGCGCTCACGCGCTCTACGCAATGTCCGCTTCCGGCCGTGGGAGCCCTTACGCTTAAGGATATGGGGATCGTGGATACGGCCGCTTTTTTAAAGGCTGCGGCAGGACAGGCGGATAAGGAAGGCGTCAAGATCTATGAGCGTTCACGAGTCGTGGCGCTGGAAACCAACCTTGCCTTCACCGAGCGGGGAAGTGTAGCCGCGCCCTATCTTGTCGTGGCGACGGGATATCCCATTGTGAATGTTCCGGGCTGGTACTTTTTGCGGCTGGTTCAGCGGCGGGGCTGGCGGGTGGAGATGGAAGGCCGCGTGCCGTTCGAGGGCGCTTATCTCTCGCCGGATGGACGCTATTTCCTCCATCGGGTACGCGACGGCGCGATGCTGACCTTCGCCGAGGGGAAGGAGAAGCGCATGCCTCGAGAGCAGTTTGAAGCGGAGTACGCGCAATTGCTTGGAATCCACACCGTAAAAGAGATAGCGGGCGGTGTGGAGGCCTTCACGGCGGACGGTCTTCCCTTTATTGGGCCTTATAGCGCAAAGACGCCCAATCTCTTTGTCGCGACGGGTTATGGCAAACGGGGACTTTTGGGCGCGATGACGGCTGCGCAGGCGATCAGCGCTAGGATTCTTGGCCTCCCCGGGGAGGGATATGCACTTTATTCCGGACAGCGCAGGAGCGATTTTCGACTGCCGCTCCATATTGCGGGGGAATACTTGTTTGGCCTTCTTGCGCATCCGACCGCCCCACGCTGCCCTCATATGGGCTGCAAACTGGTCTATAACGCCGCCACGCGTCTTTGGGAATGCCCGTGTCATGGCTCGCGCTTCGATGATATTGGTCATGTCATAAGCGCGCCCGCCGTCCATGACGCGCAGCTCAGGAGGCCCTGAATCTGGCTTGATGATCAAAAAAATCCCCTTGCCTGGATAGGGGCGCGTCCAGGCAGGGGGAAATGTTTTTAGAGGTCACTTCGCGTTCTTTACTTCCAGCCACAGGGCGTTGTAGATGTCGATGAAGTCCTGAATGTCGTGGAAATATTCACAGTTGGCCACATCCTCAGCCGAGGGGTTCATCGTGGTATTGGAGGTGTACTCCTCGCCCAAAAGCTCGATCGCACCGGTGTTGGGAGTGGAGTACCAGATGGCCTCGCAATTCTTTGCGGCGATGTCGGGACGGCAGAGAAAGTTGATAAACGCTTCTGCGTTTTCCTTGTTCTTCGCTGACTTGGGAATGACCATGCAGTCCACCCAGACATTGCTTCCCTCCTTGGGGATCACGTAGGCCAGGTCTTCATTCAGGTCGATGGCATACTGTGCGTCTCCCGACCACATGACGGCCAGGGCGGCCTCGTTCTGCACCATCTTGTCCTTCGTCTCATCCACCTGATAGGCTTTCACCACACCCGACTGCTTCTGTTCGATGAGCTTTTCCTTAGCGGCCTCCAACGCGAGTATATCGCGGGTATTCATGGAATAGCCGAGGTATTTGAGGGTGACGCCAAGGGTATCGCGGATGGAGTCAAGCATAAAGACATTGCCAAGATACTTGGTGTCCCAAAGAATGCCCCAGGAATCGACTGGCTCTGTGACCATGGTGGTGTTGTACAGGATGCCCACGGTGCCCCACATATAGGGCACGGAGTGCGCGTTGCTGGGATCGTAATCGGGATCTAGAAGGTTGGCCAGCGTGTAGCTCATGTTGGGCACGTTTTCATAGTTGATCTCATCCAGAAGGTCCTCGGCAATCAACCGCTCCACGCAATATTCCGAAGGGAAGATCACATCATAGGCGCCGGGGTTCGCGCGCACGGACACGAGCATATCCTCGTTGGTGGTAAAGCGCATATAATTGACCTTGATACCCGTTTCTTCCTCAAATTGATCCAGAACATCTTCGTCAATGTAATCCTCCCAGTTGTACACATTGACGACCTCCTGCGCCTGAGCGCAGACAGGCAGGAGCAGCGCAATGGAAAGCAAGACAACCAACCACTTTTTCATAGACAGTTCCTCCCCAATATCCAGATTTATTGAACCTTATGCGGCACCGCCGTTATCGGAGGTGCGCCGGTTGACGATGACGAGCAAAATCAGCAGCGCGGCGAACATCAGCGTGCTCAAAGCGTTCAGAGTGGGATCAATGCCGATGCGGGCCTTGGAGTAGATCAGCGTGGACAGGTTTTGCACCATGGGACTTGTGGTAAAGTAGCTGATGGTGAAATCATCCAGGGAGAGGGTAAAGGAGAGCATGGCGCCGGTTACGATGCCTTGGGAGATTTCAGGGATGATGACATGAGTGAGCGCATAGGCCGGCGTCGCGCCCAAATCGAGCGCCGCCTCGTAGCTGTGCTTGTTCATCTGCTTGAGCTTTGGCATGACGGAGAGGATCACATACGGCGTGTCGAAGGTGATATGCGCCATAATCATCGTCACAAAGCCGCGCTCCACCTTGGTAAAGAGGAACAGGAGCATCAGCGATATACCGGTTACAATATCCGGCATGGTCATGGGAATGTTCGTAAGGGTCATCATCAGGCTTTGGGGACGCTTCTTCATGCTGTATATGCCGATGGCGGCCAGCGTTCCCAGAAGTGTCGCCACCGCGGCGGCGATGACGGCGACGGCCAGCGTGACCTGAAGCGCCTGCATGATGGAGCGGTCGTTAAACAGCTCCGAATACCAGCGCAGGGAGAAGCCCTCCCACTTTGCGCGGCTCTTGCCCGCGTTGAAGGACTGGACGAACATGACGACAATGGGGATATAGAGAAAGAGCATGATGATTCCCAGATAGAATTTCTGGAAAAAAAGGCGTGGCTTTTTCATATCAGCGAGCCTCCTTCGCCCTCGGGATCGGCCTTGCGCAGGATGCTCAGGCTCACCAGAATCAAGATCATCATGATGAGGCTCAGCGCGCTGCCCACATTCCAGTTGCCCTCCGTGAGAAACTTGCTTTCAATCAGATCGCCGAACATCATCGTGTTTCCGCCGCCCAGTATGCGGGGAATGAAGAAGGTGGTGACGGAGGGCATGAACACCATCGTAATCCCGCTGATGACGCCCGGAAGGCTCAGCGGGGCGGTTACGCGCAGGAAGGTGTGCAGTCCATCACAGCCAAGATCCTGCGCGGCCTCACCCAGCATGGGATCGAGCTTATTGAGCGACGTATAGATAGGAAATACCATGAACGGCAGGAAGTTATACACCATTCCCAGGAGTACGGCTCCAGAGTTGTACATCAGCTGAACGCCCTGGAAGCCCATGAGCCGCAGAAGGCTGTTGATCAGCCCCTGATCCTCCAGAAGGCTCATCCAGGCAATCGTGCGCAGAAGAAAATTCATCCACATGGGAATGATGAACAAAACGGCGATCGTGGATCCCAGCTTCATATGCTTGTTCGCCATGAAAAGCGCCGCCGGATATCCTATAAGAAGGCTGATGAGCGTACACAGGAAGGCCATCCACAGCGAGTAGACCAGCGTATCCACATTGACGGTTCCGCGCGTGATATACGCCGCCGCCTCTGGCCCCATCTGGGCATAAAGCTGATTCTTGGCATAGTTGGAATCCCAGAAGTGACGGAAATTATCCAGCGTAAAGGCACCGTTGGCGTCCGTGAAGGCATAATAGGCGACCAAAATGCACGGAAGCACCGTAAAGATGAGCATCCAGAGCGTATAAGGCGAGGCGAACAGGCTGCGCTTTACACCGTGGTTGCGGCGGATGGACAGCGCCACAACGCCGATAAAGCACAGAAGCCCGGCGCCCATCAGCGCCCATGCCCACCATGGAAGCGACATGTTATACATTCTGAGCCGCCTCCTCAGCCATGGGCTTCATGATGTGAATGTTAAAGGGCACGATGCTCAGGCCCACACGGGAGCCCTGCGGCTGCATAACGGTCGAATGAACCTTGAAGGTCGTATCTCCCGTGTCAATCATCATCTCATAATGCACGCCCTTGAACAGCACGCTCTTGACCACACCGCTGATTTGGCCGATATCCTCGCCGACCAGCATGATATCCTCTGGGCGTATCACCACGTCCACCGGGACGTCTTCGCCGAAGCCCGCGTCCACGCAGGGAAAATCATAGCCGCTGAAATGCACCAGTTCATCGCGGATCATCGTGCCGCGCAGGATATTGCTCTCGCCGATGAAGTCCGCGACGAAGGCGTTTGCCGGTTCGTCATAGATACGCTTGGGATCGCCGATCTGTAGGATATGCCCGTCTCGCATGACCACGATGGTATCGCTCATGGTGAGCGCCTCCTCCTGATCATGGGTGACATAAATAAAGGTGATGCCCAGACGCTGCTGCATGCTTTTCAATTCAAGCTGCATTTCCTTGCGCAGCTTCAAATCGAGCGCGCCGAGAGGTTCATCCAACAAAAGCACCTCAGGCTGATTGACCAGCGCGCGGGCGATCGCAATGCGCTGCTGCTGGCCGCCGGAGAGCTGATCCACACCGCGTTTTCCATAACCGTTGAGGTTGACAAGATCCAGCATGCGCTCCACGCGCTTCTTGATTTCGTCACGCGGAATCTTGGCGATTTTCAGACCGAAGGCGATGTTGTCAAAAACGTTTAAATGGGGGAACAGCGCGTATTTCTGAAAGACGGTATTGACACGGCGCTTATAGGGCGGAAGATCGGTGATGTCCTTGCCCTCAAAATAGACGGTTCCCTCCGTGGGATATTCAAAGCCGCCGATGATGCGAAGCGTGGTTGTTTTGCCGCATCCACTGGGGCCGAGCAGCGTCACGAATTCTTTCCTTCGGACATAGAGATTGATGCCGCTGAGAACGCGTGTGCCGTCGAAATCCTTGGAAATCTCCTTTAGATCGATCAAATGCTCCTGCTCAATCATGGAAACCGGCTCCTTTTGGAATAGTATCAAAAGCTTGGCGGGGTTGAGATCCATAAAACGGAAGCGGGCTTGGCGGCGCTGTTTTCGATGTAGTGCGTCGCTGCGGGATGCAGACAGAAGCTTCCGCCTTTTTTCACGATATGACTGCGCTTTCCAACCACCAAGGTGATCTGCCCTTTGAGAACAAAGCCGAATTCCTCACTCTCCAGGGGCGGGAGCACGTTGCTCCTGCCGCCGGGCTGAAGCTCCAGAAGAATGGGCTCCATGCTGTTTTTTTGCGCATCCGGTACCAGCCATGTGATCTTGCTGCCCGCTTCCTCGTCTTCCTTTTCAAACATGTCCTGCGGGGCAAAGACGATCTTTTCGGCGCTACTGTCGCTGAAAAAGCTTTGTAGCGTTACGCCCAGACATTCAAGGATGTCCTTCAGGGTGGCGATGGAGGGCGAGGCCAAATCACGTTCGATCTGCGAAATAAAGCCCTTGCTCAGCTCGCAGCGATCCGCGAGCTCTTCCTGCGTCAACCCTCTCTGCATGCGCAGCTCGCGCAGCTTTTCCCCAATCTCCAAGGCTCAACCCTCCCAGCATTCTGAACAAGAAGTTAAGTATGTAACTTGAAGTTTAGAAATAGTAAACTTCAAAGCAGATGATATTAAACCACAAAGCGATTCATGTGTCAATACCGTTTTTGACAAAAAAGGAGAAAAAGTTTCCTTGGGTACGAGGAAACTTTGCGGGCGATGAAAAGATGGGGAATTGCCCTGGGTTCACTGTGAATTCTCTTTGGGAATTCACTCAGAAAAATTCATCACTGATTCTTGCATTTTTATTGTTTCTCTGGTAAAATATCTAATTGGCACATCCTTGCACTACGCGTTAGGACGTAGCGCCATATGTCCAAGAGGAGGTGAATGGAAATGAATAGGTATGAACTGACCTACATCATCGACACCGCGCTGGAGGAGACTGCTCGCAAGGAATTGATCGAGAAGTTTTCTGCACTGATCAAGGCGAACGGCGGCGAGGTCGAAAAGGTTGACGAAACGTGGGGCAAGCGCCGTCTGGCGTATCCCATCAACGACAAGCCCGAGGGCTACTATGTGCTGGTGACCTTCCAGGCTCCCGCCGAACTGCCCCGCGAGATCGAGCGCAACATGGGTATCAATGAAAACGTCCTGCGTTGCCTCATCATCAAGCTGGAGGAGAAGAAGCATAGCGTGAAGCCGCGTCCCGTACGCGCCGCCGCGCCTGTGGCTGCTCCCGTCGAGGCGAACGAGGAAGCCACTCCCGCTGTGGCTGCTGAGCCTGCTGAAACCCAGGCTGAGTAAGGATGGTGTAAGCGATGAATAAATTGACCATCATCGGTAATCTCACACGGGATCCCGAGCTACGTACCACATCTACGGGAATCAACGTCTGCACGTTTACCGTGGCTGTGAATCGCCGCCAGCGGTCTCAAAACGCCAACCAGCCGGAGACGGATTTTTTCCGCGTAACCGCCTGGCGTCAGCTGGGCGAGATTTGCCAGAAGTATCTTTCCAAGGGACGCAAAGTGGCCGTGGTCGGCCCTGTATCTGTCAGCAGCTACACCGCTAACGACGGATCGACCCGCTTCTCCCTGGAAGTCACGGCTGATGACGTAGAATTTCTGTCTTCCCGTAGCGATGGCGACGGTTATACGTCCACCGTCCCTGTTGCCTCCGCGCGCCCTGCCGCGACTGCTCCGGCGGCTGAAGAGGGCTTTGATGAGGTAGAGGAAGAGGAACTTCCCTTTTAACCTTGTATGACGGCGGTCAAATGCCGTTTTAATGATGAACCCAAAGGAGGTTTAGCCCATGTCTGAGGATCGTGGTGAAAGAAGGCCTCGTCCCCGTGGACGCAAGCCCCGCCGCAAGGTGTGTAGCTTCTGCGCGGACAAGATTGAGTATATCGATTATAAAGATGTGAACCGCCTTCGCCGCTTTGTCAACGAGCGTGGCAAGATCATGCCCCGTCGTATGAGCGGCAACTGCGCGAAGCATCAGCGCCAGCTCTCCGAAGCCATCAAGCGCGCCCGTGCCATCGCCTTGATGCCCTACTCGGTAGAGTAACCAGAAAAAAACAACAGCGCGCGTCCTTTTTTCGGACGCGTGTTTTAAAACCCACGGTCAGATAAGGACCGTGGGTTTTTAATCAGGAAACGCTGCTTTCGTTCGATGTCTCCTTCGGGGACTTCTTTTCAGCGGGAACACGACGCGTCTTTTTAGAATGCGCCCCTTCGGTAAGCGTCAGTTTGGGCTTTTCCTCGCCGCGGACGCATTTTTCCGTAATCAGACATTCCTTTACATCCGTACGGGAGGGAAGGTCGAACATCACATCCAGCAGTAGCTCCTCAACGATGGCACGAAGCCCGCGCGCACCGCTTTTGCGTTCAATGGCCTGCTTTGCGATCAGCTCAAGCGCCGCTGGTTCAAAGTTGAGCGTCACTCCATCGATGTTCAGCAGATAGGCATATTGACGTACAAGCGCGTTTTTCGGCTCGGTCAGGATGCGGATAAGCTGCGCCTCGTCCAGCTGATCCAGCGTGACCACGATGGGCAAACGGCCCACAAACTCAGGAATCAGACCGAACTTGATCAGATCCTCCGGTCGAAGAGCTTTGAGCGTTTCGTTGATATTCGCGTCCTGCGCGCTCTTCAGCTCGCTGCCAAAGCCCAAGGACTTCTTGCCGATACGGCTTTCGATGATGGGCACAAGGCCGTCGAACGCTCCGCCGCAGATGAAAAGAATGTTTGTAGTGTCAATCTGGATGAACTCCTGATGTGGATGCTTACGCCCTCCCTGCGGCGGGACGCTCGCAATCGTGCCTTCGAGGATTTTCAGAAGGGTCTGCTGCACACCCTCGCCGCTTACGTCGCGGGTGATGGAGGGGTTCTCGCTCTTGCGGGCAATCTTGTCGATCTCGTCGATGTAGATGATGCCACGCTGCGCCTGCTCGATATCGTAATCCGCGTTTTGAATTAGGCGCAGGAGAATATTTTCAACATCCTCGCCTACATAACCGGCCTCCGTCAGGCTGGTGGCGTCGGCAATCGCAAAGGGAACGCGCAGAAACTTCGCCAGCGTCTGCGCCAGGAAGGTCTTGCCGCAGCCAGTAGGGCCAACCATGAGAATGTTGCTCTTTTGCAGCTCCACCTCGTCCTTGGCCGACGGCGCGTCGATGCGCTTGTAATGATTATAAACAGCCACGCTCAGCGCGCGCTTGGCCTCCTCCTGGCCGATGACATATTGGTCGAGCACTTCCTTGATTTCACGGGGACGCGGAACCTCGGCGGTGGAAATGTCGATACCGGAGGAAAGGTCATCGCTGATGATCTCCTGACACAGCAAAATGCACTCATTGCAGATTTGCACGTTCGGGCCGGCCACCATTCGGCGAACCTGGTCGCTGGTTTTGCCGCAGAAGCTGCAGCGCTTGAGCTTGGGAATTCGTGGGTTGAATTCGTCACCCGGCATGTTGTCACCTCGTTATTTTGTGTTACAGTCTCGTTGCGGGATCACTTAGCGTTTCGCGGATGGTAAATCTCGTCGATGATGCCATAAGCGAGTCCCTCTTCAGCGCTCATGAAATGGTCGCGCTCCACATCCTGCTGAAGTCTTTCGATGGGTTGGCCGGTCATTTCCGACATCAGCCGCGTCATTTTCTCCTTGGTTTTAACAAGCCATTCGGCGCGAATGGCGACATCGGTCGCCTGGCCGCTTGCGCCGCCCAAAGGCTGATGGATCATGATCTCGCTGTTGGGAAGCGCCAGACGCTTTCCCTTCTGACCCGCCATCAGCAAAAAAGCGCCCATGCTAGCGGCCATGCCGATGCAGACGGTGCGGACGTCGCACTTGATATAATTCATCGTGTCATAGATCGCCATTCCGGCGGTGACGCTTCCACCGGGACTGTTAATATACAAAGAAATGTCAGAATCGGGATTTTCCATCTCCAAAAACAGGAGCTGAGCTACGACAACGTTGGCAACATCGTCGTCAATTTCGCCCCCCAGAAAGACAATACGATCCTTTAGCAGGCGCGAGTAAATATCAAACGAACGCTCGCCGCGATTGGTCTGTTCGATAACCATAGGAATCAAGCTCATATCATTCACTCCTTCATCCATTTTCATTATGAAAATGCGCACATCGCAAGCTAGACCTTCAAAGCATATGCAGGCGATGCGCGTATTATGCATGTTTTATCAGCCTTCAGCGTTCTCTTGTTCTTTCGCTTCCTCGGCCTTGTCCGTCACCTTGGCATTCTCCCAGAGAAGATCAAGAGCCTTAGCCACGCGCGCACGATGCTTAAAGTAATCCAGCTGCTCGTCACTGAAGCTCTCCTTGAGCTGCTCGGCGCTCTGCTTCATGGCGTCGGCATAGCTTTCAAGCATCTTGTCTACGTCCGCGTCGTCCGCTTCGATTCCCTCGGCCTTGATGATCTCATCAATAACCAGCTCGCTCTTAACATTATTGAGTGCTTCTGAACGATACATGTTGCGCATCTCATCCTCGGACTGACCGAGGATCTTGAGATACTGCTCCATGGTGAAGCCCTGCTGCTGCATGCGCCAGCTCATCTGCTGGATCATCTCGTTCAACTTCTCCTCAACCATGGGCGCGGGCACATCAATCTCGGCGTTGCCGACGACGGTATTCACCAACGACTGCCGTGCGGCCTCTTCAGCCTGGGCGTCAGCACTTTCCTGCAGCTTCTTTTCCACGTCCGCGCGATACTCGTCAAGGGTATCAAAATCGCTGACCTCGGCCGCAAACTCGTCATCCAGATCAGGCAGTTCTTCATGAGAGATGCCGTTAAGCTTTACATGGAAGACAGCATTCTTTCCCTTGAGCTCCTCGGCGTGATATTTCTCGGGGAAAGTAACGCTCAGCTCGCGCTCCTCGCCGATCCGCATACCGACCATTTGCTCCTCGAAGCCGGGGATGAAGTGACCAGAGCCAATCACAAGCGTTTGGTGCTCGGCGGTGCCGCCCGCAAACTTTTCACCGTCCACCGAGCCGCTATAATCCAGCTCGGCTGTGTCACCGTTTTCGAGCGCGCGATCCGTCACGTCCACGCTGCGCGCGACGCGCTTGCGTTCCTGCTCGATATGCGCGTCAACGCTTTCGGAGGGCACCTTGCGAACCGTACGGGTTACCTCAACGCCCTTATATTCGCCCAGCTTCACATCGGGATAGACAAAAACCTCGCAGGAAAAAACGAGATCCTTGCCCGCTTCCATCTCCTGGACATCCAGTTCGGGACGAGCCACGGGCTTGAGCTCATTTTCCTGAACGGCGGTCGTATAGGCATCTGGAAAGAGCTGCTCCAGCGCGTCCTCATAGAAGACGCCGGCGCCATACATCCGCTCGATCAGCTTGCGGGGGGCCTTGCCCCTGCGGAAGCCGGGCACGCTGATCTGACCGCGCGTTTTGAGATAAGCCTTTTCAATGGCCTGCTCAAAATCGTCTGCGGGCGCCTTGAAAGAAATCTTGACCTTGTTTCCAGAAAGCTTCTCCACCGTATGTTCCATATGTTTTCCTCCTGAGGCATATACATGCCACAACCATATTTATCAAAGAACACCATTTAACAGTATACCATTGTTTTGAAGCAAACGCAAGGTCTCGCACTCTTTTTGGTGTGGTTTTGTGTGTGGAGTGTCAAGCGGACACTATGCCCATCTAAAGAAAAGAATTCACCATAGGTCAGGGCTTGCCGCACGCCCTTTGAAAATAGCGGGGATCTCACATATCTTTCTCATCCTTTGCGTTGGTTTCGAAAAAAAAGCATATGCGAGTCTGGGGGGCGGGAGGAAGCGATAGGATGAGAGCAGAATCTCTAATCAATATGTTTTGTTTTTAAATCGAAAAAAAGAGAAAATATGTTGACAAACGAAACTGTATATTTTATTATAAAATAAAAATATGGTGTTGAAATAAAATTTTTAAGGAGATGTACCATGATAGATGAGCGAAGGGCAAAGATTGTTGATACGGTAAACAGATTGGGAACGGTCAATTTTTCTACACTGATGGAGATGTTTCCCGAGGTTTCTGAAATGACGCTACGCAAAGATCTCAAAAGCCTGGATGGCGAGCGCAAGCTGGTTCGCATTCATGGGGGAGCGCGTTCCCTGGATACCATTTACGGCTCGGATATATCGTTGGAACAGCGGTTGGGGCAGAATACCAAAAAGAAACAGCAAATTGCGAGCAAGGCAAGCGCCTTGATTGAAGAAAATGCCGCAATCTTTTTGGATTCAGGGTCAACCATGGTGGCATTGGCACGGTGCTTTCCCGACATTGCCTGCACGGTCTTCACAGGTGGCTTATGCTGTGCAAATGAACTGAGTCGACTGCGGCAGGCAGAGATATATATGCTGGGCGGCAGACTGAATAAAGCCAGCCTTAGCGTGAGGGATTCGCGCCTGACGCGCGACATGGAAAGCATCTATTTTGATATTGCGTTTATTGCGGTAAACGGTTTCAGCATCGAAAACGGGTTTGGGTGCAACTTGGCTGATCGTTGGGAAATGGAGCAGGCGGTTATCCGGCGCTGCGCCAGAACAGTGGTTCTGATGGACTCTAGCAAGGTAGGCAAAATCAGGACATTCTCAATCTGCATGCCGGAGCAAATTGACACGCTGGTTTCGGATGATGAACTCAGCGACGCGACACGGTCCTATCTGGAACAGCATGGAGTTGAGGTATTATGATTGGGCTTTGGGTCGCGGAATAACGGCCTGAAAATAAAAAAATGGAGGGAACACAACATGAAAACTTGTCGCAAATGGTTCGCACTCATGCTATCGCTGGTTATGATGCTGTCGCTTACAGCACCTGCGCTGGCGCAAGAAGGTCAGGGACTTGTCTTCTGGCATACGCTGGAGGAAATGTACCGTGAGGATTTTCAAAAACTGGTCGATCAATATGTCGCAGATACCGGCGAGCAGGTTTCCGTCGAGTATCAGGGCCGTGTAGCCGAAATACTGCAAAAGGTTCTGGCCGCTAACATTACGGGCGGCGAAGAATTGCCGGCTGTATTCCCTGTGCATTCCTCTGAGATTAAGAACCTGGCGCGTGATGGCGTTATTGAAAACCTGGACAGCTATATTGAGAAGTATGGTACGGATTTGACCAATATGAACATGCGCGATGTATATACCTATGAGGGAAGCCAGTATGGCCTGACGTGGACGATCACGGGCATCAGCGTGTTCTATAACAAGACGATGGCGCAGGAGGAGGGAATTACCTTCCCCACGAAGTGGGAGGAAATGGATGAGTTCCTGCATAAAGCCACGATTAAGAACGAGGACGGCACGACCCAGCGCTATGCGCTGTGGATGCCCGGCTGGGATTCTTACTACTTTACCTGGCTGTTCTGGAATTTCGGCGTTGTGATTATTGATGATGAGGGAAATACTCAGGTCAATTCCGAGAAGGCGGTTGAAGTGATTCAGCAGGTCAAGGCATGGATCGACGAAGGGCTGATTATGTGGGGATACGGCTCCAACGGTTCTTCAAATATGCGCTCCGTATTCTGGGACGGCGGCGCGTTTGCCATTCTGCATACGTCCTCTCAGTACCAAAACCATCTGGATAACATGAAGGCCAAGGGGTATGAACTGGGCGTTGCCATGCCGCCAGCCGGCGATACCTTGAACACCACCGAGGTTTTTGGTATGTGCCTGTGCATTCCCGCCAAGCTGGATGAAAGCAAAAAGGATGCTGCGTATCGGCTGCTTGCCTACCTTACCAGCAGCGATGTAGACCGTGAAATGGCCTCCTTTACGGGCTTCCTGGCTAACTATGCCGATGCCATGCAGACCGAGGCTGGGCAGTCTTGGTTGGCGGAGAACCCCGAAATGGCCAACATGTATGATCATATCACGGAGATGACCTGCGCGGTACAGGTACCATGCTATAACGCGATTACCGACGTTATGGAGGATGGTCTGGCTTTGATTTTCCTGGAAAACGCAGATATTCAGGAACAGCTGGACGAAATGGCGGATGAGATCATCGGCCTGTATGAGGATGCGCAATAATTTGGAAACGTAACAAAGCGGGGGCGCGCCATGTTGCCGCCCCCCGCTTTGCCAGTCACGCCAAATCTGGCAATGAAAAGAGGGATATAGCATGGCAATGACGCATAGGTGCAACATCAGAAAAAGTAAGAAACGTTTCTTTGACTTTGCGTGCACCGTCCCTGCTCTGATCTTTTTTGTCCTGTTCACCTACTATCCCATCATCGAATTGTTTCGCATCAGCTTGACGGACTGGAACCTGTCGAGGGCAACGTATTCCTATGTAGGATTAAAGAATTATCAATGGCTCTTTGCCGGAAGAGGCTTAAAGACCTTTCTGTCGTCCTTACAGATCACCGCCCTATACACGGTGGGAGAGGTGGTGATGGCATTGGTGGGTGGATTGCTACTCGCTCTGCTGTTCGATCGGATGACCGGCTGGTTCAGCGTGATGCGTGTGGCGGTTGTTATGCCCAAATATATTTTGGTTTCCTCTACCGCATTGGTCTTTATGTGGCTGTATAACGATCTGTACGGCGTACTCAATTATGGCCTTTCACTGCTGAACATCAGCGGCGTTAATTGGCTGGGTAGCCGGGATACGGCACTGATTTCTCTGATCCTTTTCAGCGGCTGGCGTACCATGGGCTATGCAATGCTGATTTATCTGTCAGCCATCAAGGGCATCAGCGGCCAGTATTTGGAGGCTGCGTCGATTGACGGGGCAAACGGCTTCCAGCAGTTGCTTCATATTAAGCTGCCGCTGCTTGCACCCACCACTCTGTTTTTGGTTGTTACGACGGTTGTGTCTTCGATGAAGGTTTTTCAGGCTGTAGACATTCTTACACTGGGTGGGCCTTATGAATCTACATTGGTGTTGGTTTATTATATTTACCAATTGGCCTTTGCGGATCACCGCCTGGATCGTGCTGCGGCGGTAGGCTGCGTATTCTTTGTGATTCTATTGATCTTTACGGCTATAACCATGAAATGGTCGAATCACAAAGTCAATTATGATGCGTAAGGAGGCGTGCGCGGTGAAAAGAAGATTCCTGACCACGCGCAGGACGCGCGCGATACTGCAAACATTTTTTGCTACGCTTATCATGCTGATTATGGTGTTTCCCCTATATTGGATGGTTATTACCTCGTTTAAAACCACAGAAGAGGTTTTGCTGACAAAACCAACCTTTTGGCCGCAGACCTTTACAATGGACGCCTATACGCAGGTGATGACGCATTATCCCGTGATACATTATTTGCTGAATACGCTCGTTGTAACATTGGGCATTCTTATTATTCAGGTGTTCACATCCATCTTGGCGGCATATGGCTTTTCCAAAGGTGAGTTTAAAGGGAAAAACATTTTGTTTGTTTTTGTTTTGGGAGCGATGATGATTCCGATCCAGGTAACCTTTATTCCAATCTATGTCATGATCAGTAAACAGGGAATGCTTAACTCCTATGTGGGGTTGATATTGCCAGAGGCCGCGTCCGCTTATTCGATTTTCCTGCTCCGCCAAAGCTTTCTGGCTGTGGACAACAGCTATCTTGAGGCCGCGGAGGTGGATGGAATGGGTAAACTGCGCGTTATTTTTTCGATCCTTGTCCCAATGTGCCGTCCTACCGTTGTGACCATGACCATTTTGGCGTTTATCAACGGGTGGAATGCCTATTTCTGGCCTAAAATGATCACTACGACCGATAAGGTTCGCACGATTGCCTTGGGCATAGCGGATATACGCAACTCATTCCTGAGTATGGAAGCGCTAAATATGAACCAGATTATGGCTGCATCCTGCATTGCGGCGCTGCCGATACTGGTATTGTTTCTTGTTTTCCAGCGCTATATTCTGACTGGCTTTTCAAAGGCCGCTATGAAATAAGAGGGAATCAATATGCGTTTATCAACAACAACGACGATTCTAAGCACGGCCGACCCTGTGCCGCCGGAAAAGGAGATCTTTAAGGCGATGGAGTTGTGTAGAGAGGCCGGCTTCCGACACTTGGACATGAACTTTGGCACGCAAGGGAAAGAGGGCTATCCGCTGGCCTCGGACGGGTGGTACGCTTGGGTGGAAGAAGTCCAGCGTCTGGCGCAGCGGCTGCATGTTACGTTCTATCAGGCGCATTCTTTCTTTTACAGAACAAAGGAATCAACCAGCCTTACCATTGATCGCCCGTGGTATGAAGAACGCTTTCGCCGTTCGATCATCGCTGCGGAGATGCTTGGAGTGGATTGGCTTGTGATGCATCCCGCTGATTTTGACGCGGACGAAACCTATGATTTTGAAAAAGCGCGTCGCTATAACATCGAGTACTGGTCGCCCTTTGTGGAGTTTGCGCTGCGGCATAACGTTGGTTTCGCTTTTGAAAACATGTTTCAATCAGGGCATCACGCGCGGTATTGCAGCCAGGTGGACGAATTGATCGATTTGGTGGACGCTTTTCATGATCCGCGGGTGGGCGTATGCTGGGATACGGGACACGCGTTTGTTGCCAGGCAAAACCAGCCGGAGGCTATACGAAAGCTTGGCAAACGCCTGAAGGCGACGCATATTCATGACAACCATGGTCAGCCAAAGGGCGATGAGCACCTGATGCCTTACTATGGATTATTGGACTGGAAGGAAATTTTGCAGGCATTAGGCGAAATCGGGTATGAAAATAATTTTTCCTTTGAGCTTAAGCATGCTACGCAATCGCTTCCTCCCAGGCTTTGTCTGAATATGCTGCGCTTTATGCACTCGCTTGGCGGGGAAATGGTCGAATATGCGCAGGCATGTACCGGAGAGCTGGTGGCGGGATGATGTATTTGCGATTCCTTGGAATTGGTTCTGCATTTGCTCCCGCGTTTGGAAACACATCGGCCTATTTCCAGGAAGATAAAACGTTGTATTTGCTGGACTGTGGCTCTACAACCTTTGGCGCGCTGCTTGAACGGGAAGCGCTGAAGAATGTGGAGCGGATCGTGGTACTGGTTACGCATCTGCATGCCGATCATGTGGGCAGCTTGGGCACGCTAATTTCTTATTGCCATCATGTAAGGTCTATCCCAGTGAGCGTAGTGCATCCGGATTCAGCGATTGATGATCTGCTACGTCTGAATGGGATTGTGCGAGAAAGATACACGCTTTGGAATATCGCGCACTATCGTGATGAGCGGATAGAGACGGAGTTTTTTCCAGTACAACATACGCAAGCTATTCCCGCATACGGTCTGTTAATCGCGATGGGCGGAACGTCTTTCTACTATAGCGGCGATGCGGCTGAGGTGCCGCCGGAGATTTGGCGGCGCTTTTTGAGGGGAGAGCTTGCGGGACTTTATCAGGATAGCCAAATGAACGTGGGGAAAAATCATCCTTCGCATGGAGCTTATCATGATTTTCTTGAACAATGCCCTCCGGAATTGCGAAGTCGTTTCTTCCCGATCCATTGGGATGTAGACGAGCGTGAGGCCATCGCGCGCGATGGTTTTGGCTTGGCAATGCCGATACAGGGGACTTAGAAAATGAGAAAAACAAGGCGCATACAATCAAGAAAATTTGACCCGTAGCCGCCGGAAAAGAAAAAGGGGTTGACAAAGGGAGGATCGCGCGATATACTAAGCTAAACCGTTGAAGCGGAAATAAAGGTGATTGTGCATCCACAGAGAGCCCGTGGCGCTGGGAAGCGGGCGAAACGCAGATCATCAAATGGGCCGCGGAGGGTGCAGTCAAATGCGCGTCGCGCAGAGTATTCTGTAACGTGTGGGCATACGTTAGTTGCCGGAGGTATGTTGGTACCTCGCTGAGGGCATGGCCCGCAGGGGCTGTGAATCAAGGTGGCATCGCGGATAATATTTCTATTATTCGTCCTTGACAGAAATAGGATTCTGTCAAGGACGCTTTTTATGTCTCTGGCAGAAGCCGGAGATATTTTTGATTGGAGGTGCTTGAATGAAGATCAAACCCGGCATCGAGGAAGTGAGACGGTTCAGCGAATCAGGCGAATACAAAATGGTTCCTTTGAGCTGTGAAATGCTGTCGGACATTCTCACCCCGATTGAGGCGATCAGAATCCTCAAGAATGTGTCCACACACTGCTATCTGCTGGAATCGGTTGCTGAACAGGAAAAATGGGGCCGCTATACCTTTCTTGGCTTTGATCCCAGGCTTGAGATCACCTGCTTAAATGGCGAGATGAAGGCTGGGGACATCCGTTTCCGAACGGACGATCCCTCCGCCTATCTGCGCCAGATCCTCGCGGAATGCAGGAGCCCGCGTATCGACGGCCTTCCGACCTTTACCGGCGGGCTGGTCGGATACTTCTCCTTTGATTATCTGGGCTATAGCGAGCCCACGGTCAAGACAAGCGTCACCGACAGAGAAGCTTTTCGGGACTGCGATCTGATGCTGTTTGACAATGTCATCGCTTTTGACCATGTACGGCAGAAGATCATCCTTATCGTCAACATGAGGCTGGACGATATCGAGACCGAGTACAACAGGGCTGCGCTGGAGCTTAAGCGCCTTAAGGAACTGCTCAGAAGCGGCGGGAAGAAGCAAGAACCCGCCGGTCGCTTGCTTGGGGAGGTTACGCCGCTGTTTCAAAGGGCGGAGTACTGCGAAATGGTAGAGAGGGCCAAGCGTCATATCCGAGAGGGAGATATTTTTCAGATCGTCCTTTCCAACCGCCTGAGCGCTCCGTTTGAAGGCAGCCTTCTCAATACGTACCGCGTGCTGCGCACTGTGAATCCTTCCCCTTATATGTTCTATTTTTCGGGAACGGATGTCGAGGTGGCGGGCGCGTCTCCGGAAACCTTGGTAAAGCTTGAAAACGGCGTGCTGCATACCTTCCCGCTGGCGGGCACGAGGCCGCGCGGTGGGAGCGAGGCCGAGGATAAAGCGCTGGAAACGGAGCTCCTGGCGGATGAAAAGGAGCTCGCGGAGCACAACATGCTGGTGGATTTAGGGAGAAACGATCTGGGCAAGATCAGCCGCTTCGGTACGGTCGAGGTGGAAACGCTCCATTCCATCGAGCGCTTCTCCCATGTGATGCACATCGGCTCCACCGTGCGGGGACAGATTCGCGAGGATTGCGATGCGCTGGACGCCATCAGCGCTGTTCTCCCCGCCGGAACGCTTTCCGGCGCGCCAAAGATCAGGGCGTGTCAGCTGATCGGCGAAATGGAGAGGCACAAGCGCGGCATTTACGGCGGCGCGATCGGTTATATTGATTTTACCGGCAATATGGATACCTGCATTGCCATTCGTATCGCTTATAAGAAAAACGGCAGGGTGTTCGTTTGCAGCGGGGCGGGAATTGTGGCCGATTCCGTGCCTGAGAAGGAGTATGAGGAGTGCATCAACAAGGCCAGGGCCGTTGTCAGCGCACTTAGGCAGGCTGAGGAGGCGGAAGCATGATTTTGCTTATTGATAATTATGACAGCTTTTCCTACAACCTCTACCAATTGGTAGGCGCGATTGAGCCGGATATCCGCGTCATCCGCAACGACGCTATGGAAGTGGAGGAGATCGAGGCGCTCGCTCCGGAGCGGATCATTCTTTCCCCAGGCCCAGGGCGGCCTGAAGACGCGGGCGTAACCATGGAAGTGGCGGCGAGGCTTGGGCCCAGGATTCCTGTGCTGGGCGTGTGCCTGGGCCATCAGGCCATCTGCGCGGCCTTTGGCGCGAACGTCACTTACGCCAAGGCCCTGATGCATGGGAAGCAATCGGAAGCGGCGCTTGACACGTTCTCACCGCTATTTCGGGGATGCCCGAAAAGGACGTTGGTCGCCCGATATCACTCGCTGGCCGCCGATCCGGAAAGCATGCCGGAATGCCTGAAAGTCATCGCTCGGACGGCGGACGGTGAAATTATGGCGGTTCAGCACATGCAGTACCTGATTTACGGCGTTCAATTTCATCCCGAATCCATTATGACCCCAGATGGAAAACAAATATTGAAAAACTTTATTCAATTGAGCTGAGGAGGAAGAAAAAATGATTAAGGAAGCCATTGTAAAAATCGTGGACAAGCAGGATTTGACCTATGACGAGGCATATGGCGTCATGAATGAGATCATGAGCGGCGAGACGTCCCCGACGCAAAACGCCGCGTTCCTCGCGGCTCTTTCCACCAAGAGCACCAAGGCCGAAACCGGCGCGGAAATCGCTGGATGCGCCGCGGCCATGCGCGCGCATGCTGTCAAGGTAGAAGCCAATATGGATGTGATGGAGATCGTCGGCACCGGCGGCGATGGCGCGCACAGCTTCAACATCTCCACCACCTCCGCGCTGGTCGCGGCCGCGGGAGGCCTCAAGGTGGCTAAGCACGGCAACCGCGCGGCATCCTCCAAGTGCGGTACGGCGGATTGCCTGGAAGCGTTGGGCGTCAACATTCAGCAGGATCCCGACCTCTGCGTCAGGCTGCTTGAGGACGTCGGCATGTGCTTCTTCTTCGCGCAGAAGTATCATACCTCCATGAAATACGTCGGCGCGATCCGCAAGGAGCTAGGATTCCGCACCGTTTTCAACATTCTCGGTCCACTGACCAACCCCGCGAGCCCAACGATGCAACTCATGGGCGTCTATGACGGGTATTTGGTAGAGCCGTTGGCACAGGTTCTGATCAGCCTTGGCGTGAAGCGCGGCATGGTGGTTTACGGTCAGGACAGGCTCGATGAAATTTCGGCAAGCGCGCCGACGACTGTCTGCGAGTTCCGTGACGGATGGTTCAAGAGCTATACCATCGCGCCGGAGGACTTCGGTCTGGAGCGCTGCTTAAAGAACGATTTGGTGGGTGGCAGTCCGGAGGAAAACGCCGAGATTACGCGGCGGGTTCTGGGCGGTGAAAAGGGGCCTAAACGCAACGCAGTGCTGCTCAACGCGGGCGCGGCGCTCTATATCGGCGGCAAGGCCGAGACGATGCGGGCCGGTGTTGAGCTGGCGGCCCGGCTGATTGATTCGGGTAAGGCGCTTGAAACGCTTGAAAGGCTGATCGAGGTAAGCAACGCATGAACATTCTTGATATGCTGGCGGAGCATGCGCGGGAGAGGACGGAATTGGCCAAGGCGGAACGGCCCGCGCGGGAGGTCAAACGCCGTGCTCTTGAGATGCCCAAGGGACATCGCCTCTTCGAAGGGGCGTTGGCGAAGGAGGGACTGTCCTTTATCTGCGAGTGCAAGAAGGCGTCGCCCTCCCGTGGACTGATCGCGTCGGACTTTCCCTACTTGGAGATTGCCGACGAATATGAGGCGGCGGGCGCGGACGCCATCTCCGTCCTGACGGAACCCAAGTGGTTTTTGGGCAGCGACCGCTGTCTGCGCGAGATTGCGTCGCGGGTTTCCATCCCCTGCCTGCGCAAGGACTTCATCGTGGACGATTACATGATCTTTGAAGCGAAGCTTTTGGGCGCTTCGGCGGTGCTTTTGATTTGCTCCATTCTGAGCCCAACGCAGCTTAAGGATTATCTGGATGTCTGCGATGACCTGGGATTGTCGGCGTTGGTGGAGGCCCATAACGGGGATGAAATCGGCCTGGCCGTCCGTTCGGGAGCGCGAATCATCGGCGTGAACAACCGTAATCTAAGGAATTTCTCCGTAGATACGCAAAACAGTCGGAAACTCCGAGCGATGGTGCCCAAGGACATCCTGTTCGTAGCGGAGAGCGGCGTCCATTCGGCGGAGGATATAAAAGAGATTCGCGAAAGCGGAGCGGACGCGGTGCTGATCGGAGAAACGCTCATGCGCGCGCCGGATAAGGCCGAAAAACTCAGGAAATTGAGGCGTTTGTTATGACCAAAATCAAGCTCTGCGGACTGACCCGTCCTTGCGACATCGAAGCGGCCAATGAGCTAGGACCGGAATATATCGGCTTCGTATTCGCCAAGGGAAGTCGGCGTTATACGGACGCGGACAAGGCCGCCGGACTCAGAGCGCTGCTTAGGCCGGATATTTTCGCGGTGGGCGTGTTTGTCAATGAGGAGCCGGAATGCGTCGCCGCGCTGCTTAAGAGGGGAATCATTGATGTCGCGCAGCTGCATGGGGGAGAGGACGAGGCATATATCCATCGTCTGCGTGCTCTCACCGACGCGCCCATCATCAAGGCGTTCCGCGTCGAGACGGAGCGGGATGTGATCGCGGCCGAGAGGAGCGGCGCGGATTATATCCTTTTGGACTCGGGAAGCGGCGGGACGGGAACCGTCTTTGACTGGCGGCTGCTTAGACGCATGGGAAGGCCGTATTTTCTCGCGGGCGGTCTGAATCCGGATAACGCGGCGCAGGCTGTCGGCGCGCTCCATCCCTATGCCGTGGATGTAAGCTCCGGCATTGAAACCAACAGGCTGAAGGATGCGGAAAAGATGCGGGCGTTTGTCCGCGCGGTTCGCGATCAGGTATGAAAGGACGCGATACTATGACCAATCAAAGAGGACGATTTGGGATCCACGGCGGACAATACATTCCGGAAACGCTGATGAACGCCGTGATTGAGCTGGAGACAGCATACAATCATTTCAAGAATGATCCGGAGTTCAACCGCGAGCTGACCGCGCTTTTCAACGATTACGCGGGACGGCCCTCGCGGCTGTACTACGCCGAAAAGATGACCAAGGATCTTGGGGGCGCGAAGATTTATCTCAAAAGAGAGGATCTCAACCACACCGGCGCGCACAAGATCAATAACGTGCTGGGCCAGGCGCTTTTGGCCAAGAAGATGGGCAAGACACGCCTGATCGCCGAGACAGGCGCGGGTCAGCATGGCGTCGCCACGGCGACCGTAGCCGCCCTGATGAACATGGAATGCGTGGTCTTTATGGGCAAGGAGGACATGGAGCGTCAGGCGCTCAACGTATACCGCATGCGCCTGTTGGGCTCGCGAGTTGTTCCCGTCACGACCGGCACGGCCACGCTTAAGGACGCCGTGTCCGAGGCGATGCGCGAATGGACCAGCCGCATTGACGATACGCATTACTGTCTTGGTTCCGTCATGGGCCCGCATCCCTTTCCGACGATCGTGCGCGATTTTCAGTCCGTGATTTCCAAAGAAATCAAGCAGCAGATGATGGAAAAGGAGGGGCGCCTTCCTGACACGGTCATCGCCTGTGTGGGCGGCGGCTCCAACGCTATCGGAAGCTTTTATCACTTTATCGGGGATGAGAGCGTTCGTCTGATCGGCTGCGAAGCGGCCGGAAGGGGGATCGGCACCTTTGAGACAGCTGCGACGATTAACACAGGCAGGATCGGTATCTTTCACGGCATGAAATCCTACTTCTGTCAGGATCAATATGGGCAGATCGCGCCGGTATATTCCATTTCGGCGGGGCTTGATTATCCGGGCGTAGGACCGGAGCACGCGTATCTCAACGACATCGGACGCGCGCAATACGTGCCCATCACGGACGATGAGGCGGTTAACGCCTTTGAGTATTTGGCCCGCACAGAAGGCATCATTCCGGCGATCGAATCCGCGCATGCCGTGGCGCACGCCATCAAGCTCGCGCCGATGATGGAGCCGGAAAAGGTCATTGTCATCACCATTTCCGGCAGAGGCGACAAGGACTGTGCCGCCATCGCCCGCTACAGAGGGGAGGATATTCATGAGTAAGATCAGGAAGGCTTTTGAAAACGGCAAGGCTTTCATCGCGTTTATCACCTGTGGCGATCCTGATTTGGAAACGACCGCCTCGGTCGTGCGCGCGGCCGTCGCGAACGGCGCGGATCTCATCGAGTTGGGAATCCCCTTCTCTGATCCGACGGCGGAGGGGCCTGTCATTCAGGAGGCCAATATACGTGCGCTGGCGGGCGGTATTACGACAGATCGGATTTTTGCGTTTGTCAGGGAGCTTCGTCGGGATGTGAAGATACCGATGGTGTTCATGACCTATGCCAATGTCGTCTTTTCCTATGGCGCTGAAAAATTCATCTCGACCTGTCAGGAAATCGGCATGGATGGCTTGATTTTACCTGACCTGCCTTATGAGGAAAAGGAAGAATTCCAGCCGCTGTGCAGCCAATATGGTGTTGACCTGATCTCCATGATCGCCCCAACGTCGGAAAGCCGCATCGCCATGATTGCGAAGGAGGCGGAGGGATTCCTTTATATCGTCTCCAGCCTTGGCGTGACCGGAACACGCGGCGAAATTACCACGGATTTGGCCTCAATCGTTTCACTGGTGCGCCAGAATACGGATACGCCCTGTGCCATTGGCTTTGGTATCTCCACGCCGGAGCAGGCGAAGGAAATGGCCGGTCTTTCGGACGGCGCGATTGTCGGCTCCGCCATTATCAAGCTTCTGGCCCAGTATGGCAGGAACGCGGCAGGGCCTGTCGGGGCTTATGTGAAATCCATGAAGGATGCTATTATATAATCGAAAAGATGCAAAATGCCCGTCAAGATCGCAGGATTTTGGCGGGCGTTTTTTCATTCCTGAGCGTCAGGTCTCTAACTCAAAGGGCAGAAGAGACAGGACGTCCCTTTCGACGTCAATCCCAGGATAGACCTCCAAAAGCTTCAGTCCTCTGGAGCTGAGGATAAAGACGCAGCGTTCGGTAACATAGAGTACCTTCTGTCCATTGGAAATAGCCTTTCTGGCGGAAAAGCTGATGCTTCGAACCTTGTTTACGAATTTGGGGATGGTTCCGTTTTCGCGAATCGTGACGACGTCGCCGTCCTGGCTGACCTCAAGGCCCTTTGTGTTGAAGGTGAGGCAGAAGACGACGATGGGGGTCTTGGCGGTGATGTTCGCAAAGCCGCCGATGCCCGCATAAGCGCCGGGGCCGCGATGGGCGTTGACGTTGCCATACCGATCCACCTCAAGCGCACCCATGAAGCAGATATCCAGCCCGCCATGATTATAGAGATCAAACTGGTTTGCCATATCATACACGGAGGCCGCGCCGATCATGGCGCCAAATACCTTGCCAGAGGCTGGGAAGCCGCCGATGCCTCCGGACTCAACCGTCAGGGTGATATGATCGAGCATACCGTTTTGCCTAGCATAGCGGGAGATGGTCTCGGGAATCCCGATGCCGATGTTGACAATATCCTCCTTGCGCAGCTCGCAGGCGGCGCGCTTGCCAATGATCTGGCTGGCGACGCTTGTCTCGCGGTGCCCCGAGGTCAGCTTCTCAAGCTTCTCCGTCCAAGCGTCCCATTCCTCGTAACGGATTTCAAAGCTGCCGGTGAGGGCCTGGAGCGCGTCCTCACGGGCCTCGGGCTCCTCGACCACAATCGCGTCGACCAGACACCCGGGGATGATCGCGTTCCTCGGGCGAGAAGGCATGTCGACGATGCAATCCACCTGAACGATAACGATGCCATTGTTCGACTTGGCGGCCTGGCAAATGGACAGCGCGTCCCCCGACATGTACATATCGTCGAAGGAAATGTTGCCCCGTCGATCAGCGGCGGTGCCCTTGATCAGAGCCACGGTGATTTTGGGCAGCTTGTAATACAGAAATTCCTCCCCATCCACCTCCACCACCTTGACAAAGGAACTGTCGGTGGAAATCTGATTGATCCCCGGTCCCTCTCGTCTGGGATCGACAAAGATATCCAGACCAACCTTGGAAAGCGCGCCGGGAATTCCTCCGGCCTGTGCGCGAATGGCATGGGAAATGCAGCCCAAGGGCAGGTTATAGGCTTCAAAACGGTTTTCGAGGATGATTTTCTTGGTGCTTGGCATCGCGCCGAAATGGCCGCAGATCAGACGATCGACGGCACCGGCGCGGATATAGCCCTCGGCGTTCCTGTTTTCATCCCAGACGCCAAAGCCGGCGCTGGAAACAATTGTGAGATGCTTGGGAGAATGGGTCTGTTGATATCTGCGATACAGCGCTTCATGGAGCTCCACGGGGCTTTCGATGCCGACGAAGGAATTGACGCAGATGCAGTCTCCGTCACGAATCAGGCTGATTGCTTCGTCCGATGTCATAATACGATACATAAAAAGGCCACCTTTGTCATTTTTCAGTCCGCATTATAGCATGGATAAGCGGTGGGTGGCAAGGCGCTTTGTACGGAGAAGCCCGAGAGAAAATTACGGCGATTTTATTTTGGAAAACAAGGCGAGCCAGGCAGAGGAGCAAGACAGCCGTGCTCCTGCCGTCGTGAAGCGAGTGATGAGGGAAAGCCGATGGTTGAAGGATTCTTTTGGATTCGTGAAATATGACGTTTTCTTTCCGAAGCGCTTGACAGAGGGGAGGAAGGCGTGTATACTCACAAACCGAAAATGATTTTCGTTTTCACTTTACGTGATAAAGGAAGCTTACAGCATGCCAAACAGAGGAAATTATCAGACCCGACAGCAGGAGGCCATCGAAGCGCTGTTTGCCAAAAGGCCGGAGGCGTGTCTGACGGCGGAGGAGGCCTATGAAGCCCTTTTGGAAGAAGGCATGAACATAGGGAAGACCACCGTCTATCGCGCGATTACCCGCCTTTGTCAGGCGGGGGCGCTCAGACGATACGCCACCCACAGCAGCGGCGAGGCGGCGCACTTCCAATACAATTCCTGTCGGGAAAGCCATTTGCACATTCGCTGCGTTTCCTGCGGCAAGCTGGCGCATCTCCATTGTGAGGAGACGGAGGCGTTTGCGCGTCACTTGGACTGCCATCATGGCTTTGCGCTGGATGAGGAACAAACCATCTTATATGGCTGCTGCGAGGCCTGTCGAAAGAAGGAAACGAAATGAAGACGCTTACGAACCGACGCTTTTTCCAGCGCCTGCTTGCGCCGCTGCTTGTCATTGCGCTTTTGAGTCCGGCGTTTGCTTCCTCTGTCAAATCGGAAGCCGCTCTGACCATCGTAACGACAATTTTTCCGGCCTATGATCTTGCGCGTGCGCTTTCCTGCGGTACGGCGGACGTTTCGCTCCTTCTTCCGCCCGGGAGCGAGAGCCATAGCTATGAGCCTACCCCCAAGGATATCATTTCAATCCAGGAGGCGGATGTCTTTTTGTATGCCGGCGGTGAGAGCGACCATTGGGTGGAGGAAATTCTGAATTCCATGGGGAATAGGGCTCCGCTGGCCTTCCGGCTGACGGATCATATTCCCCTGCTTGAGGAAGAGATAACCGCAAGCATGCGGGAAGAACCCCATGAAGGGCACGGGGAAGAGGAACATGACGAAGCCGAAATGGATGAGCACGTATGGACCTCTCCGCGCAATATGATGTCCATCGCCCGCGCCTTCAGCTCTGTGCTATGTGAATGTTCGCCAGAAAACAGCGGGGTTTACGCCGCCGCGCTGGAGGAATATCTTGCTGATCTGCGGGAGCTGGATGAGGCCATTACGGAGATCGTCGAAAACGGGCAGCGGGATATCATTATCTTTGGGGATCGGTTCCCCTTCCGTTATTTTGCGGCTGATTACGGACTGCGCTACGACGCCGCCTTCCCCGGATGCAGCGAGGACAGTGAGCCCAGCGTTCGCACCGTTACTTCACTGGTGGATATTGTCCGCGAAGAAGGTATCCCCGTCATTTTCTACATTGAGTTTTCCAGCCGCCGTACTGCGGATATTCTTGCGGAGGAAACGGGGGCCAAGGAGCTTCTTTTCCATAGCTGCCACAATGTGTCTGCCGTGGAAGTGGAGGAGGGAGCGACCTATCTCTCCTTGATGTGGAAAAATGTAGAAGCGTTAAAGGAGGCGTTGAACTGATGCCGCTCATTACCTGTCAGAAGGCCAGCTTTGCTTACGAGGGCCATGTGGTCGTCAACGCGCTCGATCTGACGGTGCAAAAGGGAGACTATCTTTGTATCGTGGGCGAAAATGGCTCCGGCAAAAGTACGCTGGTTAAGGGGCTTCTGGGCCTGATTCCTCCAGTTTCCGGCAGTGTTGTCTATGGCGAAGGGCTACGTCGTTCCGAAATCGGCTATCTGCCGCAAAGGACGGATGTGCAAAACGATTTCCCCGCCTCTGTTTGGGAGGTCGTGACGAGCGGCTGCCGCGGGTTGTCTCCCTTCCTTACCTCCTCCATGCGCCAGACATCCAACGAAAGCCTGGATATGATGGGCATATCGCAGATTCGCAAGCGAAGCTTTATGGAGCTGAGCGGCGGACAGCAGCAGCGCGCTCTTCTGGCGCGAGCGCTTTGCGCCACAAGAAGCCTGCTTTTGCTGGATGAACCCGTTGCCGGGCTTGATCCGCTGGTTACACGGGAAATGTACGACGTGATTTCCAGGCTCCATCGCGAGCGAAAAATGACGATTGTCATGATATCGCACGACATTTCCGCCGCGCTTTCCTATGCAAGTCGGATTCTCCACATGTCTAACCATGAGACATTTTTAGGCACGCCGGAGACATATTTGCAGTCCCCTCTGGGGCAGGCCTTTGCAGGAGGTGCGAAAAATGCTTAAGATGCTTTCCGTCATGTTCAGCTATCATTTCATGGTTCGGGCGCTTGTGGTGGGCGTGCTTGTCTCGCTCTGTGCCGCCCTGCTGGGTGTGAGCCTTGTTTTGAAGCGCTATTCCATGATCGGCGACGGCCTCAGCCACGTAGGCTTCGGAGCTTTGGCGATCGCGACGGCGATGGGGCTTTCTCCATTGACCGTCACAATTCCTGTGGTGATGGCTGCGGCTTTCCTGCTCCTGCGCCTAAGCACGCGAGGAAAGTTTAAGGGAGACGCGGCCATCGCCATGATCTCTACCGGAGCGTTGGCGGTTGGCGTGATCGTTCTCTCTTTAAGCACCGGTATGACGGGCGACGTCAACAACTATCTTTTCGGCAGCGTTTTGGCGATGAGCGCCTCGGACGTCCGGTTCAGCGTGATCCTGGCCGCGATTGTGCTTATCCTTTTTATCGTGTTTTACCGGCGTATCTTTGCCGTTACCTTTGACGAGACCTTTGCGCGCGCGACAGACCAGCACACGGGGGCCTACAACATGCTCCTCGCCCTGCTGACGGCCGTTACGATCGTTCTTGGCATGCGCGTCATGGGCGCGATGCTGATTTCAAGTCTCGTTATTTTTCCCGCGCTTACAGCCATGCGCGTATGCAAGAGTTTTCGAGGCGTGACCCTGTGCTCGGCGATTGTATCGGTCGTATGCTATTTTGTGGGGTTATGCGCGAGCTATCTGCTGTCGACTCCTGCGGGCGCCAGCGTGGTTGTGGTCAATATCTTGGCCTTTCTCTTGTTCGCGGCGGCCGCGAGGATTCGGAAGCGGTAGCCGCTTAGTTTGAGGCTGAAGCCGAAGAAAATAGACCCATTTTCTTTTCGTTAAGAAACTGAAATCGCGTCATTCCAGCGCGAATCCATAAGCAAAGAGCCGTCGCAGATCCATCCAGGCACGGTTGCGGGTCGGCAAACCCATCACAACGGCGATGAGCGTGCGTTCGCTCTTCTGCGCCGCGCCGACATAGCAGAAGCCGGCATAGGAGGTATATCCGCTTTTGACACCTGCCGCTCCGGAAATATAGTAGGGAGACGCGGGATCAAAAATTTCATAGCTGTTTTTCAACTCCAGCGGCCCGCGCTGCGAGGTGGCGGGCATCGTATAGCTCAGGCAGGTCGCGATCTGGCAAAAATCCGCGTTGGTCAGACCGTAGCGGGTCAGGGTGGCGAGATCGCGCGCCGTGGTGTAGTGTTCCTTATCGTGGTAGCCATGCGGATTCATAAAATGCGTGGCGCTCATGCCAAGCGATTGCGCGCGGACGTTCATTCTGTCCACAAACGCGCTTACGCTTCCCGCGCAAAGCTCCGCGACGGCGTTGGCCGCGTCGTTTCCGGAACGAATCATCAGACCGTAAAGAAGATCGCGCATGGTCATTTGCTCGCCTACGGTTATGGGAACCAAGGAACTGTCCTTTGGTACATCGGCCGCGGATTCGGGAATGGTGACGGTTCGATCTAAATCCCCACTTTCTATGGCCAAAAGCAGGGTCATGATCTTGGTTGTGCTTGCGGGATAGAGGCGCGCATCCGCCTCGCTTTCAAATAAAACCTCTCCTGTCGGCGCGTCGATAAGGATGCAGCCTTGTGAATACAACGCGTCAGCCGTAAGCGTCAAAGGCTCCGTCTCGTCAAAATAGATTGGCGCTTGAAACCCGTACTGACGTAAATCGCTCATCATCAGATTAATCAGATCAGGCGTTGCTACGCCATCGTCCGAAAGTCCTGCTACGCCCAGCTGGGTCATCCGGCTCTGGAAAGCGCGAACCGCCGCTTCCGTGTTGGCGCCAAACGCGCCGTCGATCGAACCGGTCAAAAGCTTCAAATCGATCAGACGCGTTTGAAGCTCGCTCACCCGCTGGCCCTTGCTGCCAACGCGCAAAGTGAGCAAAGCGCTTTCCGCCTCCACGTCAAAGAGAAGCGCTAGCGTCCTTTCGTCCGCTTCACCGGTCGGCTCCACATCATATCCATCCGCCTTCAAAAGGCGCTGCGCTTCTTCAACGGCCGCGGCGGTCTGGCTGCCATAGATACCGTCCGCCTTGCCCGTGGTCAGCCCCAGCTCGATCAAACGCTGCTGAAGAGTAACGACCGCGTCTCCCTTAGAGTCGTTGGCAAGGGGCGACAAATCCTGCGCGTCGGCGGATACCGGAAATAACAGCACACACAGGATGAGCAATATCATTCCGCGTTTCATCTTTCGTTGCAGGCTCCTTTCCTGAAACGGTCTTCCATAAAAAAACGAATCAAAATAGAAAAATCCTGCCGGTTCTTCCGTGAAATTTCCCAGCATACCCTGCCGTGGAGGGATGCGCATGAAAAGGAGATATCCGCCCGTAGGACTTTGCGCGGGAATTTTCGCTCTGGTGCTTTTATGGAGAATGCTTGGCGCGCCGCTGAGCGTCGAGCAATTTGGCGAGCTTCAGACGCCTCTTTGGCAGGCGAGGGTGCTTTTACCCTCGCGGGTTGCGAGGGTGTTTCGACTTTGGTTGCCTAATGAAAAGACTCCCGCCCAGACCCTTCTTGATGACGCGATGGAGGAGGACGAACAGACGCTGGATCGTCTCGCACGGGGCGGCGAGGAGCTTTTGATGAACGTCTACCTAAGCGAGGAGAACCGCATGGAAAAAATGACGCTGGAGGGATATGTATGCGGCGTGGTGGCGGCGGAGATGCCCGCCACCTATCATATAGAGGCGCTTAAGGCACAGGCGGTGGCGGCTCGGACGCGGGCGCTGTGGCAGATGGAAAACGGTGGATGTGCCCTGCATCCGGGAGCGGATATTTGCACGGACAGTGCGCATTGTCAGGGGTACGCGACCCTTTCGGAATGCCAGGCGAGGTGGGGCAATGAGTATGAGCTGTATCGCAACCGTATCCTACAGGCGGAGAGGGATACGAGGGACGAGCTATTGACCTATGAGGGCGAGCCAATCACCGTGATGTATCATGCCATCAGCGGCGGCCGCACGGAGGACGCCGCGACGGTTTTTTCTCAAAGCCTTCCATATCTGATAAGCGTTGATAGCAACGGGGAAGAGGACGTAGGCGGGCTTTTGACAGACACGACGCTGACGTTTGATGAAATCGCGGATGCGCTCAACGCGTCCATTGAGGGATCAAAAGTGAGCGGAGAGGAAGTACGCCGGACGCTATCCATCGGTGAATACACGGATACGGGGCGTGTCAAGAGCATGCAGGTTGGAAGCGCCTTGATCGATGCGACGGATTTTCGCAGAGCGTTAGGACTTAGGAGCACATGGTTTTCCCTCTCCATGGACGATAATGGCATCACCTTTCATCAGAGGGGTTATGGGCATGGCGTTGGCATGAGCCAGGCGGGAGCAAACGGAATGGCGGCCGACGGCGCAAACTATTCCGATATTCTCTTGCATTACTATCCTGGCGTCACGCTTGAAAAGCACTGAAATCGTATAGCATGCGTAAAAAATGGTCAACATGACCTCGGGGGGATGCGCATGCAAAGTAATCGCTTCCTGAACGGATTGCGGCGCGCTTATGCGCGCTATGACCGTTTGATGGAAAAACAGGGGTTTTATATCGTTCTTGGCGTATGCGTGCTGGTGATCGTGATGAGCGCGGTGTACACATTTTATCTGCGTGACGAGTGGGAGGAGGCGCCGCCCGAGGAAGAGATGACGCTGGCGGCGGGCGGCTCCCAACAGGCGCAGACGCTTTCCGAGGCGCTGATTGAAAGTCAGGGAGCAAAGCAGCCAACGGCGGAGCCAACTCTCCCGCCGCTACAATTCATTCAGCCGGTAAGTGGCTTTACAGACCGTGACTTCTCCATTACCGAACCGCAGTTCTTTTCACATACCAACGTTTGGCAGGTTCATCCGGGACTGGATTTGCAGGCGGATTACGGTACGCCTGTGAAAGCGTGTGCCGCGGGAACGGTTGCGAGGGTCTGGGAGGACAACGAGTTAGGGCTTTGCGTGAGGATCGGGCATACGCTGGGGTATGAGACGATCTATGCGGGTTTGAGTAGCGCGAGCTATGTTCAGGCCGGGGATCCTGTCTCTCAGGGACAGACCATTGGTCATGTCGGCAATGGCGTTTTGGCTGAGGAAGACGCGCAGCCCCATCTGCATTTTGAGGTATGGAAGGAAGGACGGCCCGTTGATCCGCTTGAGGTGATTTTAGGAGTTGACAAATGAGGGAAATGATGATATGTTTCAATACGTATTAAAACGACTTAATGGAGGCTATCGTTCATGTGCGGCATTGTAGGCTATATCGGGTCCAAGGAAGCTTCGCCTATTCTCTTGGATGGACTTTCCCGTCTTTCCTATCGTGGGTATGACAGCGCCGGCATCGCGATTATCGACCCCTTCGGCGCTATCAATATCCGAAAGACAAAGGGTCGGTTGGAGAATTTAGAGGCGCTTGTCGGAAAAAGCCCGTTGCATGGCCATATAGGAATCGGACATACACGCTGGGCAACACATGGGGAGCCCAGTGACCTCAACGCCCATCCGCATACGGATGTCAAGGGCGGAATTGCCGTCGTTCATAATGGCATTATTGAGAATCATGATTCCCTGAGGCGTTTTCTTGAGAGCACCGGCGCGCGTTTTCTGAGCCAAACGGATACAGAGGTGGTCGCGCATCTGCTGAACTTCCTCTATGACGGGGATATGCGTCAGGCGCTCACGCGCGCCATGGGAATGCTGGAAGGCAGCTATGCGATCGGCGTGATTTGCGATCAGGAGCCGGATGTGCTGTACTGCGCCCGCAACGACAGCCCGCTGGTGATCGGCGCGAAAGGCGGGGAAGGCTTCATTGCGTCCGACATCCCAGCCTTGCTTAGTCATACGCGCGACGTGATCTTTTTGCAGGATCGGGAGATCGGCGTGCTTGACCGTCATGGCGTCAGCGTATATGATGCCTATGGCAGAAGCCGTCAGCATGCGGTTTTTCATGTGGACTGGGACATCTCCAGCGCGGAAAAGGGCGGCTATGCGCATTACATGCTCAAGGAGATCCATGAGCAGCCAACGGCGCTGCAATCAACCTTTACGCCGAGAAATTCGGAAAAGGACTACAACTGGTTTCCCCTCTCCGCAGAGGAGAGCAAGGGTCTTCGCAGGATCAGCGTCGTCGCGTGTGGAACGGCCTATCACGCGGGGGTCTTGGGCAAGTATATGCTCGAAAGACTCGCACGCGTGCCCGTGGAGGCGGAGATCGCCAGCGAATACCGTTACCGCGATCCGATGATTGGTGAGGATGAACTGGTGATCGCCGTTTCACAGAGTGGAGAAACGGCGGACACGCTGGCAGCCCTTCGGGAGGCGAAGCGGCGGGGCGCTCAGGTGCTGGCCATCTGCAACGTGGTCGGCTCCACCATCGCGCGCGAAGCGGGGGAGAAGCGTACAATTTATACCTACGCGGGGCCGGAAATCGCCGTTGCCAGCACGAAGGCATATATGACGCAGGCAGAGATGATGCTTCTTATCGCGATCGCGTTAGCCGATATGCGCGGCACGATCCCGCACGAGGAAGCGCAGCGGCTCCTTCATGAACTCAAGGAGCTGCCCAGGAAGGCCGAAAAAATGCTTCTGGCGGAGGAAAAGCTTCAGCGCATTACAAGCATGCTGGTGGAAAAGAGGCATGTATTCTTTGTCGGACGCGGCATGGATTACGCCCTTTCGATGGAGGCGGCGCTCAAGCTCAAGGAGGTCAGCTATATTTTCAGCGAGGCCTACGCGGCAGGTGAGCTAAAGCACGGACCGATCGCGCTTTTGAAAAAAGGACGCTTGGTTGTGGCGACGCTCACCCAGCCCGCGCTCATGGAAAAGACGCTGAACAATCTGAGAGAGGTTACGGCGCGCGGCGCGCAGGTAATCGCCATTTGTCGGGAGAGCTTCGCGCCGCGTCTCCAAGGGCTGGCGGATGATGTGATTCCCATTCCAGAGACGGATGATCTTCTCGCGCCGCTGCTGGCGGTCATCCCGCTTCAATTATTCGCGTACAACATGGCCGTCGCGCGCGGATGTGACGTTGACAAGCCGCGCAATCTCGCAAAGAGCGTGACTGTGGAGTAGGACAGAAAAAAGGGGGCGGCAGCGCTGTGGCTGCCGCCCCCCGACTTATATTCCTTTAGTCGCTCACAATGGTTTTACTCTTAACGTATTCTTCTGCCAGCTGTTTGATTTCCTCCTCGTTCGCGGGGAGTTTTTTTGTTCGCAGAAACTGCTCATAGGCGCTCATGCAGGTGTCTACATCGCTGGTAAAGGTGATCTGTCGGCCATGATCCAGCCAAAGCACCTTATTGCACAGCTCACGCACCTGACTGGTCGAGTGGGAGACCAAAATACCTGTCACGCCGGTGGCGAGAATCTGCCGCATCTTGTCGCCGCTTTTTTGACGGAAGCTGCCGTCTCCCACGCTAAGCACCTCGTCCAGGATAAGAATTTCAGGATTAACCAGGCAGGCAATGGAAAATGCCAGTCGGCTTTTCATGCCGCTCGACAGCTGCTTGAAGGGGCGATCCTGAAAATTCTGCAATTCCGCAAAGTCGATGATCTCGTCATACATCTCATTCATGAATTTTCGGGTATAGCCCAACAGCGCACCGCGCAGATAGGTATTTTCCCGAACGGTGAGGTCGCCGTCAAAGCCGCTGGTCAGCTCCAGCAGGGCGGCGATGGTGCCGTTGACCTCCACTCTGCCCTCCGTGGGCACCATAATCCCGCTGATGGCTTTGAGCAGCGTGCTCTTGCCCGCGCCGTTCGATCCGATAATTCCCAGCATGTCCCCGCGCTCTAACGCAAAGGTAACATCCTTGTCCGCCCAGAATTCGGTGACATGATAATTTCTGGTAAGACGGCGTATAACATATTCCTTGATTCCGATATCCTTGAAGTCCCCCGTAATATAGCGGATGGATACGCCGCTTGCTTTGATGATAGGCATATGCGCTTTCCCTCCGTTATACATAGTAGAGGAACTCGTGGTTCTTCTTTTTATAGATCAGTCCGCCGATGCCCAGCGCAAGCACAGCGTAAAGCAAAATCAACCCGTGAAACGCCAATGACGGAATGGTGGCGTCGATCACGATCAGGCGGAAATACTTGATGATGCAGTACACGGGATTGAGCAGAAAGAGGCGCTGAACCGTCGGGGAGTAGCCGTCTACCGTATAGAAGATAGCGGACAGGTACGTCAGCAGCGTGAGGAAGACGTCATACAGATACTGTGTATCGCGGAAGAAAACGTACATGGCGGACAGCACCAGCCCCACGCCGATGTTCAGCAGCGTAAGGCAGAGAATGGGGTACAGGAGCATGATGAACTTCCATGTGAAGGTGATTCCGTCGATGGCGGCGAAGAGGAAGAACACCAGCAGGGTCAGGCCGAAATTGATGATGCAGCTGACGTTTTTGGTTAGAAGAAATAGATATTTAGGCACATTAACTTTGGTGAAGATGTCTTTGTTGCTCATCAGGGCGTTCATACCACCTCGGGTTGATTCCTTGAAGAACGCCATAACAATGTTGCCCGCGAACAGGTATGTGGTGTAATACGGGGTGTTGCGACCGAAGAATTGGGTGAAGACCATCCGCATGACAAGCAAGGTCAATAAAGGAGAGAGAACGCTCCAGCCCATGCCTAAAACGGTGCGTTTGTACTTTTGCTTAAAATCACGCTTGGTGAGCTCCTCAAGGAGAAACTGCCTTTTTTTCAATTGCCTTATAAAGGAACGAATCATGCTTTTTCCTCATTTCTGACGTTCCAATGCCATAATTTTTTCATAGACACGCTGGCTGTTGTTCTGATCATTAAAGGAGAAGAAATTGTCTATCCGTTTGCGATACTTATCCTTTAGCTGACAACCGTTTTTCATGTATTCAATGATGCGGTCAACCGTGCTTTCCAGATCATATTCAACCTCACCGAAGCCATCTCGCTCATAGTCGAAATAGCCCTTTGTATAAACATGTTCGCCCACAAAAAATTGTTCTGAATCAAACTGACAATAGATGAGCGGCTTTCTTAAGTAAGCGAAATCAAATACCGCGGAGGAATAATCAGTAACGACCAGGTCACTATGGGCATAAACCTCACGGTAACTCGTATAACGGGACAGAACCTTAATCTGAGCAGAATGTGTAAATTTTTCGAGGGCGGTCTGTAAATTGGGATGAGGGAAGAACGCTATCGAATAGCCATAGTCTGCGGCAGCCGACAGCAGACGGGGATGATTGATAAGCTGATGATAAAAACGGAAAAAGGGGCTTTCCTCAAACGAAGAAATGGGCTGCCTAAGTCCTGCTTTATCGGGTAAGGTCATTAAATTTTTTCTCCAAGTGGGCATAATCGTAATCTGCCGCCGTTCATCGCGGTAAAGCCTGTCAAAACGTGGAAATCCGGTTTTCCAGATCACCGCCTCCGAATAGGAATAAGCGCCTTCCACGATGGAGGTATATTCCGGATCGGCGGTTGTGACAAAGCCGGCAAAATTCTTGGCGTAACGATTCAGCCATCCGGAAAGATCGTCTTTTGTTACACCATGCTGTAAAAAAATGAACCGAGGTTTATAAAAATCCCGATAGGGCCGGTCATGGCCTAAAAATGGATTCAGCGTGACGGCATCCGCTTGGGCAGAGATATTATAGTCGCTTAACAAATAGAGCAGCTTATGCTTGAAGGAATGATCGTCGACGACCTTCCCGATTCGCTTCATTCGCGCGTAGTCTTCGCTCTTTTGGCTGATAACAAAAAACGCGTTGACTTCACGTTTATGGTTCTCTTGAATATATCGGAAGAAGGCCTCGCCGTTGTCATCCGCCTTCATGATGCGGTCAGAGATCAACCAGATCGGCCTACGCTTCAGCGGCCGAAGCATACGCACAAGGATACGGGAAAGAATTGCCTTGCGCGCCTGCGGTGAATCTTCTCTCTTTAATTCCGCAAGGAAGCGAAGCTCATGGACGAGGCCGAGGAAGGGCTTACGCGTAAGCGTGACCCCCCCCTCGCTGCGATACATGAACCATCCTTTTTCGTAATGATACGCGTGTTTATACTGATCATCCATAGGAAAGAAGGAGGCATGATGAATCCTTTTTATGCAAAATGCCCCAAAGGGAGTTTCGCGTTTAAATGTAATCGTAAATTGCTTTGTTTCATCATCAAGAGGAAGCCGCAAAGAAAACGCATATTTTTCAAGAATGGTCTCATCCATGGAGGTTGTACGCTGCGCAAGCAGACGCGTCTCCAATGGGTAAGCCTTTTCATTCACACATGCCAGCACCTTCGGTGGCTCAATTTCAAAATCTGGAAAGTGGGGAATCCAGCCCTCAATTAAAATACTGTCTTTTTGAATAGAGAAAAAGCATAGATGAGGCGGCCATTTCAGAACGTCGAAGCTATACAAGGGATCATAACCGCATAATAGCGTTTTCTCTGATTGAAACAGCTCGGCCTTGCGCTGATGCTTGAGCGCTAATGTATGGATTTTAAATTCTAATGGCAGCTGCTTTTGCGCAAGAATCACATCGTCATCAATAAAGCCAAGGCATTCGACGAATTTTGATTTATACTGCGCAATTTCTTCCGATGTCAGTACATCCTTGGGAAGAATCCCTTGACGAATATTCCATTGAAGATCATACATAATAGTAAATTGTATGAATTTTGGTATGAATCCAAATTGATCCTGGCAATAAGAGGAAATATGCAAAGAAAATTTGGATAAATATTCATTATAACCTGTTTTTTTCCTCTTTGCTGTAGCCAATAGTGAGCCTGAATGTTTACGGTAATGGTAGCGCGCCTTTGTTACAACTCCCAGCGTGCGTTTGTGCGGAAGAATTTTTGCCAACTCAATAGCATCTTCACCATGAGCGATATGATTATCTTGTACAAAGGCATATTCCTTTGCTGCATTTTCAGCTATAAAAGATGTTGCAAGAGATAACTGAATGCAATCCCATTCTTTGTCGAGATCAATAACACGAGTCCCTCGTTTAAATTTATAATTTAGAATGTGAGCGCCTTTCTTCTCACCAAAAAGATAGATTGGGATGCAGGCTACATCCGTCTCACCTTCGTGCTCCTGAAAGAAGCTGTCTACTGATGAAAAAGTATTGAGCGAAATCTTATCATCAGGATCCATAAAATTGATATATTTGCCGGTTGCCAAACGAATACCGGCATTTCTTGCGGAGGAAGGGCCGCCGTTTTCCTTGTGAAGCACAACCACATTGTTAGTGTACTGTTCCTTATATTCGTCACAGATTTTTCCGCTTTCGTCCGTTGATCCGTCGTCCACCAGAATCAGCTGAATTTTCTCAAAACCAAAATCCTGCGCGATCAGGCTTTCAACGCTTTCATGCAGGTAGGGTTCAACATTATAGACGGACATCACAACAGAAAATTCAAAAGGATACATTCTTTCACTCATACCTTTCACACCACTCTTTTTGGTTTTAGATTAGTCTATTTAGAAATTCCCATTTTCAAAAGTGGAGGATGCCGGTAAAATTTCGTTAAATGTCTGCAATATTTTTTGAAACGATACCGATGGATCACTTAAACGATCCATATCATTTATACAAATCACAAAATATTTTTTTTCACGCAAGGCCATGCTTAGCGATTTCACTCTTCTGTCGGTTAAGTGATAGCAATGCCCATACCTTGAGCGAAGCGGCATAAAAGTTCCTTTTGCAAGCTGCCAATCATTCATTAGATTAGGGCTAACATTTGTTTTTTCACGGAAATGGCATCGGCACGTCTCATCCAAAATATCATATGCTTCATGCCATATCTCATCAAATGTGGAACGCAAAAAAGCAAAGCTTAAATGCCAATGAAAAAAGCCGGGGAACCAATCGCAGCAGACAGCCATCAAACAGGTTTTTAATACTTTCCGCATACCATTTCGAGGAGAAAGCATCTTGCGCCAAAATTGTTTGAGAACAGCAGACATATGAAAATGATCATTAATCACAGCAAGATTGCTTCCAGAAATCCAGCCAATGCTGTTGGAAGCAAAATAAATAGCTTCTAGGCCAAAGCATGCGCGCGGCAACCCATCTTTGAAGAAAAATTCTGGCGGCGTTTCCTTAGTGAGAAATACATCATCGTTAAAATAAACAAAGTGCTCGGCCAATCCTTCGATCCGATGCAGATTTAATTCAATCGTATGAGAATTGAATGTAGGCAAATATTCAGGTGGAATAAAATCTTCGTGCTTCACGATATGCAGTTTAGGATGGGATGTATCTAGCCATTCAGGAACATGGCCCCAAGTAACAAAGTGAATTTTCCGTACCCAGGGCGCGTATTTTTCAACGGAGCGGAACCAGTACCGCAGCAGTCCCCAATCGCGGAAGCGCTCCGCCCTTTGGTCACCGCTGTCCTTCCTATACTTTTCACGCTCCGCAATCCAAGCGGGATCGCTACCGTCCACCCAAGTAATCACAAAATCTATGTCATGCATAAGGCAAGCTCCCTTTAAAAAAGTTCAAAACTGCATTTATCGGGCAGAATGTGTTGAAATGCCGCCGAAATGTCCAAAGAAACCGTTTCAAAATCTGCGATAGCAGCTTTATCATTCAGGCAAACCATCGAATACATTTGCTTGCGTATAAAAGTAAGCGTTTCAGCATTCGTAATATCAAGATCACGGCCACGAGAAGGAGAAATAGGGGAAAAATGATTCTCACAAAGCTGCCAGTAACGCATCAACCATTGATTTACATCTTGACTGTAATCTCGAAATTTATGTGTGCATACCTCATTGAGCAGCTTTTGCTCATGAAGCCAGACATTTTGAAATGTAGAGCGTAGAAAAGGCTGTGGCAGATGATCGTTAAAGAAACCTGGAAAATGTTTCCATGGACTCAAGCACAAGGAACGCAGCAGCTGTTTCCCATAGCAAGGCGAAAACCATTTGAAGAAAGCATTATGTATAACCTGTTGTTTATTGAAGTGAGAATTGATAACCGCCATATTATTGGCCATTACTCTTCCCACATCATTCATCCCTTCAGTAATAATTACGGGACTAAGAACCGCACTATCACATGGAAGATGATTTCTAAAAAATATTGAGCTATCTATGGGACGCGTGAGAAACATATCGTCATTAAAATAGACAAATTGTTCACTAAGTCCTTCTATACGGTGCAGATTCAGTTCAATAGGATGTGAACTAAATGTTGGAAGATATTGTTTGGGAATAAAGTCATGATGATTGACGAGTTTAAGTTTGGGGTGATCCTTTTTGAGCCATTGTGGTCTCTGACCATCAGTGACAAAGTAAACATAACGTACCCATGGGGCGAATCGCTCCACGCCGCGAAACCAGTAACGAAGCAGGTTCCAGTCGCGATAGCGGATATCCTGTGCATCGCCTTGTGTATTCTCTTTACGGTATGCATCACGCTTGGATCGCCATACGGGATCTGCTCCATCAACCCATATCAGAACGAAATCAATTTCACCAGAAGACAAACTCGTTTTCACCTCTTTGGGAATTGGTTCTTTTACCTTGTCTGGCAGTATAACTTCCAAAAACAGTCATAGCATCGAGAACCGAGCAGCAACGCAAGAATGGCCGTCTTATCCCTTAAGGGCGCGCGCATATCCTTAACCACGGTATGAGCGTTTTTTCTAACGAAGCATTCTAGTTCGTTCCGAAGAGGATAGAGCGCTTTTTCGCAGTTAACAAAATATCTTCGAGTACTCAACGCAGCGTGAACTTTACGTCTTACCGCACCGTTTTGTAGTTCAGGATAAACCCGCAGGATAGTTGACGTCATATGGTCAACCGCCTCGAGAAACTCCATCTTTGCGGATGAAAAAACGTCACGGCTAATAGAGTTATCACGGATGCGATAATAGTATAATGGCGTAGAGGTGAAAGCGAGATGACCGGCTGCTAAAAGAATATCAGCAATTACATAAGTATCTTCATAGGTCTTCCCAGTTGGATAATGAATTTCACGATATACAGATCGATGATAAAGCTTGCCCCACCCGCTGACATCTGGAATGCCATGATAAAGGATGTTTTGACAGCACTCAAAGGCCGATAAAACCATTTGCTTTTTATTATCGGGAAATCGGCATTCTTGATGCTTTGGGTTGAAAATAAAATGATTACAAGCCGACAGCGGCACCTGGAAATGCTGGCATAGCTGCAAAAGACAGTATAAATAATCGGGAGCCACCCAATCATCAGGATCAACCTGAGTAAGATATTCACCCTGTGCAGCATTAAGGGCCGTATTTCGAGCGGTGGATACGCCCCCATTCTCTTGGTGGATGACGCGTATGCGAGCATCTTTTTGGGCATACTGATCACATATGGCAGGAGAAGCGTCTGTTGAATCGTCATCCACTAAGATGATTTCAAAATTTGAGTAACTTTGCCCCAAAAGTGAATCTATGCATTGGGGTAGATATGGTTCCATATTAAAAATCGGAACGATTATGCTGATCAGAGGATTCGCTGTTAACGTCTGCTCTTTCATAAACATTCCCTTACACAAGCTCCCATCGCCCTCTCAACCACCCGATCCATATCGTAATATCGATACTCGCCCAGTCTCCCGCCGAAATGCACCTCCGGCGCCTCCTGCTTCGCCAGATCACGGTAGCGCTCGTATAGCGCGGTATTGGCCTCATCATTCACAGGATAATACGGCTCCAAACCAGGCCGCCACTCGGCGGAATATTCTCGGCTGATAATGGTTGTTGGCTGCTGGCCAAAGGTAAAGTGTTTATGTTCGATGATGCGTGTATAGGGCTGATCGTGACTGGTGTAATTTACCACAGCACAGCCCTGGTAGTTTGAAAGCGGCAATTCCTCAGTTTCAAAGCGAATGCTGCGGTATTGCAAAGCGCCTAGTCTGTAGCCAAAGAATTCATCAATACAGCCTGTGTAGATGACCTGCTCGGCAATGTCGGGCTCGGCGGCGGTCAGCTCAAAATAGTCCGTGCTCAGGCGCACATCAATACCCTCCAACATTTTCTCCACCATCGCGGTGTAGCCTTCAATTGGAATCCCTTGATAGGGATCGTTAAAGTAATTGTTATCATAGGTGAAGCGGCAGGGCAGACGGCGGATAATCGAGGCGGGCAGCTCAGAGCAGGGCCGTCCCCATTGCTTTTCGGTGTATTCCTTGACCAGCTTGCGATATACGTCCGGCCCTACCAGCGCAAGCGCTTGTTCCTCCAGATTTTTGGGCTTGTCAATACCCAGCTCGGCAACCTGTTGAGAGAGTTTTTCCTGTGCCTCCTGCGGCGTGCGCACTCCCCATAGCCTTGAGAAAGTGTTCATGTTGAAGGGCAGGTTGTACAGCTCATCCTTGTAGATGGCGATGGGGCTGTTGACATAGTGGTTGAATCGGGCAAAGCGATTCACATACCGCCAGACCGCCTCATTGGAGGTGTGAAAGATATGCGCTCCATAGCGGTGCACGTCGATGCCGGAAACGCGCTCGGTGTATGCGTTGCCCGCGATGTGCCCGCGCCTGTCGATAACCAGGCAGCGTTTGCCGCGCTCCGTCAGCTGTTGAGCGCATACCACGCCATACAGACCGGCTCCCACGATCAGAACATCATACTGCTTCATCAGCCGACTTCTCCCTCCTTCAAGCAAAACTTCCACTTCAGAAAGCGCAGGATTTTCTTTGGCCAATCCTGTGGTTCGGTATACACCACAGGCAGCTCACGGTAGGCGACGCCGTTTTTGATGAGCCAGCAGTCCAGCATCCGTTCGCTCAGAAATCCATAGATGCGGGAAAACTGCGTCTGCGGTTCCTCTTCCTCTAATGCGAACAGCAGACCGAATAGCCATTCGCAATAGGCGTCAAGGACGTCGCGCCGCATGACAAACATGTTGAAGCGATGGCCGCTGGTGCGGCGAAGCGTTTTTTCGAATATCGGCAGATACTCCGGCTGGTGACGCCCCATAACGCGCCTGAGCGCGTCCAGGCTTTCCTGGCCGTGCGCGTGTACGTACTGGCTTTCGCCTGTCTCGATCCAGTAGTGACGCTTCTTAGGAAGAACGACAGGAGCCTCGTCCAGCAGACGGGCAAGCTCCTCACCCGAGGCGATGCGCTTGCCGTGGCCCAAATACCGGCGATAGTGCATAAGCCCCATCCTGTCGGTCCTCAGGTTTTTCCAGCCCCAGTACAGCACGGTCAATTCACAGTAATCATGATTTCGGTCGGAAATGCCCTCGCCTTCATCATCACGCTGAATACCAATAGGGGAATGGAGCGTTGCTCCGGCCTGGACAGGGAGATAGGCATCGTCATGAGGAAAAGTGTAGGGCTTGTGCGCCGCTACCAATACGACAGGCCTTCCGCGTGCCGTAATCGTGCTTTCCATCATTCTACCTTCTCCTTGTTTACCATTCCGCCAAACAGCGTGCGAACCAAAATTTCAATATCCAGCCCAAACGACCAGTTTTCGATATACCATAAGTCGTGCTTGATTCTTTCGGGAATGCTGGTATCGCCCCGAAGACCGTGTATCTGCGCCCAGCCGGTCATACCGGGCCGCACCTGATTTTTCATCATATAGAGCGGAACCGTCTCGCGGAACTGTTCTACGTAATAGGGGATTTCCGGACGGGGGCCTACCAGGCTCATATCGCCCTTGAGAACATTGAATAATTGCGGAAGCTCATCAAGACTTAGCTTTCGAAGAACGCTGCCCAGGCGCGTGCGGCGTTTATCCTGATCGGTTGACCAGGCGCTGTCCTGCTCGCTGTTGATGCGCATGCTGCGGAATTTGTACATCGTGAAGAGCTTTTTATGGTACCCTACGCGCTGCTGTTTAAACAATACCGGTCCCGGACTGCTCAGCTTGATGCATAGCGCCAGCAGAAGCATCAGAGGACTGAGCACAATCAGTAGCAGGATACTTACGATCAAGTCAAATCCGCGCTTGAAAAGAGCGTTAAGCGGCTCGTCCAGCGGCGTGGTGCGAAGGCGGATCAGTTTAATGGAGCCAACGGTATCTATGGTCGGACGCGTAGGAATCACATCATTGTAGAAAGGGATTACGCTGATTTTCGTACCGCATTTCTCACAGATGTTGATAATTTCCGTTGTGGCGGCCAGCTCGTCGGGTTCAAGCGCCATGATGACCTCGTCAATGGCGTCTCCGTGAAGCTCTTTTTCCAACGCCTCCGTCAGATTCTCACCTGGCTTGACCTGTTTGCTGACATGGATGCCAAGCGCCTCATTCTTGTTCACACTTTCAATATAGCGGTCCGCAAGCGCTCCACCGCCGACCACGAGCATATGCTTGAGATTGTAGCCATTGGCCCTCATACGCCTGAGCACATATCGCACAGCTGAACGCTTCGCAATCAATACGATGGTACTGGTCACGAAGTATACCGCCAATACGCCGCGGGAAAAATCCACCAGGCGAAAAATAAAGAGAGCTGCCGCAGCGCTTGTCAGCGCTATGGCATTGGCGGCGATGATGTTGCCGATTTTCTCACCGGGGTTATGGACACGCGTCGTTCGATACACGCGAAAAAGCGCCAGCATCAGCATTGTCCATAACGCATAAATCACAGCCGCAACTGCGGGGCCACCATGCAGGTTTTCCAGTGCTGCCATATTCTGGCGCTTGTTCTGAATGACGTCCAAATACAACCATGACGCGAATAAATAAGAAAGGAGCACAAGCGCTCCGTCACTTAACACATTCAGTCGGTTCAAAAGCCTTTGGTTTTTTTGAATCATCTTGTCATCCTTGTTGTATTCATCGCGGTGGGGCCTGAACCAATCCAGACCTGTCCGTTGACGATCTTCCGTATTGTGCTATTGGTCTGATGCTCGCGCTTGGAGGGCTGTCTCCTCAAGGTATTGGAAGCCCAGCCAAATATGACGGGCGGTTCCGATGATGTCCAGCGATAGATAGGCCATTCTTTTTTGCTTATCGATCTTCTCCACTCTGCCGTTATAATCCCTAAGCAAGCCGTCAACGATATGTACATAGCTGCCTTCACGAATGGCTTGCAGCTTATGAACAATCCCTTCATTTTCGAGCAGCCATTGGGCAAAGCGACAATCCATTCCGTTCAGATATCCCTCTGTATCATCCGTACCATAGGTCAAATGACGAATTACGCCGCTGATTCCAAGTAGATGCTGTACGGGATACACCTCTGCGCTATACACAAACACATAACCTGGCAAAAGGGGCTTTTTGATATCCTTCCAAAGACCCTTCCGATAAAAGGGCTCGATTTTTTGCGGGAAGAGGGCGATCCCAAGCCCATTGTCCTGGATGCGCTTTACAACCTGAGGTTCCTCTCTTGTCTGACAAAACAGACAACGAACAAGAAACGCATTTTCAGCAGAGTCGAGCATCTTTTCCTTCCTCCATTTAGGCATAGCTTCGCCATTGGCTCTTGTCCTTGGCAAAAACCGACTATGTTGATGTGTACGACGCGACGCGGCTGCTGTACCACCTGTACAAACAGTCCATCGCGCCGATTTTGAGGATATCGGCAATTGAAGAAGTGCAATGCGGGAAATGGGAATCGTTGGATAGGCAATCAATCCCACATTCAATATAATATTTTATATCATTCGGATAGGTCTGTCAACAGTTGAAGGAAATAATTTACAAATTGTGAACGATAATCTGTATTTTTCATGGGAAGTGGGGAAGGTCTTTTTGAAGCGAGGCTATCATCCAGGGCCTAAAAGGAAAATACAAAAACCTTCTTAAATTATAAGGAAAAGCTGCGACCCTCCCATAGAATCAGGGCCTGACAGCCGCCGATACGGCGAAAGCCGGACCCTGACTAAAAAACGTTTATCTGCGCAGAGGGAAGATCGCCTCGTGGATGCGTCCGTCATCCTTGAGAATCAACCGTCCGTCACGGAGCTGCTCTCCATCAGCGACGGGAAAGGGACAGTCGCGTGAAGCGCGCAGATGATAGGTCGCGGTCCCGTAGCGATAGGTGATGCGAAAGCCCTCCCAGTCCGTGGGGACAACGGGCCGGAAGCGTAGTATGTTTCCTGTCTTTTGAAATCCGAAAAGCTGGGTAAGCATCACAAACTGGAACCAACTCGCGCTGCCGGTGTACCAGGTCCAGCCGCCGCGTCCGCGCTGCTGTGGGTTGGAATAGATATCAGAGGCCATAGCATAGGGTTCCACACGGTAGCGGGCCGCGAGCTGGCGCGTCCGTGCATGGTGAACGGGCAGGATGGCGTTCGCGAGCTCCCAGGCCTGGTTGTCCTGACCGAGCTGATGCAGCGCGGCTATGGCCCAGCACGCGGCGTGGGTATATTGTCCGCCATTTTCACGGATACCCGGCAGATAGCCCGAGATGTAGCCGGGCTTCGCGTCGCCGTTAAATGGCGGCGTGAACAGCTTGATCAGCCCGATATCCCGCTCGTAAAGCATGCGCCAGGCGCTGTCCATCGCCAGGACGCATCGATCACGCGAAGCGCCGCATAAAACGGCCCAGCTCTGTGAGAGAAGGTCGATACGGCACTCGTTGGAGGAAGCGCTCCCCAGCTTGCCGCCATCATCGTACCAGCCACGCAGATACCATGCGCCATCCCACGCATAGCGGTCAAGTGCCAGCAGAAGACTGTTCCTGCGCTCTAATAGCCTGTGGGACGTAACCGGCTCGCACATTGGCGCAAAGAGACGAAGAACCTCGCAGAGGAACATACCCAGCCAGACGCTTTCGCCTCGTTCGCCGCCCACACGGTTCATGCCATCGTTCCAATCGCCGCCGCCCATCAGCGGCAGGCCGTGGGGGCCGTAGGCCACATGATCAATGGCACGCAGACAATGCAGCTGGAAGGACTCGCTCACGTCCGATACTTCCGGCGTAAAGAAGCGCTCCCACTCGTCCTCGCGAAGCGGCTCGCCATGCAGATAGGCAACGCTCTCCCGCAGCAGGGAGGTATCCTCTGTCGCTTCGATATAAAGCGCGGCCACATAAGGCAGAAACAGCTTATCATCGCTGATGCGCGTTCGCACGCCCTCATACGGGGGATGCCACCAATGCTGCACATCCCCCTCCTCAAACTGATGCGCCGCGCATAAGAGAAGATGGCTTCTTACAACGGAGGGTCTCGTATGGATGAGCGCGAGCATGTCCTGAAGCTGATCGCGGAAGCCATAAGCTCCACCTGCCTGATAAAAGCCGGCACGCATCCAAAGCCGCGACGCCCAGACCTGATAGGGAAGCCAACGGCTCAGCATAACGCCCATGGCGGGGTCAGGCAGATCAAAACGGAAGACGCCGAGACGTTCCTCCCATTCCTGTAAGACGGTATGCAGTCGAAGGCTTGCGCCATCTTGGCGAAGCCCCGCAAGCGCGCGATCCAGTTTTTCGCGACTTTCATCAAATGCGAGCGCGGTCGTGATCGTACGTGTCTCGCCCGCGGAGAGTTGCAAGGTGTAGCTGAGTACGCCTGTATTTCCCGCGTCGCTAGGCAGGCTTTCGGAAACGCTTAAGGCCGTCGGAGCAACACCCCAAAGCCCCTGATAAGCGCCTGAGCTCATAGTTGTGGTCAGCGTTGCGGGCGGATCGACAGCCGCTAGACAGGCGACGCCATCCATGTCGGGATTGACGGCATAAAGACCGTTTTCCCCGCGTGTGAGGGTGGTCAGCTGCCAGACTGTGGGATGCGTACCCATGGAGAAAATGCAGGTGTGCAGCAATGTAAGCGTCCGATCCACCTTGTCCTCATTTTTGATATGCAAAACGCGGACACCGGCGGGCGCTTCGTCATCGGTAAAGCAGAGCAAGCGGCAGAAGATGCCGTAGCCACTGGATTCGTAAATCGTCTGTCCCGGCGCGTGCGTGACACGCACGGGCAGACCGTGTCCAAGTGGCTGACGGGTAACCGACCAAAGCAGATGATGCTCTCCGTCCCGTAGGAAGAAGCTCTCTTCTCCACGCGCGGTTACGCTGTCGTTGGGCCAGCGAGTGAGACGGCCGGAATGGCTGTTATTCGCGTAGCTGAAGACCAGGCCGCTCTCCGACGCCAGCGTGCCAAAACGCTTGGAGCACAGGGGATTGCACCAGGGGGCGGGGGTTTGCCGGCCGGGCGCCAGCGTGATCTGATAATTTCCCTCGGAGCGTGTAAAGCCCCCGTATCCGTTGTCAAACAGCAGCGCTTCACCGTCGGGCAGCGCGGACTTCCAAGCGGCGGAGGGACGGCACATATATAGCGGGCGTCCGCGCGAGCTCTGTTCCAACGCATGGAGCTGATCCGCCAGCGAGCCGTCCTGCGTCGTGAGGACGATCCGCGCTGCCGCACGCAGCAGCGCTAGCTGCGCCTCCGTCAGGCTGTCGAAGAGATGGATGCCGCCTTCCTTCCCGATGAGCGCATGACTATGGCAGGACTGTACCATCGCGTTGAGCTGATCGCGAAGCGGATGCCCATAGCCAGTCGGCTGTGTGGTCGCCAGTACCAGGTCGATCCAGAAACCGTTCATCCGGTAGAGCGCGTGGGCCTTGAGTGAAAGCTGAACAAGGGAGAGATCCTTGCTTTCCTGACACTCCACCAGAAGAATGGGCAGCTCGCCGCTGATTCCGAGGCTCCAAAGCGCCTTAAGCGGCTGCGTGCTTTCTGCGGCATAACGGAATTGAGCCGGCTGGCCTGTATAGCAAAGGGAGCCGGTCAGGCGGGAAAGGGCGATCTGCATGGGAGCGGTAAGCCCAAGATAACGGGCCGTTACGATGCTTTGGGTAAAGGCCGGCTCGTAGCCGCGAAGGGCGTTGTCAACCTGCGAGTAGCGTTCATGGAAGCCGGTGAGCTTTTCGGATTCCATTGGCATAAGGGTGGCAAAAGCGAACTGCAATTGGCCGTTCGGAGGAAGCACAAATTGTCCACGAAGACTCAGACATGGCTCGATCATGTCCCCCAGCGTATCCGCCATCGCGCTGATGGGCAGTTCGAGCGCACGCGGAGCGTAAATCGTGCGTCCCCGCCCCAAAAAGGCGGTGCGGTCCGTCTGTACGCGGAACATCGTCAGGCTTGCGTCAGTGGACAAAATGTGCCAAAGTTGCCGTTCCTCTTCATCCTCGCGGCGGGGACGTCGGACGGCTATGACTCCATATTTTTGCATCCGTTCCGTACGAATAAACAAATTTTGGAAGACGGGGTGCGCGGCGTCGTCTCGCTGCGGGGCAAGTACTGGTTCGAGGTAGCTGCATACCTCCATCATGCGCTCCATCGGGGATTGATTCTTAAGCGTGAGGCAATGCAGCGCCGTGCCATCCAGAGGATTGACAAAGACGCGCAGTGTTCCTTCCACCTCATAGCGTTCATGCGTAAATACGGCCTGAGCTGTCTCAAAGGAGACCGTATGGGTAAGAGCGGGATCGGTTACGTTCCAGTACGCGCCGCTCTGTGAATCACGCAGATATAGCCGCAGCCCGCTGGGCAAATGGCAGCTTTCATGAAAGCGCGTCAGCATGATGCCGTTGCGGCTCAAGTAGCCACCGCCTTGTGCGTCGATCATAAGGGTTGTTTTTGCGCCATAAAGCAGGTGCGCGTCGATGGGAAAGCCCATTGGCTCAGCGGTGCGCTTGTAGCAGGGGGAAGGGGGAAGATGTTCCTTTGCGCCGCGCTTGAGCGGGTGACGGATACGGCCGCATCCACGGCTAAACCGCTCTTCCAGAAGCAGACGGTAGGCCTGGGCTCGGGGAAGATCAAAGAACAGATGGGCAATATAGTTTTCTTCCAGCGCGTTGCAGATCGCGCAAAGAATCATCCCCTGATGATGCGCCATATGGCTGCGTACAATGCGCATGGGCTGTCCGTCCGTGCGGGAGGGGTCCAAATCGACAGCCTCGAACATTCCTAACGGCCCCTCCATTCCGAGCGCCTGGAGGCGGAGCAGGTTGCGAAAGGCGGCCTTCAGGTTCAGAGGCATGCACAGAAGCGACGCATAGGGCGCGACGACAGCGCTTGCGTGCTTTGAATCAAGTGAAAGCTCTGGAACGCCAAATGCCTGGTATTGGTAGAACAGATTGGGATCAAAGGAATAGTATCCGCTTTCGCTCACGCCAAAGACGCCGTTGAACCGATGTCTCCTTTGCTCCTTAAAAGCGTTTTGACAGATTTTTTCAAGTAGCGTGCCATGAATAGGCGGATGAAACAGGAGAGGCATCATGTACTCAAACATCGTACCGCTATAGCTGAGCAGCGTTTGTCCGCCCCTTGTATGGGCATACAAACGGCCCAGACGATACCAATGACGCACGGGGATTTGTCCCAGCATGATCGAAACAAAGCTGAGTAGTCGCGATTCACTCGCAAGCAAATCGTAATGACTCACAGTCGGAGCCTCATCCTGCGAATGGATTCCGACCCAGAAGAGCTCTGCCTCAGGGTCAAAAAGCGCTTGAAAACGCATTCTCTCGGCAAGGGCGTCCATGCGTGCCGCAAGATCGCGGTGAGAGGCGCTCAGCTCCGGCAGCAGTATACGCACGCCTTGGGCGCAGGTAAGCAGACTGACGGCCAAATTGCCGCTGTCCACCGAGGAAACAAACGGCGGATCCAGAGGCTGTAAGGTCTGCGTGTCATACCAGTTATAAGCGAGACCGTTCCATTTGGGAAGTGTCTCCAGCGTGGATATGGCGGCATCCATCCGCTCGGCCATTTCTTCGGGAGAGAGCAATCTGAGCTTTTCCGAGGCGACAAGCGAGCACAGATACATGCCGATATTTGTCGGAGAGGTACGGTGGGAGATGCCCTTATTTGGCTCAATTTGAATATTGTCGGGAGGAAGCGCGTGATCGCTGTCCGTAATAGCGGTTTCATAGAAGGCGAGCGTACTCTTCGCGAGCCTTCCCAGTACCTCGCGCATAAAGCTCGTGGGCCGCTGAGGCTGGTAAGGAGGCTGTTCCAGAAAAGGAAGGACAAAGGGGAGCGCGGCCCACCATGCGCCAACGGCGATACCGCCAATTAGGAGCGACCCGGGAAGAAGGCCGGATGCGGCAATGGCGGCGCCGGAGAGCATACTCATATAGAAAAAAAGCATTGGCGGCTTGTCGCTGGGACGCGATGCCTGCGCGGCCGTTGTCCATTCCAAAAGATGACGGCGACTGAACCACAGCCGGTACAGCGTCCTTGCGACCGCGTCGGCCTGCATGCAGGCCTCGCAGGGCAATACTGCGAGACGACACAGCGCGCCCGCGAGGGAATGCGGACTTAGGGGGATAAGATACGGAAGCTCCGGCAGCAGGAGAAGGCAGAGAAACAACCAAAGGCTTCCGCTTCCGACCGCATAGACCAGAAGAAGGACGCGAAGGGGTGAGACGAGGCTTCTCAATAAATTTTGCCAAATTTTATGCTTTCCGATGGAATCCAGGACGCCCTTTGGAGAGCGGTACGCGCGGGGAAAGAGAGGAAACACGTAGGGGAGAAGCTGCCAGTCGCCGCGCGTCCAGCGATGGAGGCGAAAGAGAAAGCCCTTGAGCGTTTTGGGATGTCCGTCATAGAGCGTGATATCGCTCGCCATGGCGCAGCCGGAAAGCTCTCCTTCAAGCAGGTCGTGGCTCAGGACGCTTCCGGAAATGACAGCGTTTTCCGTCGCCTCAAGGAAAGACTTGGGATCTATGATGCCCTTGCCCATAAAGGTGCCGTGGCGGTAGACATCCTGCGCCAGATCGGCCACCGGCGTGTTATATGGATCCGTGCCGCCCTGGCCTCCCAGAAGAAGAGAAAGCGTGCTGGAAACCGTATGCGCCGCCGTCTCCATGCGCGGCTGAATGACGCTTACGCCCCGCATACGTCCATCCAGCTCCTGTCGGCGTTGAAGGGGATGCAGCATCGCGCCGACCAGACGAAGGGCGCTGCCCGGCGGAAGCAGCGTATCGCTGTCAAGCGTGATGACATAGCGATATTGCCCCTTAAGCTGCTCGATTGGGAGGGTGCTATAAGCGAAGCTGTCTTGGATGGTCCTTCCCTCGATGAGCTTGAGCAGCGTTTCGATGTTGCCACGTTTGCGCTCGCGGCTCATGTAGAGATGGTCGCGCGCGGAAAAGGCACGATCCCGCTGCATATAGAAGAACGGATGACCGGTATCCTCGCAAAGCGCGCGGATGGCTGCGGACGCGGTTGAAATGATCTCTTCATCACCGGAAAGCGTTCCGGTAAGGCTGTCCTGAAAATCGCCGAGGAGAAGGAAGTGCAGATGCGTGTCAGGATTCGCCTGATGCAGCACGGAGAGATGCTTGACCATGGAGAGAGCGTGCTGGGCATTTAGAAGCATCGTCGGACAGACGACGAGCGTCTGCGTTTCATCGGTGAGCCTTTCAAGCTCAATGCGGGGCACGAGACGCGGCTTGAGCCTTCGGGTCATCATTACGATTCCCATTTGTTGAATTGTATAGAGGAAGATCAAAGCGACCGGCAGCCATAGAAGGGGTGAGAGGGACGCCCTCCATAGAATGGCGATCAACGCGACAAAGACCAGCCAGATGGCCGTGCGGAGCAGTCCGCAGGCGTGTGAAACGGCAAAGAGTCTGACTCGGTTTCCGAGACGGAGGGATCGCAAATAACGAAAAAGGGATAGAAGACCGTCGTCGATCAGGTAATACCCCACATGCGACCGGACGCCGTCTTTCTCCGCGCCCAAGGCGAACGCGCTCTCGCAGACGGCGAGCTCCGTCCTTCCACACAGACGGGCAATTCTTCCGACACGTTCCCGATAATAGGCGCGGCTTTCCATGTCCATATCCTGATAGGTTCTATCGCCGCATAGCGCTCGGTGGACGAGGCTCATACTTTCCAGAACGCGGTACCACGGCATGCGGCTGATTGTCCGCAAAGAGGTGACGGCGTTGCTGACCCAAAGGCTGCATTCCGTCTGGTGGTCGTGCTCTGTCTGCGCCAACACGTCGGCGGAAAGGGCATGCTGCGAGAAATATTGGTCAAGCCAAAGCGCCTGTCCTGTCTCGCCGTCCTCTCTGACTTCGCTCAAAAGCCGCTCCAAAAAAGCAGGCTCATGCTTATGACGGTTGAAAAGCCGCATGGCTCTCCGTGTCTGATCGTGCCGGATGAGCCGGTTCATATGAATCGCGGATGAGCGAGCGCTCTGCTCACGGGCGCATGTCTCGGCCAGCTCACAAAGAAGCTCCAGAAGCGTCAGGCGAAGCGCCGCCGGAAGGGAATCGATCTCCTCAACCGTAAAGGGGGCGATGCTCTGCCATGCCTTCACCGCCGCCTCAAAGCGCTCTCGCGTGAGTGATGCCGCGCTGTGCCCAAGAAACTCGCGGGCAAATACGCATATGCGGGGCAGACCGTCAGGAGAGCGCGGAAGAGAGGGCATCTGCTTTAACGCGAGGCCGACAGAAACAATCTCCTCCTGCAAAAAGCGTCCGTTATCACACAGCCAATTTGCGGCAGGCAGAAGCTCCGAGGAAGAAAGCGTGTTCAGATATCCCATGGCATGCTCCAAAGAACGCAGCAGCCTCCGACTCATTTTGATTCTTGAACGTCCCTTCCCCTCGGAACGGGAAGCCAACGCCATGAGATGGGCGCCAAGCGCGTCGTCCAGCACGGTATCCCGATAGGTGGGCCGCGCCGGACGGCGCACGGCCAATGCCAGCAGGAACAGGACGGCAATCCCGGCGATTGAGATGATCCATTGCATCAGGCAAACCTCCGCTATTCTATACGGATGGTAGTTTGCACCGATCGCGCGCAAGTGATGTATGCTTGCGCCAAACCAAAACAGCGATTATAATTCCTTGTGAATAAAGCAACGGAGGTCAACCGCGATGAAAGAGATCAAAATTCGAGCATACCGCCCATCCGATTGGGAGCGCGTTGAGGAGATTCATGATTCGGCAAGAAAGATGGAGCTTGAGAAGGCGGGACTTTCAGATGCCTTTATCCCGCTTGCGCTGGCGGCCGGCAATGAGGGCCTGTTTGAATATGAGGTGCGGGTGGCGGAGACGGACGCCAGGATCATGGGATTTGTGGCCTATAGCGAGGACGAGCTGGCCTGGCTATATGTTGCGCCTGAAAGCATGAGGCGCGGGGTTGGACGGACGCTGGTCGAATACGTGATCGGGCATACCCGGAAGCGCCCTTTGACGATCGAGGTTCTTTGCGGCAACGAACCAGCCAAAAGGTTGTATGAGAGCGCGGGCTTTCAAATCGTACAAACCGCTTCTGGACAAATGCCTGGAAACGAGCGCTTTCATGTGTCGGCGTATTTGATGGATCTGAGGTAATCAGCGCCATGGGAAAAGCGACGCGGCCTGACGCAAAAAGGCCTTTCAACAAGCGTCAGGTACAAAAAAATTCGCTCTCAAACGTTGCTTGAGAGCGAATTTTTGCCCTAACCCCATAAAACCATTTGTGCGACAGGCCTCGCGCTTTGGAGACCTCAGTCGCCCAAATTGATCCCCATGTTACGCGCGGTTATGAGGACATGATCGTCCTTGGGGACGGGCTTGGGTACGCCCGCAATATCCTTGAGCTTGTTATGGACAATTTCGTTGCCGTTCAGCGCGACGGTTACCCCGTAAATCTCGTCGCGAATCAGCTGAGCGGCATGTACGCCAAACTGCGTGGACAATACGCGATCATACGCGCTCGGGCTACCGCCGCGCTGAATATGACCGGGAACCACGGAACGAGCCTCCACCCCTACCATCTCGCTCAGTTGGGCCGCGATGCGTTTGCTGATGCAGTCGTAGGGCAGCGAGGAGCGATAGGCCTCGCGTTCTTTCTTCTTCATCTTCGCCTCTTCGGCGCTCAAAGCGCCTTCCGCCACGGCGATGATACTGAACGCCTTTTTGCTCTTGGCGCGGGCCTCAACGGTTTGTGCGACCTTTTTGATGTCATATGGAATTTCAGGCAGAAGAATGACGTCCGCGCCGCCCGCTACGCCGGAATACAACGTCAGCCAGCCAGCCTTGTTTCCCATGACCTCAATGACCATACAGCGGCCATGACTGGTTGCGGTGGTATGAATACGGTCAATAACCTCTGTCGCGATGTCCACAGCGGTATGGAAGCCAAAGGTGAAGTCGGTGCCGTAGATATCATTGTCAATGGTTTTGGGCAGACCGATCACGTTGAGGCCTTCCTCGCTGAGCAGGTTTGCCGTCTTGTGCGTACCGTTTCCGCCCAGGGTCACCAGACAGTCAAGCTTTAAGTCGCGGTAGTTTTTTTTCATCGCGGCAACCTTGTCCACACCGCTTTCGTCGATGACGCGCATATTACGGAAGGGCTGACGACTGGTGCCCAAAATGGTACCGCCAAGCGTCAAAATACCTGAAAACTGTTTTTTGCTCATTTCCTGGTATTCGCCTTCGATCAATCCGCCATAACCATTACGGATGCCAATGATCTCAGCGTCAAAAAGCTCATAGGCCGCGCGGGCCACGCCACGGATAGCGGCGTTCAAGCCGGGACAGTCGCCTCCGCTTGTCAGAATACCGATTCTACGCTTCATTCTTTATAGGCCTCCTTTGAAAATGCTAGTTATATTATAACACGTTCGGAATGAATTGACAACGCGGAGTTTGACGTTGCGCTGAGGGAAAGATGTTGAAGTGAATTTCCAAAGTAAAAGCAACAGTAGCGCTTAGAAGTTGCATTTAGTGTGGGAAAGGAGGCCCCATACAGATGCAAAACGAAAAAAAACACATGATATGTTCTTGCAGACTTTGATACAAAGCCGAGGAATAATTAAAAAGTATGC